>JAGXGM010000029.1 GCA_024636675.1 Hydrogenophilales bacterium | reverse complement strand
CTTCGGCGCCGATGCGGTGTATGCCGGCCAGCCGCGCTACAGCCTGCGCGTCCGCAACAACAGCTTCCGTGACGAAGTCGCGCTGGGGGCCGGCATCGAATACGCGCACAGCCGGGGCAAGCAGTTCTTCGTCGTCAGCAACATCTTCCCGCACAACAGCAAGCTGAAAACCTACCTGGCCGACATGGCGCCGGTCATCGCCCTCAAGCCGGACGCGCTGATCATGGCCGACCCCGGCCTGATCGACATGATTCGCGAAACCTGGCCCGACATGCCCATCCACCTGTCGGTACAGGCCAACACCGTCAACTACGCAGCAGTGCGGTTCTGGAAAAAACTCGGCATCCGCCGCGTCATTCTTTCGCGCGAACTCTCGCTCGACCAGGTCGCCGAAATCCGACAGGAATGCCCGGACATGGAATTGGAAGTCTTCGTGCATGGTGCGCTGTGCATCGCCTATTCCGGACGCTGCCTGCTCTCCGGCTACTTCAACCACCGCGACCCCAACCAGGGCGCCTGCACCAATTCCTGCCGCTGGGAATACGACGTCAAGCCCGCCACAGTCGCGCCGGATGGCGACGTGTATTTGCTGGAAGAAAAGGAACGCGCTGGCAGCTATATGCCGATCGAAGAAGACGAGCACGGCACCTACATCCTCAATTCGAAAGACCTGCGCGCCATCGAACACGTGCAGCGGCTGACCGAAATCGGCATCGACTCACTCAAGATCGAAGGCCGCACCAAGTCGCCCTACTACGTGGCGCGCACCTGCCAGACCTATCGCCAGGCCATCGACGATGCCGTCGCCGGCCGCCCGCTCGATCCGGCCCTGCTGCGCGAACTCGACGGCCTGGCCAACCGCGGCTATACCGGCGGCTTCTACGAACGCCACCCGGATCGCGAATACCAGGGCTACCTGAAGAGCCACTCCGAGTCGGACCGCAGCCTGTATGTCGGCGACCTCCTGGCGTATGACGCGGCAGGCCTGGCTGAAATCGAGGTGAAGAACCGGTTTTCGGTCGGCGACCGCATCGAACTCATCCACCCCAGGGGCAACCTGGAGCTGACGATTGCCACCATGCAAGGCAAAGACGGTACCCCGGTCAACGTCGCCCCGGGCAGCGGCCACCGTGTCAGACTTCCGCTGCCGGCAGGCTATGAGGGCGCATTCGTCGCGCGCTTTGTCGCAGCGCACGACTCCGCACCTGCCCTCCCACCCAACGCCCCGGCCTGATGCTGCCTGGGCCGATGAGCCGTGTTTCGCATCGAGCTGGCAAGGCTGAGCCAGCGTCGCCATTGGCACGTCGCAGCCCACGCCGGCCAAGACGTGTGTCTGCACACAGGAACGTCGGCGGTATGAACGAACCCTGGGTAAACCAGGTCATTTAGGTAGAATGCACGCCATGCGCCGCCTCATCGTCCTGATCATCATGCTCATCATTCCGCTCCAGTTCGCCTGGGCAGCGGCGGCGGGCTTGCATGGGCACGCGGGGAAGGATGTGGCCACTGCGGGCTTTCATACGCATGATCATGACCATCATCAAAGCACTCATCCAGATCACGACGCCTCGGGCGACACGAAGAATCCGGATCACAACGAGGACGGCCATCATGGCCACTGCCATCCGGTCTTCACCCCCATCCCGATGGAGTCCGCCATCACGCTGGATATAGCCTTGTCCGGCGGACCGATTCTGTATCCGCCTGCGGCCTTCTTGTCGCACACCCCCCCGCTTCTCGACCGCCCCCCTCTAGCGCGCGCCTGAACCGGCGAGCGCTTGCCCTAACGCGGCTTTTGGCCGTGTGTGCTCCTGTCGCACGCCGGTGCTCTTCGTTCCCTGTTTTGATCACGAGGAAGACCATGCGATTCACGCTATCCGTATGCCTGCTCGCGCTGCCATGGGCAGTGTGGGCACAAACCCCGCTTACCGAGGCCGAGGCAGTGCGCCTGGGCCTGACGCGCGCCGATTTCGCCGATCTTGAACGCGGCGCGGTGCAGGCTGCCGAGGCCGATGTCCTTGCCGCCGGCCTGTACCCCAATCCCACCCTGAGCTACAGCCGGGAAACGGTTGACGGTTCACCGGACGCGGTCGAACAAACCTGGATGCTCGAGCAAAGCTTCGACGTCTCCGGACGCCGTGGGCTGCATCGTGAAGCCGCCAGCCGCCGGGTGGCGGCCGTCACCGCCGGCAATGCGACCCGGCAACTGCAGATGGCCGCCGAAATACGCCGCAGTTTCCATGAAGTCCTGTTCCGGCAGGAGACCATCCGCGCGACCGAAACCTGGACGGAGCGCTTCGCCCGGATTGAGGGCATGGTCGGCAAGCTGGCCCGCGCGGGCGAGGCTTCCGGTTATGACCGGCGCCGCCTTGCACGCGAACGCCAGACAGCGGAAGCCCGGCTGGCAGCCGGGCGCGCCGGACTGGATCGGGCCCAGGCGTTCCTGGTGGCGCTTACCGGCGCACCCGAAGCCCGCCTCCTGAAAGGCGCGTTATTGCCGTCGGCCCCAACGCCGGTCGACACGGTATTGACCCAGCTCGATCAGCGCCCCGACCTGCAGTCGCTGTCCCGTCGTGCCGAGGCCGCCGATCTGGAGAGGCGTGCCGCCACGCGCGGCGGCATTCCGGAGGTGACCGTGGGGATCGGCCCCAAGCTTGTCGATAACGGCAGCAGCCAGGACAAGGGCTTGGCGCTGTCGCTTTCCATTCCGTTGCCGGTGTTCGACCGCCAGCAGGCCGGTCAGCAACGCGCGGCGGCAGAAGCCCTGCAGGCGCGCGCCGAATACCGCCTGACGAAGCGCCGCGCCGAGGGCGAACTACGCGGTCTCTACCGCCAGGCCGAAGGCCTGCGCGTGACAGCGGCCGACTATCGCCGCCGTGCGGTGGCGGCTTCCCCCGAACTGCTGCGCATCGCCGAAGCCGCCTATCAGGGCGGCGAATCCAGCCTGCTGGAATTGCTCGATGCCTACCGCGGCGCGCTGGAGACGGAAACCACTGCGCTTGAACTTGAAAAGCGGGCGCGCGACGCCCGCATCGAATATGACCTTCTCGCAAATCAATCTCGGGACGGCCCGGCGATTGATTTGCCCCCCTCAGGGGGCGGCTCGCCGCATTTTCCCGAGCCGGGGGAAAAACACATCACCGGGAGTGTCGACCAATGAACAAGACCCTGACTCAATCACTTGGCGCATCCCTTTGCGCCGCGCTTTTGCTGATCGGCTGCGGCGAGGGGGACCACGAGCACGCCGAAGACGGCAGCCATCCCCCTGCGGCGGAAGCCGAGGCAGAACACGGCCACGGCACCGGCGGTGAAAAGCTCACCCACTTCACTGACCGCACCGAGCTGTTCGTCGAGTTCCAGCAACTGGTGGTCGGTGAAGAATCCGCCTTTGCCGCGCACCTGACCACACTGTCCGACTTCAAGGCGCTGACCGCCGGCAAGGTCACGGTCCGGCTCTCCGGCCGCGGCCACCCGGATGAAGTATTCAGCGTGGACGGCTCCAGCCAGCCCGGCATCTTCCGCCCCGAGGTGACGCCGAAGCATGCGGGAGATCGCGATCTGACGATCGAGGTCGTCACCCCCGGGTTCAGCGTGACGCACGAACTCGGCCCATACACGGTGTATCCCGACCGCAAGGCCGCCGAGGCCGAGCCGGCGCCGCACGACGACGAAGGCATCAGCTTCACCAAGGAACAGCAGTGGAAAGTCGACTTCGCCACCGCCGAGGTGGTGACGCGTCCGATCCACACGACAGTCAATGCAACCGGTGTCCTGCGCGCGCGCCCGGATGGCGAGGCCCAGATCACTGCCGTGGCGGCCGGACAGGTGCAGCCTGCAGGCGCCTTCCCGCGCCTGGGCCAGCGGGTGAAAAAAGGCGAACTGCTCGCCTATCTGGTGCCACGCATGGGCGGCGACACTGATCTCGCCACCCTGCGCGCCGCGGCAAGCAAGGCACGGCTTGAACACGCGCTGGCGAGCCAGGAATCGGCGCGCATGGAAAGCCTCTATCGCGACGAGGCGGTGCCGGAGAAACGGCTGCTCGCCGCGCGCGCTGCCGCAGCTGCGGCGCGTGCCGAGCTCTCCGCCGCGCAGCAGCGCCTGGGCCAGTACGGCGGCGCCGGGGGCGGCATCCCGGTCCGCGCGCCGGTAGCCGGGACGATCGCGGATGTGCGCGTGTCGCCCGGCGCGTTCGCCCAGGAAGGCGCTCTGCTGTTCCACATCGCCGACCGCAGCACGCTGTGGCTGGAACTGCGCGTTGCCGAATCCGACGCGGCGCGGCTGGCCAGGCCGACCGGGGCCGCCTTCCGCGTGGCGGGCGATGAACAGAGCACCGAAATCATTCCCGGCAAGAACGGGCAGCTGATCGCCGTTGGCGGCGTGGTGGATGCCGTCACCCGCACCGTGCCGGTGGTGTTCGAGTTCAGCGCAGCCGGCCGCCATCTGCCCATCGGCATGGCAGTGCAGGCCCAGGTCTTTGCCGGCGGCGCGCGCGATGCGGTGGCGATTCCGGCATCGAGCGTATTGGACGAAGGCGGCATGAACGTGGTGTTCGTGATGACCGGCGGCGAATCCTTCGAGCGGCGACAGGTGCGCCTGGGCGCGCGCGAAGGCGACTGGGTGGAAGTGCTGGACGGCCTGACGCCGGGGCAGCGCGTGGTCTCGCGCGGCGCCTATCTGGTCAAGCTGGCGTCCACCGGCACGGCGCAAATCGGCCACGGCCATGCGCACTGATCGGGAGATGCCATGACTTTACCTTGCTCACTTGCGTTCGCTGGTCATGCCCCCTCGGGGCGTCCCTTCGGAGGCATGACGCCATGATCGGACACATCATCGCGTGGTCGCTGCGCAATAAACTCTTCGTCGTCATCGCAGGCGTGCTGCTGCTGGCCTGGGGCGGCTGGCAGGCCGCCAGAACGCCGGTGGACGTCTTCCCCGACCTTACCGCGCCGAGCGTGACGGTGGTCACCGAGGCGCACGGCATGGCGCCGACCGACGTGGAAAACCTCGTCACCTTCCCCATCGAGACCGCGCTGAACGGCGCGCCGGACGTGCGCCGGGTGCGCTCATCCACCAAGATCGGCCTGTCGGTGGTGACGGTGGAATTCGAGTGGGGAACCGACCTCTATCTCGCCCGCCAGGTGGTGGCCGAACGCCTGCAGCTCGCCCGCGCCGCGCTGCCGGCGGACATCCCGGCGCCCGCCATGGCGCCGGCGGCGTCGATCATGGGCGAGATCCTGTTCATCGCCCTGGCATCCGACCGCCATAGCGGCATGGAACTCAGGAACACCGCCGAGCAGGTCATCAAGCGCCGCGTGCTGGCGGTGCCCGGCGTGGCTGAAGTGCTGCCCATCGGCGGCGACACCCAGCAGTTCCAGGTGACGCTCAATCCGGAACGGATGGCGGCGTACGGCCTGACCGTGGACGAGGTGGCCCGCGCCCTGCGCGACGCCAACCAGAACACCTCGGCCGGCTTCATGGTCGAGGGCGGCCAGGAATACCTGATCCAGGGTCTGGGGCGCATCGAGGCGCTGGCGGACATCGCCGCCACCGTGGTGGCCAGGCGTGACGGCCAGCCGGTGCTGATCAGGCATCTGGCCGAGGTGGACATCGGCCCTGCGCCCACGCGCGGCGTCGGTTCGCACAACGGCAAGCCGGCGGTGGTGCTGGGCATCCAGAAGCAGCCGGGCGCCAACACTCTCGACCTGACCGACCGCCTCGACACCACACTGGAAGAAATCCAGTCGGGGCTGCCCGCGGGCATGAAGATCGAGCGCCACATCTTCCGCCAGGCCGACTTCATCCGCGTCTCCATCAACAACCTGAACAAGGCCTTGATCGAAGGCGCGATCCTGGTGGTGATCATCGTCTTCGCCTTCCTGCTCTCGGCGCGGGCCACGGCGATCAGCCTGGTCGCCATCCCGCTGTCGCTGGTGGCGGCCATCCTGACGATGAAGGCGCTGGGCGCCACCATCAACACCATGACGCTGGGCGGCATGGCAATCGCCCTGGGCGCATTGGTGGACGACGCCATCATCGTGGTCGAGAACATCGTGCGCCGCCTGCGCGAGAACGGCGCCAGGCCGCCGGCGCAGCGGACCAACACGCTGCATCTGGTATACGCGGCGACGCGCGAGATCCAGGGCTCGATCGTGTTCGCCACGCTGATCATCATCCTGGTGTTCCTGCCGCTGTTCTTCCTCTCCGGCGTCGAGGGGCGTCTGATGGCGCCATTGGGCCTGGCCTATGTGGTGTCGCTGGCCGCCTCGCTGGTGGTGGCGATCACGGTGACGCCGGTGCTGGCGGCGCTGCTGCTGCCGAACTCGAAGACGGCGCGCGAAAGCGTGGAGCCGCGCTTCATCCATCGCCTCAAGGCCGGCTACCGCCGCATGCTGGACGCGACGCTGGCGCGCTGGAAGACCGTTGCTGGCATCAGTGTCGCAACGCTGATTGTCGCGCTGGTCGCGCTGTCCTTCGCCGGCCGCACCTTCCTGCCCGACTTCAACGAAGGCACGCTTACCGTCGGCATGGCCACGCTGCCCGGCACTTCTCTTGAGGAATCCGACCGCCTCGGCCGCATGGTGGAGAACATCCTGCTGTCGCATCCCGAGGTGGTGGCCACCGCCCGCCGCACCGGCCGCGCCGAGGGCGATCCTCACGCCATGGACGTATCGGCGTCGGAAATGGAGGTGACGCTGAAGATGGGCGAACGCAGCAAGGAAGACTTCCTCGCCGCGCTGCGCGAGGATTTCGCCAGCGTGCCCGGCACCCAGATCGTCGTCGGCCAGCCGATCTCGCACCGCATCGACCACATGCTGTCGGGCAGCCGCTCGAACATCGCGGTGAAGATCTTCGGGCCGGATCTCGACGAACTGCGCCGGCTGACCCAGCAGGTCAAGGGCATCGCCCAGGACGTGCCGGGCGCGGTCGATGTCACCGACGAACAGCAGACCGACATCCCCTTCCTCACCATCCGCTTCCGCCGCGACGCGCTGGCGCAACACGGCCTCAGCATCCGCGAGGTGTCGGAAGTGATCGAGGCGGCCTTCACCGGCCTGCCGGTGAACCGCGTGCAGCAGGGGCAGGCCAGCTTCGACCTGGTGCTGCGTTTCGATCCGTCGACGCGCGCGAACATCGACGCGGTGCGCGCCACCCTCGTCACCACCGCCGACGGCGCGCGTCTGCCCTTGTCGGCGCTGGCCGACATCCGCAACGACCGCGCGCCGTATTCCATCAGCCGCGAGAACGTACAGCGCAAGATGGTGGTGATGGCCAACGTGGCCGGGCGCGATCTGGCGAGCGTGGTCGCCGACATCCGCACGCAGGTGGCAGCGAACGTGGAACTGTCCGCCGGCTATCACATCGAATACGGCGGCCAGTTCGAGAGCGCGGAAGCGGCTTCGCGCACCCTGCTGATCCTCGGCGCGGCGGTGACGGTCGGCATCTTCCTGCTGCTGTTCATCGCCTTCGGCACCGCGCGCGACGCCTTCTTGGTCATGCTCAACCTGCCGCTCGCAATGATCGGTGGGGTGATCGGCGTATTCGCCGCCGGCGGCGTGCTGTCGGTGGCGTCGATCATCGGCTTCATCACCCTGTTCGGCATCGCCACGCGAAACGGGGTGATGATGATCTCGCACATCCACCATCTGGTGGAGCACGAGGGCATGCGCGACGCGGCCGAAGCAGTGAAGCGCGGCGCGGAGGAACGGCTGGTGCCGATCCTGATGACCGCGCTCGCCACCGGCCTGGCCCTGGTGCCCCTGGCCCTGGCTACCGGCGAACCGGGCAGCGAAATCCAGGCGCCGATGGCGGTGGTCATCCTGTGCGGCCTCCTGAGTTCGACCCTGCTCAACATGATCGTCGTGCCGGCGCTTTATCTGCGCTTCGGCGCAATCAACCAACTGCTGGAAAATGGCGACACACCGCCCCGCCGCACGGTTGAAGACATCAATCCCGTCTGAATCCCGAAAACCTGATTTTCCAACTGAAAAAGGCGTCAACATGAAGCTTACCCTCTTCTCGCTGTATGCCGCCGCCGGTCTTGCCGCTGCGCTGAATGCCGCCCCCGTCTTCGCCGGCGCGGGTCACGATCACGGTCCTAAATATGGAGGCGTGGTGCGTGAGGTCAGGAACGTGGCCTATGAACTGGTCGCCAAACCCGACAGCCTGACCCTCTACGTCAGCGATCACGGCAAGCCGGTTGCCATCCAGGGTGCCCAGGCGGAGGCCGTGATCTACGCCGGCAACCAGAAGACCACAGCCACCCTGGAACCGGCCGGCGAGAACCGCATGATCGCCCAGGGCAGCTTCAAGGTCGGTGTCGGCGTGCGGGTGGTGCTCACGACGACCCTGCCCGGCAAACCCCCGGCAAAGGCGACCTTCAATTTGAAATAAGCCGGGTGCGCCCGTCTCGTTTCCCGTGAACAATCCACGCGCCGCCATCTGGCCCGCCCTGGCGGCCGCCGCCCTGTTCGGCGCCAGCACGCCGCTGGTCAAGCTGCTGGTCGGCGAGCTGCCGACCCTGCTGCTGGCCGGGCTGCTCTACCTGGGCAGCGGGCTCGGGCTGGCCGCGATCCGCCTGCTGCGGGATCGCGGCTGGAAGCCGAGCGGGCTGGCCCCCGGGGAATGGCGCTGGCTTGCGGCTGCCATCGTCTTCGGCGGCTTGCTGGGGCCGGTGCTGCTGGTGTTCGGCCTCACCCATACCGATGCGGGCGCCGCCTCCCTCATGCTCAACCTGGAGGCGGTGCTCACGGCCGTGCTGGCCTGGGTGGTTTTCAAGGAAAACGCCGACCGCCGCATCGTGCTCGGCATGCTGCTGATCGTCGCGGGCGGCGCGGTGCTCGCCTGGCCCGCCGCCGGCAGCGCGTCCCCGGACTGGATCGGTCCCCTGGCCATTGCCGCCGCCTGCCTGTGCTGGGCCATCGACAACAACCTGACGCGCCGGGTTTCCGGCTCGGATGCCCTGTTCATTGCCGGAGCAAAGGGCTGGACCGCAGGCGTGGTCAACACCAGCCTCGCCTTGTTACTGGGCGCGTCCCTGCCCGCCTGGCCCGCCGCGGGTGCGGCCATGGCGGTCGGCCTGGTGGGCTACGGCTTGAGCCTGGTGCTTTTTGTGCAGGCGCTGCGTGGTCTGGGCACGGCCCGCACCGGCGCCTATTTCTCCACCGCGCCGTTCATCGGTGCCGCCATCGCCATCCTGCTGCTGGGCGAACCGACGCCTGCGCCGTTCTGGGTCGCCGCCACCCTGATGGGGATGGGGGTCTGGCTGCATCTGACCGAGCGTCACGCGCATGAGCACACGCACGAACCGCTCGAGCATACCCATCCACACGTTCACGACGCGCATCACCCGCACGAGCACGATTTCGACTGGGATGGCAGCGCGCCGCACAGCCATCCCCATCGGCATGCCGTCATCACCCACAAACATCCCCATTTTCCGGACATCCATCACCGCCATGGGCATTGACCCCCTTGGATCGACGATCGAACCATCGTGCTGATGACCTGGCTGGGCGCCGCCTTTGCAGGAAGGCGCCGGAAAGGAATCTTTGAGCCATCCAGCGAAACTTTTCCACCGCGTCGAATTCACACAAGCAGCCAACTCCGAACAGTTCGGTTAGCCCCCGCGGCCGTCCGGTCCGCCGGCATGTCTGCCGTTGGCCAGTCAGGTCGCCAGGATGTTGCAGAAAGCAAGGATTCTGGATCGCGCTGTGTCACGGCGGCACAATGCAGGAATGCGGCTTGGCACGCGGGGTGGGGGTTAGCTTTGAGATCGCCAACCGGCAACCCTGAATCAAGTTTTGCGGCGTGGCCTGGAATGGCTGATTTTGAGTACGTTCCAGAGAACCCGGGAGGAACGTGATGGATAGCAGCACAGAAGATCCGGTATGTGGAATGCAGGTCAGCCGGGATTCCTTTACCCTGGAACACCTGGGCATTCGTTATGTCTTCTGTTCCCAGCAATGTCAGGAGCGGTTCAAGGCGAACCCGCATTTGTATATCGGCGTTCCGGGCAAGAAAGCACCCAAGCAGGAGGGGATTGAAATCATCAAACAGCGGCGGTTCCGCCTGGAACAGCCGTTGACCGATGCTGAGGCGGCCATCCTGGCGCAAGCGTTGGGCGCCATGATGGGAATCAAGCATATAGCAGCGGAAGGAAACACTATATCCATCACCTACGACCTGATACAGGCAACCGCTGAACAGATTGAAACGCGCATCGGACAAGTCGGTACGCAACTCGGTGCAGGATGGCGGGAGCGTTTACAGCGAGGCTTTGTCCATTATTTTGAGGAATGTGAGGTGGGCAATCTGGAAGTCACGCCGCATCGTGGACCTCACTCGGGCGCCTTGTGATTGAGGTCCCGCCCCATTGATCTTGGGTGGCATTCTAGTATTCGTATGGGAGCCCGCTCGAGAAGGAGGGCACGATCATGTTTCTTGCCGTTGATACCAGTATCACCATTCGCGCAACCCCCATTCAACCGAGCACTTCGGGCTGCGCTATGACAGCCCGGATAACCTGCCGCACACGGGCATCATTTTTGCCCAGAAGGAAAGCGTAGCGGGTATACGAGCAGTCCTTCAGAGACGCGTTCATTACATGGAGCGCCATCATCTTGTGTTTTGGACTGGGACTGCAGCCTATCGTCTCTTTGGTGGCCTGCTCACTATTCGGCTCCCTGAAGGTGGGGTTCTTCGTATGGCCGAGAGCAAGGATGGTGTTCAATTGGCGCATAACGTGCACATCGACTTCCCAGACTCTTTGAGGGGGCGGTTCTATCTTTGGTTTTTCCAGAGTCGCCTCAAGGGGCGGCAGGCTGTCTATGACCATGCATTCCGCGAACTCCTCTACTTCAAGGAAAAGCTTGAAAATCCGGCGAGCACTGACGTTCGATGAACAATCGAGCTGAGGCAGTAGCCATGACAGGCTAAGAGCGCAGCACGGCTGTTCGTGTCAGCCTGCGTCGCGGCAGCGGGCTACCTGGCCTTGGCGACCGGTGGGCTCTACATCGGCGGTGGCATTGCCCCAAGCTGATCGACGCCCCTTATTTTTCGGCGTCAGGCGCGCGACCACTTCGGGAGCGGACGATTTTGATCGCCAGTGGAACCGCGACCAGCAGGCCGATCAGCAGCATTGCGTTCATCGCAAGCCCCATGTTCGCTTGGGACAACTCGCCGCCGAAGTGGGCTAGCAGAAAGCTCGCCGGAATCAGGCCCAGCAGGGTCGCCAGCGCGAAGCGCCATGCCTTCAAAGGGGTCAAGCCGGCACCGTAACTCACCAGGTCGAAGGAGACAAAAGGCAGCAAGCGGGAGACGAACACCATCCATGTCAGGGTGTTCTGCGAGCCCAGCCAGCCCAGCGCGATGCGCGCCCCGAACAGCCGACGCAACAGGTCGTGGCCAAATGCGCGGGCGATTGCGAAGGCGATCAGGGCGCCGATTTCAGCGCCGAGGACGACATACAGCGTTCCCCAGGCATGGCCGAACAGGGCACCCGAGACCAGGGCAATGGGTGCGCTTGGGATGGGGTTGAGGACGATGGCCAGCGCCATTAGACCGATGATCAGGAGCGGCCCCCAGATACCCAGCGCCAGGGTTTGTTCGCGCAGCCACTCACCGTCCAGAATCCGCTCCAGATAGCCGCGGCTATCCAGGTGAAAATAGGCCAGCACCAGAATGGTCAGAACCAGCAACGCCCCGAACAACCGCAGGCTTCTGCTTACGGTGTTATTTTCTTCCATGCTGAATCGGCCTTGTCGTTTACCAGTGCGCTCAGCTTAACCCGCGCAACGTTGCTTGCAACGAGGGCGATCAGGACTGCAGCGCAGCGCCAGCGGCCGGGAGAACGCGCGCCTGCTCGACAGCGGGCTGAGCCTGTCGTCATTCGGCGAAGACGAGTCGGGCAACCTCTACCTCGTCGACTATGACAAAGGCGATCTGCACCGGCTCGTGCTGCGGTGAACCCCTGTGCGATCAGAGCATTCAGGAAAACGGGCAAGCGCACGCCATCAAGTATTGTCCCGCACGACGTTCGTGCAACAATTCAATGATAAGTATTGTGCCTACGGCTAAATGACGCGGTCGTCGCTACGGAGTGACCGCAACCTTTTGATTCACGAGACAAGCAAAGAATGGCCAAGGATTACAACGCAGATTCGATCAGGGTTCTCAAGGGACTTGAGCCCGTCAGGGCGCGCCCCGGCATGTACACCCGGACCGACAGTCCGCTGCATGTCATCCAGGAGGTTATCGATAACTCGGCAGACGAAGCTTTGGCGGGACATGCCACGCAGATCGGCGTCCGCTTGTGCGCGGATGGCTCTGTCAGGGTCAGCGATGATGGACGCGGCATCCCGGTAGACCTCCATCCTCAGGAAAAAGAGCCCACGGTCGTGGTGGTGCTGACCCGTCTGCACGCCGGGGGCAAGTTCGACAAAACCTCCGGCGAAGGGGCTTACGCGTTCTCCGGTGGCCTGCACGGGGTGGGCGTCTCGGTGACCAATGCCCTCGCCACCCGTCTGGCCGTGACGGTGAAACGGGACGGCCAGGTCTACGAAGTCGTGTTTGCGGATGGCGGACGGGTCAGCAAAAAGCTCTCTGTTATCGGCAAGTGCGCCAGGAAAGAGTCGGGCACGACGATTCAGGTCTGGCCCGACCCGGTCTTCTTCGACTCGCCCCAAATCCCCGAGCGTGAACTCGCGCGTCTGCTGCGCGCCAAGGCCGTCCTGCTGCCCGGCGTCACTTTCCGGCTGGAGATCGAACGTGGCGACACTGTGGAGGAGCACGTCTATTGCTACCAGGGCGGGCTGTCCGACTACCTGTCCGAACAGGTCCCTCCGGACGAAGCCCTGGTGCCTGTGTTCGCCGGCGAGGCCTATACGGACGGCACCAACGGGTTTGCCAAGGGCGAAGGTGCGGCCTGGGCGGTGACCTGGGCGGAATCCGGCAGCTTCTCCGAATCCTACGTCAACCTGATTCCAACCCTGCAGGGCGGCACCCATGAGGCCGGTCTGCGCGCCGGCGTCTTCGATGCGGTGAAGTCCTTTGCAGAGCATCACGCGCTGCTTCCGCGCGGTGTGCAGCTGCGCCAGGAAGATGTGTCGGGGCGCATGTCCTTCGTTCTCTCCACCCGGCTGCTGGACCCCCAGTTCCAGGGCCAGGTGAAAGAAAAGCTCAACTCGCGCGAGGCGGTGAAGCTCGTCTCGACCATGAGTCGCGATCCCTTCGAAGTCTGGCTCAATGGCCACGTGGAGTATGGCAAGGCCATCGCCGAGATGGCGGCCAAGGCAGCGGCGAACCGTCTCAAGTCCGCCCAGAAAACCGAGAAGCGGAAAACCTCCGGGGTCGCTGTGCTGCCCGGCAAGCTTTCGGACGCCGCCACGGACGACCCGGTTATTCGTGAAATATTCCTCGTCGAGGGGGATTCCGCCGGCGGCAGTGCGAAACAGGCACGGGACCGCGAAACCCAGGCCATCCTGCCCTTGCGGGGCAAGGTGATGAACTCATGGGAAACCGACCCCAACGCGCTCTACGCCAACAAGGAAATCCACGACATCGCGGTCGCGCTCGGGGTGGAGCGGCACAAGCTGGGGGACAGCCCGGACCTCGCCGGCCTGCGCTACCACAAGGTCGTGATCATGACCGATGCCGACGTCGACGGCGCGCACATTTCCACCCTGCTGCTGACGCTCTTCTTCCGCCATTTCCCGAAGCTGGTCGAACTGGGCCATATCTACGTCGCGCAGCCGCCCCTCTACCGGGTGGACGCGCCGGCCAAGGGCAAGAAACCCGCCCGACGCCAATATGCCCTCGATGACGGCGAGCTGGTGGCGATCAAGGACCGCCTCGCTTTGGACGGATTCAAGCCCGAAGCGATCGAAGTCGGTCGCTTCAAGGGCCTGGGCGAGATGAACCCGTCCCAGCTTCGAGAAACCGCCATGGACCCGGCCACGCGGCGCGTCCTGCCTGTGCGCGCCACAGCCGACGAAATGCATGAAGCGCTGAGGCTGTTCGACATGCTGATGGGCAAGAGCGCTGCCGCCGATCGGCGCGACTGGATGGAAGCGAAGGGCAATCTGGTGGAGGCTGACGTATGACCAAGTCGGTTGAAACCCACACCCTGGACCTCTTCGGCAACCCGGATGAAATGTCTTCCCAGTCCACGCCACCGCAGGCACCGCCGCCCCCGCCGTCTTCCGGCGACGGCGGCTTGAGTGGCGAAGACGGGCTGCCGCTGGGCATTTATGCCGAGCGCTGCTACCTGGCCTACGCGATGAGCGTGGTGAAGGGCCGTGCACTGCCCTACGTCGAGGACGGCATGAAGCCCGTTCAACGCCGCATCCTCTACTCCATGCGCGAGATGGGCCTGACGTCCAGCACCAAGCACGTGAAGTCTGCCCGCGTGGTGGGCGACGTGATCGGCAAGCTCCATCCTCACGGCGACCAGTCCGTCTACGATGCGATGGTTCGCATGGCCCAGGGCTTCACCCTGCGCTATCCGCTGATCGACGGCCAGGGCAACTTCGGGTCGCGCGACGGCGATGGTGCGGCCGCGATGCGTTACACGGAAAGCCGCCTCACCCCCGTCGCCGAACTGCTGCTGTCGGAGATCGACATGGGCACGGTGGATTTCGTGCCCAACTACGACGGCGCCTTCAGGGAACCCGCCCTGCTTCCGGCCCGGCTGCCCATGCTGCTGGCCAACGGGGCGTCCGGCATCGCCGTCGGCATGGCCACCGAGATCCCGTCCCACAACCTGCGCGAACTCGGTTCCGCGGCCATCGCCCTCCTGAAAAAGCCCGCGATCAGCCTCGACGGCATTCTTGCTCATGTGCCCGGCCCCGACTTCCCCGGCGGCGGGCGGATCATCACTTCTTCCGCAGATCTTCGCGCGGTCTACGAATCGGGGCGCGGCAGTGTGCGCGTTCGTGCGCAATGGACGGTGGAGCAGCTGGCACGCGGCCAATGGCGCATCGTTGTCACCGAACTGCCGCCTGGCGTGTCCACCGCCCAGGCGTTGACCCAGATCGAGGCGCTGGCCAACCCGCAACCCAAGACCGGCAAGAAGGAACTGTCGCCGGAACAGAAGAATCTCAAGCAGGCGATCCTCGCCCTGCTGGACAGCACACGCGACGAATCAGACGAGAAAAATCCGGTTCGCCTGGTCCTGGAACCCAATTCACGGAACCACGATCCCGAGGCCTTCATGCGTTTCTTCCTGGCCCAGACCAGTCTGGAAACCAATGTGCCGGTCAACCTCACGGTGATCGGCCGGGATGGTCGTCCCGGCCAGAAGGGTCTGGTGGCGTTGATCGCCGAATGGGCGGGCTTCCGGGTCGACACCGTGCGCCGCCGAAGCCAGCATCGGCTCGAAGTGGTGAACCGGCGTGTCCACATCCTGGAAGGCCGGCTGACCATCCTCCTGAACATCGACGAGGTGATCCGGGTCATTCGTGAGTCGGACGATCCCAAGTCCGACCTGATGGCCGCTTTCGACCTCACCGAGGTGCAGGCCGATGACATCCTGGACATTCGCCTGCGTCAGCTCGCCCGGCTTGAATCCATCAAGATCGAGAAGGAATTGAAGGAATTGCTGGGCGAACGCGACGAACTCAACCGCATCCTCGGCGACGGCAATGCCCTGACGTCTCTCGTCATCGACGAGATCCGCGCCGACATGAAAAAATACGGCGATGACCGCCGCACCCGCATCGAGGCAGCGCAGTCGATTACCGCCGCAACGACGAGCGAAGAGTCCATGGTGGACGAACCGGTGACCGTCATCGTGTCACTGAATGGCTGGCTGCGCACCCGGCAAGGCCATGGTGTCGACCGCGCGTCCATCCAGTACAAGGCGGGCGATGGCGAAATGGCGGTCATCGAAACCCGGACGGTGAATCCGCTCATCCTCATGGACAGCAGCGGCCGCACGTATACGCTTCGCATCGCCGACCTGCCCTCCGGTCGCGGCGATGGGGTTCCGTTCACCAGTCTCGTTGATCTGGCCAAGGGCGCGAAGCTGGTTCATGCCCTGTCGGCGCCGCCGGAATCCCGCTGGCTGGCATCGACCACGCTGGGCTACGGATTCATTGCCAAGTGTGCCGACATGGTGTCCCGGCAACGGGCCGGCAAGGCATTCATGGCGGTCGAGGACGGCCAAACTCCCCTGCCTCCGGTCCCTGCAACGGGCGACTGGGTCGCGGTTGCGGCAAGCAACGGCAAGGCCCTGGTGTTCCCCCTCGAAGAAGTAAAGGAAGGCACCGGCGGCAAGGGCGTGCAGCTGATCAAGCTCGACGAGGGTGAAAAGATGATGGCGCTGACCGTATTCGACGGCCAGACCCTGATGGTGGAAGGCGCCGGAAAGGGCAAACGCAGCGGCAGGCTGAAACTTTCGGGCGAGAACCTGGCGCGCTACCGGACCCACCGAGCGAAGAAAGGCAGCCTCCTCGAAAAAGGGATGGTGGCGAGCAGGTTCTGGACAGATTGATGCTGCCCGTCCTGATCTCTCGTGGGTGCCCTACTGCCCATCCTTCCAAACCGGCTATCGCATTCACGATCGGGGAATGGCTGATTCTCCATGCTCGCGTGCGGTCGCTTGCGTGATCATCACGCCGGTGCGTTGTTCACTCTCGCGCCTGGCCGAAAAATCATTTTCTATCAATGCATTGAGATGAATATCAAACCATACTCTAGAAAAATAGCGTAATTGTTTGATATTGCAAGATTATGGATTATGCGCAGTTGCTTCGCGGCCCTGAGTAAACGAAAATCAATAGATCGGCGTTTCGCCGCCCTTCCATCCAAAAACTTATGGAGCAACTATGAGCATGACCGCAATGGATCTGGTCGCCGAGGCCAAATCCCAAATCCTGGAAGTCGAACCCGCTACCGCGCAGGCCGCGCTGCCGTCCTCCCTGCTGCTGGACGTGCGCGAGCCGGCCGAATTTGAGGCAGGTCGTCTGCCCGGCGCAATCAACATCCCGCGCGGCTTACTGGAGTTCAAGATCGGCGACCACCCGCAACTGGCGCAGCGCGACGCCGACATTCTCGTGTACTGCAAAACCAGCGGCCGCGCTGCCCTGGCTGCCGTGAACCTCAAGCGCATGGGCTACACGAAGGTGCGTTCAATCCACGGCGGTTTCGATGCCTGGAGCCAGCTTGGCCTGCCGGTGGAAACCGAAACCACGCAGTTCGGCGACTGAGCCCAATCAACCCCCAGCCACACCGGATATAAGGCCAGGATGAAACTCGGCCTTTATCCGTTGGGGCAGGTCGCCCGTCGAATGGCGATTACGCAGGCATGGCAAAAACCGACATGAACATGAAGACACCGCGCTCCCTGCATTACCTGAGCATCCTCGCGCTGACCGAGGGCGCTTCGCTCATCGCCCTGATCGCCATCGCCATGCCGCTGAAGTATTTCGGCGGCATGCCAGAGGCCGTTCGCGTGGTCGGCATGGCGCACGGCATTCTGTTCCTGGGGGCAACAGCCATGCTGCTGTATGTGCTGTCACGCGGTCACATCTCCGCGCTCAAGAGCGCGGGCGTGTTCGCCGCCTTGCTGATTCCCTTCGCCAGCCTGTGGTCGCACCGCATGCTGGTGCGCACCTCACCACTCCGGCCCCAGGCTTAAGCACTGTCCCCCATGCCTGGCAATCGCTGACGCGCAATTCGGCCGCACAAGGCTGGCGCGCGGCGGGAGGTGACGCGCGCGCTATCCTGCCGCTGCAGTGCCAGACCTGATCAAGCCCTCCCCGTCCTACGTCTGCGCCGGCAATCGACCGCCGCCATGGCGCGCGCATTCAGTTGCCTCGTCAGCTTGAGTGTTGCAATTGATCGTGCCGCAAGCAGCACGGGGTGAAGGAAGCGCGTCGGCGATTTACCGCCGGGCCGGACATTGCCCTGCCCAGTCCTGTCTCTTTCAGCCGGTTTGGTTTTTGTTCGCCAGGCTGCTTTTTGCAAGCTGTACCAGTGTCTCCAGCAGCGTCTGAACAGACTGCCGGATTCGCTCATCGGTCAGCCTGCCGTCCGGGCCAAAGCGCTGTGCGGCATTGCCGATCATCACTTCCGGTTGGTTGACCGTCGGCATATCCAGCGCGACGAGGATTTGCCGAAGATGGAATTGCGCGTGGACGGTTCCCTGGCTGCTGGGAGACGCTCCCATCACCGCGGCCGGCTTGCCTGTCCAAGCGCTTTCGCCAAAGGGCCTCGATGCCCAGTCGATGGCGTTCTTCAGCACGCCGGCAACCGAATAATTGTATTCCGGCGTGGCGAACAGGATGGCATCGGCGGCCAGAATCTGTTGCCTGAATTGCTGCACGGCAGCAGGCATCGCTATTTCATCATCCTGATTGAAGATAGGGATGTCATGCAGTTCGAACAGGTTAAGCACAGCGCCGTCCGGCAGCAGTTCCTGCGCTGCCTTGAGGGCGAAATGGTTGTAGGAGTTTTTGCGCAGACTGCCGACGATGCCCAGAATTTTGATCTCGTTCATGGTTATGGCTCCTTGTTAAAGGTATAGGCGTGAATTTGTCCGGGTTCAGTGTGCGCTTTCGTACAGACAGGGGTCTTCCCATGCGTAGTATGGCAAGCAAGGACATGGCAATGACACCAAGCCGGCATTTCCCCGAAAGACCTCGATCCTGACATCTCGCCCGAGTGTGAGGAAACCAATTGAACAAAAGGAACATAACCATGAACGATTCAACTCAGGATTTCGTACGCCCAGGCTACGAATCCCAGCCCATTCCGGGTTTCCCCCATGCCCCCTTCGACGGGTCCCGCGAACAGGCCGAGGAAGTCGCGCAAACGGAAGGCCTGACGCTGACGGATGCGCACTGGGAGGTCGTGCGTGCATTGCAGGAAATCTGTGCGCAGCATGCGGAACCTGCCCTGAACGCCCGCGACCTGCACGATGCGCTCGACGAGCATTTCCATGCCGAAGGCGGCATCAAGTATCTCTACGAACTTTTCCCCAAGGGCCCCCTGGCCCAAGGCTGCCTGCTCACCGACATGGAACCGCCGGCAGGAACTCAGGATCACGGCATGGGCAGCGCAGTCTGAGCGCTTGGCATCCTGCAACAAGGCGGATCCACCGCCGCGCGACCCTCTGTGGGTTTGCGCGGCTCCGTCAGGTATTGCTCAGTGGTCCCGCGCCAGTCCGGCCGATCATCGCCAGAAACTCGCGGCGTGTCGGCCAGCGGCAGTTCCGTTGGGGAAGTCAGACCGTCTGTTGTTCGGCCTTGGCGGTCTTACGCCCAGCCAGGCAAGTGAGTCCGCTCACGGCTCCTGAGCGGTCGGATGTCAGTCAGTCAGGCCGAACGCCTGCTTCCCGGTACGGTGAACGCGTACTCCCGACCCTGAAGAGACGTTCGAGGCTTGTTCTATGAATGTCCGTTCATGCAGCGAGAGCAGCCTAATACCTACACCTGAAATGGCTTTTCGGGCCGTGGCTTCCACCTTTTGAATACGTACATGCACGTATTTGGCCGCATGCCTTTTGCCAGTATAAGGTTGCATGGCAAGGGGAGTGAGTAGCGGTCACCCCCCATAACCGACGGGCAGAACAGAGCGAGCTGGCCGATGAGCTTGATCAGCGGCACGAACGATGGGGCGTACGCATTCGCGGCTTGGCCTTTAATGTGTTTGACAGCCCGGTGCGCTGGAGGAGAGCTTGCATAAAAAAGTTGGAACAAAAAGGCCCGCTTTGGCTGCTGGAATCGGCAGCGGATGCCATGCTTATCGCCGATTCGACGGGCCGCATCGTACTGGCCAACACGCCATCCGAAGCGCTGTTCGGCTATACACGGGCCGAATTGCTCGCGCTGTCGGTTGAAAGCCTGATTCCACCGCGTTTTCGAGCCGACCATGTCACACAGCGCCAAGGCTATGCGGCGCACCCCGGTAGTCGGTTGATGGGCGGCGGGCTTGAACTGTATGGCCTGCGCAAGGGCGGCAGCGAGTTCGCGGCGGATGTTAGCCTGAGTCCGCTGGATGACGGCTATGTGCTGGCCACGGTGCACGACATCACCCGCCGCAAGCGCGCCGAGGAGGCGCTGGCCGGGCAGAGCGCGCGGCTCGCCGCCATCGTGGAGACGGCGGTGGACGCCATCATCACCATCGACGAACGTGGAATCGTCGACTCCTTCAATCCCGCCGCCGAGCGCCTGTTCGGCTATGCGCCGGCCGAAGTTTTGGGCAAGAATATTTCGGTGCTCATGCCCCCCCCCTATCGCGAAGCGCACGACGGCTATCTCGCGCACTATCTGGCCACCGGCGAGAAGCGCGTCATCGGCCTCGGCCGCGAGGTGGTCGCGCAGCGCAAAGATGGCACCACGTTTCCGATGCTGCTGGCGGTGAGCGAAATGCGGGTGGGCAACCGTCGCATGTTCACCGGGATCGTGCACGACATTACCCTGCGCAAGCAGGCAGAGGAACGCCAGGTGCGGCTGATTCACGAACTGGAAAGCGCGAACGAGGAGCTGAAGAGCTTCGCCTATGTCGTCTCCCACGACCTGAAGGCGCCGCTACGTGCAATTGGCTCGCTCGCCGACTGGATCAGCACCGACCAGTCGGAGAAACTCGATGCCGAAGGCAAAGAGCACCTGCGGTTGCTGATCCAGCGGACGCGGCGTATGGACAGCCTCATCGATGGCATCCTGCAATACTCCCGCGTCGGCCGCGTGCGCGAGGCAGTAGTGGTGGTGGATGTGAACGAGATCGTCAAGGAAGCGCTGGCGATGCTCGCCCCACCGCCCCACATCCGCATCGAAGTCGCGCCCAACCTGCCGACGGTTCGCGCCGAACGCACGCGCATCCTGCAGCTGTTCCAGAATCTGCTGTCCAACGCCATCAAGTATCTCGACAAGCCCGAAGGCCTGATCCGTGTCGATTGCGTGGGGCACGACCGGGAGTGGGAATTCAGCGTCAGCGACAACGGTCCGGGTATCGAGACGCGTCATTTCAAGCGGATTTTCCAGTTGTTCCAGACCCTCGCGCCCAAGGACCGGGTGGAGAGCACCGGCGTCGGCCTGTCGCTGGTGAAAAAAATTGTCGAGATGTACGACGGGCGCGTGTGGATCGAATCGCAGCCGGGCGCCGGCAGCACCTTCTTCTTTACCTTGCCGCGCGGCGGTACAAACCAGCAGGAGCAGCTCCATTGAAGACAACTTGCAAGACAATCATGTTGGTGGAAGACGACGAAGTGGATGCCATGACCGTGCGCCGCGCCCTGAAGGAATTGCATGTGAACAATCCGCTGGCGCGTGCCGAG
Organism: Hydrogenophilales bacterium; assembly: GCA_024636675.1. Taxonomy (GTDB): domain Bacteria; phylum Pseudomonadota; class Gammaproteobacteria; order Burkholderiales; family Thiobacillaceae; genus Thiobacillus. The sequence goes on along the minus strand of JAGXGM010000029.1, from coordinate 4,811 downwards.
AACGGCGAGGAGGCGCTGGCCTACCTGCGCCAGCCGGGCCAGATCATGCCGTGCCTCATCCTGCTCGACCTCAACATGCCGGTGATGGGTGGCATCGAGTTCCTGCAAGTGGCCAAGCGCGATGCCGCACTCAAGCGCATTCCGGTGGTGGTGCTCACCACCTCCGAGGAGCAGCAGGACAAGGTGGCCAGCTTCGACCTCGGCGCGGCCGGCTACATCCGCAAGCCGGTGGACTACCGGCAGTTCGTGGAAGCGGTGCGCGCCATCGACACCTACTGGACCCTGAGCGAGCTGCCGCAATGAGCCACGTCACCGTGCGCGTCCTGCTAGTCGAGGACGACGCGGTCGATCGTCTCGCCTGCCGCCGCGCGCTGGCGGCGCAGCCCGGCTACGTATTCGAGGTGGTGGAAGCCGATACGGCGCGCGCCGGGCTGCAGCTTGCGCACGCCGAGGCGCCGGATCTGATTTTGCTCGACTACCACCTGCCGGACATGGACGGCGTGGAGTTTCTCGCCGAGCTCGCCGCCGACGGCGGCGAACTGCCGGTGCCGGTGATGCTGCTGACCGGCGCCCAGGACATCGCGATTGCCGTCGACGCCATGCGCCGCGGCGCCCGCGACTACCTGATCAAGGACAGCGAGGGCGATTACCTCAAGCTGCTGCCGACGGTGATCCAGCGCGTGCTGCGCGAGAGCCAGGCGCACGCCGACAAGCGCGCAGCGGAAGAACAGCTGCACGCTGCCGAGGCCCGGTATCGCAGCCTGGTCGAACAGATTCCAGCGATCGCCTTCACCGCCGCGCTGGATGTGCCGGGCAACCTGCTCTATATCAGTCCGCAGATTCAGCGTCTTGGGTTTTCTCCGGACGAATGGCTGAGGAACCCGGACGGTGTGCTCAACCGCATCCACCCGGACGACCAGGCGCGGGTGCTCGCGGCCTTCGCACACAGCTACGAAACCGCCGAGCCCCTGCGCTGCGAATATCGCCTGCTGACGCGTGACGGTACGCCGCGCTGGTTCCTGGATGAAGCACGCGTGGTGCACGACGCGGCTGGCACACCGCTGTGCTTGCAGGGCGTGCTGATCGACATCACCGAGGACAAGCGCCGCGAGGCGGAACTCGAATCTCACCGCCGCCATCTTGAGAGACTGGTGGCCGAACGCACCGGCGAACTGGAAAAACAGACCGTGATGCTCAGATCGGCCAACGCCAACCTGGTGAAGGAAATCGACGAGCGCAGGCAGGCCGAGCGGACTTTGCACGCCAGCGAAGCGCGCTTCCGGCTGCTACTCGAATCGGCCGGCGAAGGCATCTACGGGCTCGACACTGAAGGGTGCTGCACCTTCGTGAACGAGGCCGCGCTGGCGATGCTCGGCTATGCCCGCGACGAACTGCTGGGGCACGAGACGCACAGCCTGATACACCACACCCATGCCGATGGCAGCGCCTACCCGGCCGAGACATGTCCTGTTTATGATGCCTTTCGCAAGGGTCAGCCGACCCACGGGCTAGTGGAACTGCTCTGGCGCAAGGACGGCAGCTCGTTCCCGGCAGAATACTCGGCGCAGCCATTGCGTGAAGCAGGACGCGTCAGTGGTGCGGTGATGGTGTTCCGCGACGTCGCCGAAGCGCAGGCCCTGAGGCACCTGCTTTCGTACCAGGCCACGCACGACATGCTCACCGGCCTGGTCAATCGTCAGGAGTTCGAGCGCCGGCTGGAGCGGATGCTCATCGAGACTCGGGAGAACGGCGAAGAGTACGCGCTGCTCTATCTCGATCTCGACCAGTTCAAGGTGGTGAACGACACCTGCGGCCACACTGCGGGTGACCAGCTGCTGCGACAGATCACGGCACGTCTGCATGAGTGCCTGCGCGGTCGAGACACCCTGGCGCGGCTGGGCGGCGACGAGTTCGGCGTGCTGCTGGAGCATTGCCCGCTGGACCAGGCGCTGCGCATCGCCACGGAGTTGCGCGACGCGGCGCAGGACTATCGTTTCGTATGGGAGGGCAAGCCGTTCTCGGTCAGCGCGAGCATCGGCCTGGTGCCGCTGTCCGCCGCCCCCGGCAACGTATCCGCCGCGCTCGCCGCCGCCGATGCCGCCTGCTACGCGGCGAAGGAGCAGGGTCGCAACCGGGTGCACCTATACCAGCCGGACGACGCCCTGCTCGCGCAGCAGCAAACCCAAATGCAATGGGTGACGCGCCTGACCCATGCCCTCGATACCAACCGCTTCCGCCTGTACCAGCAGATCATCGCACCGCTTGGTCAGCCCGGCCAGGCCCGCCCGCACCACGAGATCCTGCTGCGCCTGCTGGACGAAGAGGGGCGGGTGGTCGAACCCATGGCCTTCGTGCCGGCGGCGGAGCGCTACAACCTGATGCCAGCCATCGACCGCTGGGTGGTGCGTGAGGTGATCAGCCGCCACGCCGTGCAGCAGCGCCACGCGCCCGTGGCCGAGCGGCCGATTTTTGCCGTTAATCTTTCGGGGGGTTCGCTTTCGGACGAGCGCCTGGCCGAATTCGTGTGCGACCTGCTGGCCGAGCACGGCGTACCGGCCGACATGCTGTGCTTCGAGATTTCCGAGACTGCTGCCATTGCCAACCTGAGCCGCGCCACTGAGTTCATCCGGGCGCTCAAACGCGAGGGCTGCCTGTTCGCCCTGGATAACTTCGGCAGCGGCATGTCTTCGTTTGCCTACCTCAAGCAGCTGCCGGTGGACTTCCTCAAGATCGACGGCAGCTTCATCCGCACCATGGCCGAAGACCGCCTGACGTGCGCCATGGCCGAGGCGATCAACCGGGTGGCACACGTGATGGCGATCGAAACCGTGGCTGAGTGCGCAGAGAGCGCACCAATTCTTGCCCTGCTCCAGGAACTCGGCGTGGACCACGCCCAGGGCTATGCTCTGGCGCGGCCGCACCCGCTGCCTGAAGCGGACACGCCCGCACCCAGCGCCGATGGGGTAGCGTGCAATGCGGAACGGCACCCGTGACCCGTCCTGTGCACGTATGCATTTCCGATCTCAGGCAGCAGCGTAGGGTGACAGATTCAAGTGTGAACAGAGGTTTAAGTTTCATTTGACCAGTACCTTCGAAGACGCTGATTTGAGCCTGTCTTTTCGTGACCCCCAGGCAAGCCAAGAAGCGATCTCTGGCGACCTCTCCGAATTGATCACCTTCAAGCGGTTCTGATAGCAACCTATGCGGCCCAACAAGCCATTCGAGACGAATCTCGCGCAAACGAATTTCGCCCGCATGCTTAACCGCGCAATGTCGGCGTTGACGGTCTGTTATCGGCAGGCAACTGGATATATCAGCGTTCTCTCTGACTGGTCGTTCCTGATTCCATACCGGCCGCCAACATTGCCGGGGGCCAACGGCAGCTCTGGCCGAGGACGCGACCTCCACCTTGTCCTGGTGAACGGCAAGAGTCCGCTGCTAAGCGGAACTTCAGACGGTGGATGTCGGCTGTAGGGTATATATCGGCCTGCCACTTGGGATGCCTGGGCGACAGGTCGTCGGCCAAAGCCGCCGTAGGCCCGACAACACTCCGATGGCCGGTATGGGCCCCGTAGGAGACCGGGGTCCGCGCTATTGATGTGGTGGTCAGCGCGCGGACAGCGGCCTGACATTGATCGCGCCTAAAGCAGCCGCAAGCTGGAGAGATTCGTCATAAAATTACGTCCTGACCCCGTGCCATGCCACGCGTGGTCGATCGTTTGCGGCGACTGGGGAAGCAACCGCGGTGTCCGCGACCATTTACTCAGGCTGCCACCGTGAAACTGTGAAGAAGATCATGAACGAGTCATCCATTCGGCAGCCAGCGGCAGCCTCCACGGTCAAAAATACGGCGATGCCGGATTGGGTTGGAGTGCAATGCGCAGCATGGAGTGCCGCGCTGGTATTTGCGACTCTTCCCGCCATCGCCTTTGGCGAACCATCGTGTCCCAGGATTCACGTGAAGATTCTAGACATCAGAAACAGCACTGGGACAGTGGCACGCGCGCTGTTCGAATCGCCAGATGGATTCCCTACTGAATATCTGCACTTCGCTACCAATATGATGGTAATAAAAGTCCGGGCCACGAAGGCGCGCTGCGACTTTGAAGACATCCCGCCGGGCACGTATGCGCTTGCCGTCATTCATGATGAAAACATGAATGGCAAGCTCGACACAAACTGGCTGGGCGTCCCAACTGAAGGCTACGGTTTTTCAAACGACGCGAAAGCCTTGCTCGGCGCCCCTTCGTTTTCTGCCGCCAGCTTCCCGTACGACGGGCAAAACCTGGAGCTGACGATCAGTTTGCACTACTGAGGTGCGGGTAACAGGAATGCTGAAGATTTTTCTTTCTTGATCCAGATCTTTAACACTGCAGGAAACTGTGTCGCGCCCGGCTGCCCTTGGTGGGACGGATGTCAAATTCGGTCCAGGGGTAAAGGACATAGGCGTTCCCATCGATCCATGAACGCCGATAAAATAGTCGCCAATTGCATTTGGGAGGATGCATGCAGATGTTTACCGCAACGGATTCGCCATGGTTAGAACGCTAATCCGGTACATCGTCGATAGCGTTGCCGAGGGCCAGAAATATCATCTGAAGCTTGTCTTTTCCGACGGCAGCACCTACCACAGCACGCGCCTCGGCGAACCCGACGTCACGATCATCATTCGCAACCGCGCCGCGGAATGGCGCATGGCGCTCGGCGGGATGTTCGAATTCCTCGAATCCTACTTCAACGGCGATGTCGATATCGTCGGCGAGCAAGGACTGCGCAAGCTGATCAATATTGGCTTTCGCAAGCCCTACGGG
>JAGXGM010000028.1 GCA_024636675.1 Hydrogenophilales bacterium | reverse complement strand
GGCGCAAAGCTACGAAGACCCGGATCAGGTGGTGCAGTGGTACTACCAAAACCCGGAACGGATGCACGAGATCGAGTCCCTGGCGCTGGAAGAGAATGTGGTAGCATGGGTTGCAGGTCAGGCCCAAGTGGAAGACGTGACGACCTCCTTTGAAGAACTGATGGGACGTGCCTGATGCATATTGATTTTGAACGCGGTATTTCCAATTCAGGCTCCTTCGAGCCGCAGGGTTTGGGGCTGGTGCCCATGGTCGTTGAGCAAAGCGGCCGGGGCGAGCGCGCTTACGACATCTACTCGCGCCTGCTCAAGGAACGGGTCATTTTCCTGGTTGGCCCGGTAAACGATTCGACAGCTAATCTGGTGGTCGCGCAGATGCTGTTCCTGGAGTCGGAAAACCCCGACAAGGACATTTATTTCTACATCAACTCGCCCGGCGGATCGGTTTCGGCCGGCTTGGCGATCTACGACACCATGCAGTTCATCAAGCCGGACGTGTCCACCCTGTGCATTGGCCAGGCGGCCAGCATGGGCGCATTCCTGCTGACCGCGGGTGCCAAGGGCAAACGCTACTGCCTGCCGAACTCGCGTGTGATGATTCATCAGCCGCTGGGCGGTTTCCAGGGACAGGCCTCAGACATTGCCATCCATGCCAAGGAAATTCTTTATTTGAAGTCCCGCCTCAACGACATGCTGGCCAAACACACCGGGCAGAGCATGGAAGTGATCGAACGAGACACTGATCGTGACAACTTCATGAGTGCGGACGACGCCGTGAGTTACGGGCTGATCGACAAGGTGCTGACCAGTCGTATTGAAGCATCAGGAAATTAAGCAAGGAACGGCTATGGCAGACAAAGGCTCAAGCGACAAACTACTTTACTGCTCCTTCTGCGGCAAAAGCCAGCACGAAGTGCGCAAGCTGATTGCTGGACCGTCGGTATTCATCTGCGATGAATGCGTCGAGCTTTGCAATGACATCATCCGCGAGGAAATCCAGCAGGCTGATACCCAAAAGAGTGGTGGTTCCGACTTGCCAACGCCGCACGAAATCAGTGGCATGCTCGATCAGTACGTGATCGGTCAGGGGCAAGCAAAAAAAGCACTGGCGGTTGCGGTCTACAACCACTACAAACGTCTGCGCAGCAATGCGGGTACGGGCGAAGTCGAGCTGGCCAAAAGCAACATTCTGCTGATCGGTCCGACCGGTTCGGGCAAAACCCTGTTGGCACAGACTCTCGCCCGCACGCTGAACGTGCCGTTCGTGATTGCCGATGCCACCACGCTGACCGAAGCGGGCTATGTCGGCGAGGATGTCGAAAATATCATCCAGAAACTGCTGCAAAAGTGCGATTACGATGTCGACAAGGCCAAGCAGGGCATTGTTTACATTGATGAAATTGACAAGATTTCGCGCAAGGCCGATAACCCATCGATCACCCGTGACGTGTCCGGTGAAGGCGTACAGCAGGCGCTGCTGAAGCTGATCGAGGGCACCACTGCTTCGGTTCCACCGCAGGGCGGGCGCAAACATCCGAATCAGGAGTTTGTCCAGGTTGATACCAGCAACATCCTGTTCATCTGCGGCGGTGCGTTCAGCGGGCTGGAAAAAGTGATTCGCGGCCGCACCGAAAAGGGCGGAATCGGCTTCGGCGCGCAGGTCAAAAACGTTGACGAGACCAAGCGCGATGTCGAGCTGTTGCACCAGGTCGAGCCCGAAGATCTCATCAAATACGGACTGATCCCTGAATTTGTCGGACGTTTGCCGGTTGTTGCAACCCTGGATGAACTGGACGAGGCCGCGTTGGTGCAAATTCTGACCGAGCCGAAGAACGCACTGACCAAGCAGTTCGTCAAATTATTCAAGATGGAAGGTGTTGATCTTGAATTCCGCGAGGATGCCCTCAATGCCATCGCCAAGCGGGCGCTGGCGCGCCGCACCGGCGCCCGCGGGCTGCGTTCGATCATCGAGCATGCACTGCTGGATACCATGTATGACTTGCCCTCCCTCAAAGGCGTCAGCAAGGTGGTGGTGGACAACGGGCTGATCAGCGGCGACGGTAAGCCCTTGCTGATTTATTCCGACCAGGGCGGCGAGCAACCGCTGGCTGCCGGCGCTTGAACCGGAATGGCTGAGGGAACCTGTCAGCCATCTTGAATTCCAACCTATGCTCCCCAAGTAAGGATGAGCGTGGTTGAATGCCGCGCATCCTTTCCTCAACCCTTACCAGGAAATTATGATGAGCGACAACGTATCCAAGGAACAGGTCGATCTGCCGCTGTTGCCGCTTAGGGATGTGGTGGTGTTCCCCCACATGGTCATCCCCTTGTTTGTCGGCCGGCCCAAATCGATCAAGGCGCTGGAAACCGCGATGGAGTCCGGCAAGAGCATTTTGCTGGTTGCGCAAAAAACCGCCGCCCAGGACGACCCCACACCGGAAGATCTGTACGACACTGGCAGCGTCGCGACTGTCCTGCAGATGCTGAAGCTGCCCGATGGCACAGTCAAGGTGCTGGTAGAGGGCAACCAGCGCGCCCGCGTGCTCGACGTCACCGATGTCGACACCCATCTCACCGCACGTGCCGAAATTCTGCCCGCCGAGGGTGAGGAACTGGTTGAGGTGGAAGCGATGCGTCGCGCCCTGCTGACCCAGTTCGACCAATACGTCAAACTGAACAAGAAAATTCCGCCTGAAATTCTCACCTCGCTGTCAGGCATCGACGAGGGTGGCCGCCTGGCCGACACTATCGTCGCGCACCTGCCGCTGAAGCTGGAGCAGAAGCAGGAAGTGCTGGAGATGATCGGCGTCAACAAACGCCTGGAGCATCTGCTCGGCCTCTTGGAAGGCGAGCTCGACATCCTGCAGGTGGAAAAACGCATCCGCGGCCGCGTCAAGCGGCAGATGGAGAAGAGTCAGCGCGAGTATTACCTGAACGAACAGGTCAAGGCGATCCAGAAGGAGCTCGGCGACATCGAGGAAGGCGCCGAGTTAGAGGAGCTGGAAACGCGCATCAAACAGGCCAGCATGTCCAAGGAGGCCGAAGCCAAGGCCATGGGTGAGCTGAAAAAGCTGCGCATGATGTCGCCGATGTCGGCCGAAGCCACTGTGATCCGCAGCTATATAGAGGCGATGGTCGGCCTGCCGTGGAAGAAGAAAACCAAGATCAGCAAGGACCTTTCGAAAGCCGAGCGAGTGCTCGACGAGGATCACTACGGTCTCGACAAGGTCAAGGAACGCATTCTCGAGTACCTCGCAGTACAGCAGCGTGTCGACAAGGTCAAGGCGCCGATCCTGTGCCTGGTGGGGCCACCTGGCGTGGGCAAGACCTCGCTCGGGCAGTCTATCGCGCGTGCGACTAACCGCAAGTTCGTTCGCATGGCGCTCGGCGGCGTGCGCGACGAATCCGAGATTCGCGGCCACCGTCGCACCTATATCGGCTCAATGCCAGGCAAGATCCTGCAAAGCCTGACCAAGGTCGGGGTGCGCAACCCGCTGTTCCTGCTCGATGAAGTCGACAAGATGGGGCAGGATTTTCGCGGTGATCCGTCTTCGGCCCTGCTGGAAGTGCTCGATCCCGAGCAGAACCACACCTTCCAGGATCATTACATCGAGGTCGAGTACGACCTGTCGGATGTGATGTTCGTTGCCACGGCCAACTCGCTCAATCTGCCTGCGCCGCTGCTGGACCGGATGGAGGTGATCCGCCTGTCCGGCTACACCGAGGACGAGAAGATCAATATCGCCCTGCGTTATCTGGTGCCCAAGCAGCTCAAGGTCAACGGCATCAAAGAAGCTGAACTTGCCATCGCCGAGTCGGCTATCCGCGACATCGTGCGCTACTACACGCGCGAGGCTGGTGTGCGCAGCCTTGAACGGGAAGTTTCGAAAATCTGCCGCAAGGCCGTCAAGGCCTTGCTGCTGAAGAAGCAGTCGACCCGAATCTCGGTCACGTCGCGCAATCTGGAGAAATACCTCGGGGTGAAGCGCTTCAGCTTCGGCGTCGCCGAACAGAACAATCAGGTGGGGCAGGTGACGGGGCTGGCTTGGACCGAGGTGGGTGGCGAACTGCTCACCATCGAAGCAGTCGCGTTGCCGGGGCGCGGCAAGATGACGACGACAGGCAAACTCGGCGAGGTGATGCAGGAATCCATCCAGGCCGCACTGTCCGTGGTGCGTTCGCGAGCACGCAAGCTCGGGATCCAGGACGACTTCTACCAGAAGCGCGACATTCACATTCACCTGCCGGAAGGCGCAACCCCGAAAGACGGCCCTTCCGCCGGTATCGCTATCTGCACGTCGATGGTGTCGATCCTCACCGGGATCCCGGTGCGCGCGGATGTGGCGATGACTGGAGAGATCACGTTGCGGGGCGAGGTGCTGCCGATCGGCGGGCTGAAGGAAAAGCTGCTGGCCGCGCATCGAGGGGGCATCAAGACGGTATTGATCCCGCAGGAGAACGTCAAGGACTTGACCGAGATTCCGGACAACATCAAGAACAAGCTCGACATCCATCCGGTCAAGTGGATCGAGAATGTTCTTGAATTGGCGCTGGAACGTGTTCCCGAGCCCTTGCAGGATGAACCTGAAGCGGAAACGCCAGCAATCGCTGTGCCGGAAGAGAAAAAAACCACAGCTGCGGCAATCAAGCACTGAGTATTTTTCAGGCACTTTCCGAATCCCGCGCCAGCCGCGGGATTTTTATATGTGTGTCCGGAAAACCGCTTGACACAAGGTTTTCCGGGTTGCTATAAAAGCGCCCACAGGGTTTTCCTGTACCACTTGAGTGAAGGGGACAACACGTGAACAAATCTGAATTGATTGATGCCATCGCCGACTCGGCTGACATTTCCAAGGCTGCTGCCGGCCGCGCGCTGGATGCAACGGTTGAAGCCGTCAAGAAAGCACTGAAGAAAGGTGACATGGTTACACTGGTGGGATTTGGCAGTTTCTATGTTGGCAAGCGTGCCGCACGCACGGGGCGCAATCCGCGAACCGGCGCAGCAATCAAGATCAAGGCCGCCAAGGTGCCGAAGTTTCGCGCTGGCAAGGGCCTGAAGGACGCAGTTAACTAATAAAAATCGCAGAATGCATTTGGCAAGCCCCGGAATCTGTTGTATAATCTCTGGCTTCGTCGGGTGCTTAGCTCAGTTGGTAGAGCGTCGCCCTTACACGGCGAATGTCGGGGGTTCGAGCCCCTCAGCACCCACCAGCTGGGAATAAGAACAAGCCGCCGAATTTCAGGCAGCACAGCGTTTACGCTGATGATTTTTGCAGTACAAGGGAGTGGTAGTTCAGTTGGTTAGAATACCGGCCTGTCACGCCGGGGGTCGCGGGTTCGAGTCCCGTCCACTCCGCCAACACTAAAAAAGGCGAACGCGAGTTCGCCTTTTTTCATTTCACCCAGCGTCTTTTCAATACAACAAGGAGAGACGCCGGACGCAAAGTGCGCGAAAATTCGCGCTGGCTATTTTTTCGGAGTAGAAGACCGTGCTCGAAGCAATCCGCAGGCATGCAAAAGGCTGGCTGGCCAAAGTCATACTGGCCTTGATCATCGTTACCTTCGCCTTGTTTGGTGTGGATTCCTACATGTCGGGCGACAAAAGCGGCGGCGTGGTCGCCGAGGTCGGCGATGTCGGGATTTCGCGTGAAGAACTGACGCGGGAAATCCAGGCACAACGTGACCGCATGCGCGAGACGCTCGGGCCCGAGTTTGATCCTGCTATCACCGAAACAGCCGAATTCCGCCGGCAGGTGCTCGAGAGCATGGTCGAGCGCCGTGCGCTTCTGCTGGAAGCGCAAAAACTCAAATTCCTTGCGCCCGATGCGTACATTGCATCGTTGCTGGGGCAGATTCCTGCATTTCAGCAGGACGGCGCTTTTTCGCAGCCACGCTATGAGGCGGTGCTACGCCAGAACGGTCGCACGCCCGCCCAGTTTGAAAATGAATTGCGCCAGTCCTTCATGATGGAGGCCATCACCAGTCCGGTTTCGCTCGCAGCCTTCCCCGCGAACACTTCCACGATGCAGATTGCCCGCTTGGTAGCGCAGCAACGCGAGATCGCCTGGGCGGATCTGCCTGCATCGGTGGTGGCGTCGCAAATCCAGGTGGCGCCCGCCGACGTGGAGCAGTATTACGTGGCCAACCGGGCAAAGTTTACCGAGCCTGAGCAGATTCGTGCCGAGTATCTGGTGCTGGATATCAACACCGTGGCAGCGGGGATCGCGGTAAGCGATCAGGCGGTGGCGGATTATTATGCGGCCAACGCCGCGCAGTTCGGGCAACCTGAACAGCGGAGCGCGAGCCATATCCTGATCGCTGTGGATAAGGATGCGGATGCTTCCTCGCGAGCCAAGGCCAAGACCAAGGCGACAGAGTTGGCTAAAATCCTGCAGAAGACGCCGGAACGTTTCGCCGAACTGGCACGCACCGAGTCGCAGGACCCGGGCTCGGCTGCGCAGGACGGCCGCCTCGGCAGCTTCGGCCGCGGCATGATGGTCAAGCCTTTCGAGGAGGCGGTGTTCAGCATGAAGCCCAATGAGATCCGCGGACCCGTGGAAAGTGATTTCGGCTATCACATCATCCGCCTGGATGACATCCAGGCTGCGCAGACCGCGCCGTTGTCTGAGGTGCGCGCAGGGGTGGTGGACGCCTTACGCAAGCAGCAGGCGCAAAAAGTGTTTGCCGATCTGGCCGATAATTTCAGCAATCTGGTGTATGAAAATGCGGCATCCTTGCAGCCCGCGGCGACAGCAGCCAAGCTGACCATTCAGCAAAGCGGCTGGATGACCGCCCGGAATGCACCGCCGCCCTTCAACCATGCGGGGTTGTCGGCTGCGCTGTTCAGCCCGGAGTCGATCAAGTCCAAGCAGAATACCGAGGCCATCGAGGTGCAGCGTGGCACCCTGGTAGCCGCACGGGTGACTGAGCATCGCCCGGCACGGCTGCGCCCGCTGCCGGAAGTGTCGGCCGCGATCGAGGCCGAACTGCGCGCCGAGGCGAGCGCGCAGTTGCTGGCGAAAAAAGGCGAGGCCACGATTGAGGCATTGTCCAAGGGAAATGAGATGGATTTGAACTGGTCAGCCTTTCAGGTGGTCGGGCGTCAGCCCTCGGCTGCGCTTGACGCCGCCGCCGTCAAGGCAGTGTTCCGTCTGAACGCGGACAAACTGCCGGCCTATACCGGCTTCGCGCGTCCCGATGGTTCATATCGCATCGTGCGGGTAAGCCGTGTGCTGGAAGCGCCAGCGCTCGACCCCATGCTGCTGGCGTCGATCGAGTCCGGTGTCATGCAGGCGCAGCAGCGTGCAGACATGGAGGCGATGGTTGCGCTGATTACTGCCGGACAGAAAGTAAAAATCAAGCCGGACGCGATCGAAGACAGATAAGCCGAACCGGCCCCCATGAAAAACGCGCCTTCAAGGCGCGTTTTTCATGGGGGCCAAGCGGGTCAGCTCTCGGCGCCGGCGGTGGAGTTGAAGCCGGCGTCGACATAGGTGATTTCGCCGGTGATGCCGGAAGCCAGGTCGGAAAGCATGAAGGCCGCCACGTTGCCGACTTCATCGATCGTCACGTTACGACGCAGCGGTGCATTCTTGGCGACCATGTCGAGCTTTTCGCCGAAGTTGGCGATGCCGCTGGCGGCCAGCGTCTTGATCGGCCCGGCCGACAGCGCGTTGACGCGGATGCCCTTGGGGCCGAGGCTTTGCGCCATGTAGTACACGCCGGATTCCAGGCTGGCCTTGGCCAGGCCCATGACGTTGTAGTTGGGCACAGAGCGGATCGCGCCGAGGTAGCTCAGTGTCAGCAGCGCGGCCTGGCGGCCTTCCATCATCGGCAGCGCGGCCTTGGCCAGGGCGGCAAAGCTGTACGCGCTGATGTCGTGGGCGATGCGGAAGTTTTCGCGGGTCACCGCAGAGAGAAAATCGCCGGCCAGGGCTTCCTTGGGCGCAAATGCAATCGAGTGCACCAGGCCATCGAGGCCGTCCCAGTGTTTGCCGAGTTCGGCAAACAGGGCGTCGATCTGCTCGTCGCTGCCGACATCGCACGGGAAGACCAGGCTGGAGTCGAATTCCCTGGCGAATTCGCTGACGCGATCCTTGATGCGCTCGCCCTGGTAGGTGAAGGCCAGTTCGGCGCCTTCGCGCTTGCATGCGGCGGCGATGCCATACGCGATCGAACGGTTGGAGATGACGCCGGTGATCAACAAGCGCTTTCCTGCAAGAAATCCCATGATGGTCTCGAAGAAGTTGTGTAGCCGGGATTATAACGGCTGACGTTGGCGACGCGCTTGGGTACACTCGCGGGATGGTGAGCATCGGGGCGATTTTGTTGAGGACAGGGCTGCTGGGACTGGGGCTGCTGGCAGGCTGTTCCGACAGCTGGAACAATCCCTACCCGGGCAGCGAGGGCGACGCCAACGTGCTTTACAGCGCGTTCTCCGAACGTCCCAAACACCTGGATCCGGCGCGTTCCTACAGTTCAAACGAAGTCGAGTTCACCGGCCAGATCTACGAGCCGCCGCTGCAATACCATTTTCTCAAGCGCCCCTACACACTCATTCCGTTGACCGCCGAGGCGGTGCCCAAGCCACGGTATTTCGACGCGGCGGGAAAGCTGCTGCCCGACGACGCGCCAGCAGCGAGTATTGCCGAAAGCGTTTACGAAATCAGAATTCGTGCCGGTATCCGCTATCAGCCGCATCCGGCTTTCGCGCGCGATGCGGCGGGACGCCTTCGTTATCACGCACTGGATCGCGGCGCGGTGGGGGACATCGCCCGGATCGCCGATTTTGAGCACAGCGGCACGCGCGAACTGGTGGCCGCGGACTATGTGTACCAGATCAAGCGGCTGGCCAATCCCCGGCTCAGCTCGCCGATTTTCGGCCTGATGAGCGAGCACATCATCGGTCTGAAGGCGCTGGGCACGGTGCTGGAAAAAGCCGCCCGGGTTCGCCCCGATGGCACGCTGAACCTTGATGACTTCCCGCTCGCTGGCGCCGAGGTGGTCGACCGCTACACCTACCGCATCCGCATCCAGGGCAAATACCCGCAATTCATCTACTGGCTGGCGATGCCGTTCTTCGCGCCGATTCCGTGGGAGGCCGAGGCCTTCTACGCGCAGCCCGGCATGGCGGACAAAAACCTCACCCTCGACTGGCAGCCTGTCGGCACCGGCCCTTTCTACCTGGCTGAGAACGACCCCAATCGCCGCATGGTGCTGAAGAAAAACCCCTACTTCCACGGCGAAACCTATCCGACCGACGGCAGCGAGGCAGACCAGCAGGCCCGGCTGCTGGTCGATGCCGGCAAGCCGTTGCCGTTGGTCGATGAGGCTGTCTACAGCCTGGAAAAGGAAACCATTCCTTACTGGAGCAAGTTTTTGCAGGGCTACTACGACAGCTCGGGCATCAGTTCGGACAGCTTCGATCAGGCCGTGCAGTTCACCTCCGGCGGCGATCCGCAACTCACCGACAGCATGCGCGATAAGGACATCCACCTCATCACAGCAGTGGCGGCCTCGATCTGGTATGTCGGCTTCAACCTGCTCGACCCGGTGGTCGGCGGACTGGGCGAAGACCGCCAGAAGCTGCGTCAGGCGCTCTCCATCGCGTTCGACTACGATGAGTTCATCTCGATCTTCCTCAATGGCCGCGGCATTCCCGCGCAGGGGCCGATCCCGCCCGGTCTGTTCGGTTATGTCGAGGGCGTGGCAGGGCTGAACCCCTACGTGTACGAGGCGCGCGACGGTCGCATCCAGCGCCATCCGATCGAGACCGCGAGAAAACTGCTGGCCGAGGCGGGTTATCCCAATGGCCGCAATGCGAAGACGGGCGAACCGCTGGTGCTGTATTTCGACACCATGGCGAGCGGGCCTGATGCCAAGTCGCGGCTCGACTGGATGAAGAAACAGCTGGACAAGCTCAACGTGCAACTGGTGGTGCGCGGCACCGACTACAACCGCTTCCAGGACAAGATCCGCAAGGGCAACGCGCAGCTGTTCGAATGGGGCTGGAACGCCGACTATCCCGATCCGGAAAACTTCCTGTTCCTGCTGTACGGCCCGCACAAAAAAGTCGGCACCGGCGGCGAGAACGCGGCCAACTACGACAACCCGGAATTCAATCGCCTGTTCGAGCGCATGAAGGAGATGGATAACGGCCCCGAGCGCCAGCAGGTGATCGACGCCATGCTGGAGATTGTGCGTCGCGATGCGCCGTGGATATTTGCCTACTATCCGAAATCCTTCGGCCTGCGCCATGGCTGGCTGCACAACGTCAAGCCCAACCTGATGGCCAACAATACGCTCAAGTACCGCCGCATCGATCCGGAACTGCGCGAGGTTCGGCGCGCCGAGTGGAACCGCCCGGTGCTGTGGCCGATCGTGTTGCTGGTGGCCGCGATGATTGCAGTCATCGCGCCGGCGGCGATCGCCTGGCGGCGGCATGAAAGGAAAACCGCCTGATGCTGGCCTACATCCTGCGCCGCCTGCTGTATGCGATTCCGATCCTGATCGGCGTCAACCTGCTGACCTTCGCGCTGTTCTTCGTCGTCAACACCCCGGACGACATGGCGCGGCTGCAGCTCGGCGCCAAGCACGTGACGCCGGAGGCGATCGAGCGCTGGAAGGCCGAGCACGGCTACGACAAGCCCTTGATGCTGAATGCCGCGGCTACCGGCAGCGCGCGACTTACCGACACGATTTTTTTCCAGCATTCGGCCGCCATGTTCGTGTTCGAGTTCGGCAAGGGCGACGACGGCCGCAGCATCGGCAACGAAATCCGTACCCGCATGGGACCGAGCCTGGCGATCGCGCTGCCGGTGTTCGTCATCGGGCTCATGGTCAACGTCACCTTTGCCCTGCTGATGGTGTTCTTCCGCGCCACCTACCTCGACCTGTGGGGGGTAGTGCTGTGCGTGGTGCTGATGTCGATCTCGGGGCTGTTCTACATCATCGCCGGGCAGTATTTCATTGCCAAATTGTGGAACCTGCTGCCGATCTCGGGCTTTGCCGGCGGCATTGACGGCATCCGCTTCATTCTGCTGCCGGTGCTGGTCGGCGTGGTGGCGGGGATCGGCGGCGGCGCGCGCTGGTATCGCACCATCTTCCTCGAGGAAATCGGCAAGGATTATGTGCGCACCGCGCGCGCCAAGGGCTTGGGCGAGGTGCGCGTGCTGTTCCGTCACGTGTTGAAGAACGGCATGATCCCGATCCTCACCGGCGCGGTGGTGGTGATGCCGCTCCTGTTCATGGGCAGCCTCATCACCGAGTCCTTCTTCGGCATTCCGGGGCTGGGCAGCTACACCATCGATGCGATCCAGGCGCAGGACTTCGCCGTGGTGCGCGCGATGGTGTTCCTCGGTTCCTTCCTCTACATCGTCGGCCTCATCCTCACCGACATTTCCTATTCCTTGGTCGATCCGCGGGTGCGCCTGCAATGAGCGCTGCATTCAACTTCATGCCGGTGATCCTGTGGACGGATGCGCTGATTTTCGCGCTGCTGGCCGCAGTGCTGGTGCTGGTGTGGCTGATCCGCCGCCAGGAACACCTGCGCGCGCCGTGGCGGGGGGTGGCGCAGCGCCCGATGGCAATGGGGGCAGCGCTGGTGCTGAGCGTGTTCGTCGTGATCGGCCTGCTCGATTCGCTGCATTACCGGGCGAAACTGCCCGACAGTCCGGCCGATGCGCCGCAGTATTCGGTTGAGGTGCTGTCCGTGTTCGACGCGCTGGTGGAGGGGCTACGCACGCGACAGGAGAAAACCTACTCGGCGCCGCTGGCGATGCAGCTGTACGCCAAGGAGTTCGTGCAGCGTGAGGGCGTGACAGTGCGCGACTACCCGCGCCTGCAACACGGCGGCGCGCATCTCGCGCATGCGGACGAGCGCCTGCCCGACATCGCCGGGCGCGCGCTGGCAGGCGCCGCGCAGGGTGCGCTGGCGGGTTTGCTGGTCTTCGCCGGACTGGCCGTATGGCAGGCACGGCGGTCACAGGTTTCAGTGGGTACATGGCTGGCGGCCTGGCGCGGCGGGCGCCTCGGCTGGCCGGCGCGGACAGTCGTCCTGATGGTGACGGCGATGCTCATGCTGGGCGGTGCCCTGATGCAACTGGCGGCGGGCTACCACGTCTTCGGCACCGACAAGGTCGGGCAGGACGTGCTCTACATCAGCCTCAAGAGCATCCGCACCGGCCTCGTCATCGGCACCCTGACCACGCTGGTCACGCTGCCACTGGCGATCGGCTTCGGCATCGCCGCCGGGTATTTCCGCGGCTGGGTGGATGACGTCATCCAGTACATTTACACCGTGCTGAATTCGATCCCTGGCGTGCTGCTGATCGCAGCGATGATCCTGATCGTGCAGGTCTATATCGAATCCAATGCCGCGCTGTTCGACACCGCCGCTGCGCGCGCCGACATCCGCCTGCTGGCGCTCTGCCTCATCATGGGCGTGACCAGCTGGACCGGTCTTGCGCGTCTCCTGCGCGGCGAATCGCTGAAACTGCGCACGCTCGATTACGTTGAGGCGGCGCGCGCCTTTGGCGTATCGCATGCGCGCATCATCAGCCGCCACATCTTTCCCAACGTGTTCCACCTGGTGTTGATCGCGATGGTCCTGGATTTCTCCGGACTGGTGCTGGCCGAGGCGGTGCTGTCCTATGTCGGCGTTGGTGTCGATCCCTCCATGTACAGCTGGGGCAACATGATCAACGGCGCGCGGCTGGAGCTGGCGCGTGAGCCGGTTGTCTGGTGGCAGCTCGTTGCGGCATTTGCCTTCATGTTCACCCTGGTGCTGGCCGCCAACCTGTTTGCCGATGGCGTGCGCGATGCCTTCGATCCGCGCCTGGGAGGCCGGCTATGACGCTGCTCGAGGTCCGCGATCTCGTCACCGACATCGGCTCGGCACGCGTGGTCGATGGCGTGTCGTTCCGCGTCGCGGCGGGGGAAACCTACGCGCTGCTCGGCGAATCGGGCTGCGGCAAGTCGATGACGGCGCTCTCCCTCATGAGGCTACTGCCGGACGGCGGCCGCGTGAGTTCGGGAGCGGTCGAACTGGGTGGGGCGGACGTGCTGGGCCTGCCCGAGCGCGAGATGCGGCACGTGCGCGGCGGGCAGATGGCGATGATCTTCCAGGAGCCGATGCTGGCGCTGAATCCTGTCATCCGGGTCGGTGAGCAGATCGGCGAAGCATTGGCACTGCATCAGAACCTTGCCGGACAGCCTGCGCGCGACGCCGCGCGGGCCTTGCTCGATGCAGTCGGCGTGCCGGATGCGGCACGCCGACTCGACACCTACCCGTTCGAACTCTCGGGCGGGCTGCGCCAGCGGGTGATGATCGCGATGGCGCTGGCGGGGCAGCCCCGGCTCCTGATTGCCGATGAGCCGACCACGGCGCTCGATGTGACCATCCAGGCGCAGGTGCTCGACGTGCTGCGACGGCTCAAGGACGAGCGGCAGATGGGCATGCTGCTGATCACCCACGATCTGGGCGTGGTGGCCGAGAACGCCGACCGTGTCGGCGTGATGTACGCCGGCGAGTTGGTGGAAGAGGGCGCGCGCGACATTTTTTTCGCCGCGCCGCAACACCCATATAGCCGAATGCTGTTCGAGGCGCTGCCGCGTCCCGGCGACAGCGGCCGGCTGACCACGATTCCCGGCCAGGTACCGCCGCTCGACGGCGCAATGCGCGGCTGCCGTTTCGCGCCGCGCTGTCCATCCGCGGTTGCACGCTGCCGCGACGAAGCGCCCGGCTGGCAAACGATCAACGGCCAGCAGGTGCGCTGCCATCTTGCGGGCACGCTGCCGGCAAGCAATGCGCGCGCGTTTGCCGCGCATGCGCACCCGACACACGCGGCGCAAGTGCTGCTGCAGGTTGACGGCCTCAAGGTGCATTTCCCGATTCGGCGCGGTTTCCTGCAGCGCACAGTCGGGCACGTACGTGCAGTCGACGATGTGTCGCTGGACATCCGGGCGGGCCGCACGCTGGCGCTGGTGGGTGAATCGGGTTGCGGCAAGACCACCGTGGGCAAGGCGCTATTGCGGCTGATCGAACCCACCGCGGGCAGCATCGTGCTGGGGGGCGAGACCATCACCGCCAAGAATGCCCCCGCCATGCGGCGGCAGGCGCAGATGGTGTTCCAGGATCCGTTCAGCTCGCTCAATCCGCGCATGCGGGTGGCGGATATATTGCTCGAAGGCATGGACGCGCTGGGCGTCGGCGCGGCCAGCCAGCGCCGCGAGGCGGTGATGCAGCTGCTGAACCGGGTGGGACTGCCGGACGATGCCGGCGGACGCTATCCGCATGCGTTCTCCGGCGGCCAGCGGCAGCGCATCGCGATAGCGCGGGCGCTCGCAGTGTCGCCGCGGCTGGTGATCTGCGACGAGCCGACCAGCGCGCTCGACGTCTCGGTGCAGGCGCAGATCCTGAATCTGCTGAAGGACCTGCAGGACAGCCTGGGGCTGGCCTACCTCTTCATCACCCACAATCTCTCGGTGGTCGATTATCTGGCGCACGACGTGGCGGTGATGTACCTCGGGCGCATCGTCGAATACGGCGCCGCCGCCGACGTGCTGCGTGCGCCGCGCCATCCCTACACCCTGGCGCTGGTCAGCGCGGTGCCGCGCATCGAGGCGCAGTCCGGGCCGGGCATCATCCGCCTGGCGGGCGACCAGCCCTCGCCGCTCAACCCGCCGGACGGCTGCCATTTCAATCCGCGTTGCCCGTACGCGAGCGAGATATGCCGGCAAACGTATCCCGACCGGACGGATCTGGGTAATGGGCATTGGGTGCGTTGCCACTGGGTGGCGGCGCAGGCTTAGGCATTTTGGAGAGACACATTGAATACCGGTAAACGCAGTCACAATTTCTGGATCGGCAATATGGTGCTGGCGGTAGCGATGCTGACGCTATTTTTCATGGGGCCGCTGTCGGAAGCGCTGGGTATTTGGGCGGCGGTGCTGTGGATGGCGCTGGCAGCCGTGGGCATGGCGCTGATCATGTCGGACAAGCGCGAAGAACCGCCTGCGCCCGATTGAAGCGGATCCTGTTTCCGGAATTGCGCCGGCGCCGGCGCAGCCGCCGATCAGGGCTGCCTGACGAAGACCATCTGTCCTACGCGGATCGTGCTGCTTTTCCTGAAAATCGGATTCCACGCCCTGAGGTCCGCCAGGCTGACCGAAAAATGCCGCGCAATGGCGTGCAGGGTGTCGCCGCGCCGTACGACATGCCGGATTGGCGCGATTGACGGGGTAGATATGCCGCCTTGCGCCGCAACCGTGCCATGGCGCCTGACCGGAACCAGGAGGGTCTGCGCACGCAGCAGCTTGCCGTTTTTCACATGCAGCTGGTTGTGTTCCTCGAGACGCGCGAGGGTGGTGTCGAAGCGCTTGGCAATGGCTGTGGAGCGCTCGCCCTTTTTCGCGGCATAGGGCTGCCAGGTGTCCCAATTGCCGGTTGCCAGGTTGCGCTGGAATGCGTCGAGCTTGCCAACCGGCAGCAGCAGGTTGACCGGCGTGTCGGAGAGGATGAGATTGCGCGGGAAGGCTGCGTTCAGCGCAATGAACTCGTCGCTGCTCATGTCTGCCAGACGCGCGGCGGAATGAATATCCATGCTGGCATGGACGGTGACCTGATCGAAGTAGGGCTGGTCCGGCAGCTGCTCGATGGCAATGCCGTACGGTTCCGGCTCGCGTATCAGGCTTTTCAGCGCCAGAAGTTTGGGAACATAGTGCCGGGTTTCGTTCGGCAGCGTCAGGCTGGCGTAGTCGGTGGGCAGTCCAAGCTGGATATTTGTCCGGATGGCGCGGGCGACGCATCCGCCGCCGCAGTTGTGTGCCGCCAGCGCCAGCTGCCAGTCGCCAAAATCGAGGTAGAGCTTGCCCAGATGGTCGAGCGCGGCTTTCGTGGCCGCGGTGAAGTCGCGCCGGCCGTCGTACCAGGTGTCCTGCCGGAGCCCGTAATGGCGACCAGTGGCGGGGATGAACTGCCAGATCCCGGAGGCAGCGGACGATGACAGCGCGGCGGGGTTGAACGCACTTTCGATCATCGGCAGCAATGCGATTTCCATCGGCATGTCGCGCCGGTCGAGCTCCTCGACAATATGGTACAGAAAGGGCCGCGAGCGCTCGGCCAGGCGGTGCACATTTTCCGGTCGGGCAGCGAACCAGGATTCGTGATCGGCAACCAACGGATTTTCGGAAGCCTCTTCGTCAACCCCAAAGCCGCTGCGGATGCGCTGCCAGACATCATTGTGGTCGGCTTCGGCGATGGCTTCATCGTCCTCCGCGTCATTGACGGTGTCCTCGTGCCACACCGGAACCGCAATGGTCGGGACTGCTACATGTGCATCCGTCTGTGGATTGGCGCCTGATTCTTCGGCATGCGCTGGGCAACTGAAAAGCAGCGCCAGCACAGCCAGGCTAAATAAATTGGATTTGATGCAGGTGATACCGGCTGATCTGATTCCGGGCAAGGGGTCCTCCGGTACTCGACAGGGTCCCCAATCCTAACCCAGATGTTTCATGAATTCGCGTGATGATTGCTTTGGATAGTGGGTCTCGCAGGAAGAGGGCCGTGTCCGCAATGCAAAAAAATGCAACCCCGCTGGCATGAAAAAGTCGAAAGGGACAGAATGTGAATCGAATCAAGCGTCCCAGGCGTCCTTCGCGGCGCGGATCGCGCCGAACACTTCGGCCGGGGCGAGGTGTGGGCGTTTCAGATAGCGGGCGGCAAACACCACCATGCTGGGATCGTGAAAGCGCAGGAAGGGATTGGTGGCTTTTTCCAGCGCGAGGGTGGAGGGCAGAGTGGGCAGGTTTTGCGCACGCAGGGCACGGTCGGCGCGCTCGCGCGCCAGCAGCGCGGGATTGTTGCCATCAATGGTTTTGGCAAACTCAATGTTGCTCAGGGTGTATTCATGCGCGCAGCAGACCCGGGTAGCGTCCGGCAGCGTTAAAATGGCATCGAGGCTGGTGGCCATCATTGCGGGACTGCCTTCGAACAGCTTGCCGCAGCCGCAGCCGAAAACGGTGTCGCCGCAGAACAGGCAGCCGTGTCCGACATAGCTGATGTGGTCGAGCGTATGGCCCGGCGTGGCCAACACCTCGAAGTGCAAGCGCGGCTCGGCGATGTCTACTGTATCGCCGCCGCGCAGGACCTGGCTGACGGCAGGAATGCGCGGGTTCTCCGGCGCGTAGATCACACAGTCGTAACGTTGACGCAGACAGGCGTTGCCACCGCTATGGTCGCGGTGGTGGTGAGTGATCAGAACCGCGGTCAAGGTAAGTGAATGGGCGTCGAGAAAGGCGATCAGGGGCGCCGGATCGCCGGGGTCCACCGCGACCGCGTGGCGCTCGTCGTGCCACACCCAAATGTAGTTGTCTTCGAACGCAGGCAGGGAAATAAGTGTCAACATGTTGGGCTGCCGGACAGGAGGAGTCGCTATGTTATCCAAGCTGAGTGCCGAGTGGTTTGAAACGCCGCTGGGGCAGCATCTGCAGTTCCGCGAACAACGCTATTTCGACAATGCGGTGACGGATGTGTTCGGCTTCAACGCGGTTCAGGTCGGCCTGCCGCACATCGACTTTCTTCGCAACAGCCGTATTCCTCTACGCGTGACCTGCGCGGTGGAAACGGCTGCCAGGGTGCGGGCCGATCCCATGTGTATGCCGTTCGAGAGCCAGTCGCTCGATCTGCTGCTTTTGCCGCATGTGCTCGAATTCAGCGCCAACCCGCACCAGGTGCTGCGCGAGGCCGAACGGGTATTGCGCCCGGAGGGCCGCCTGGTGCTGGCCGGGTTCAATCCGCGCAGCCTGTGGGGGCTGTCGCGCGTGTTGCAGGGAGGCGAACGCGGCTATCCGTGGAACGGCAGTTTCCTGAATATTTCGCGGGTGAAGGACTGGATGGCCTTGCTCGGGCTCGAGGTTGCGGCTGGCAGCATGTGCTGCTACCGCCCACCGCTCAACCGCGAATCCTGGTTGCGGCGGATGCGCTTCATGGAACCGGCAGGAGATCGCTGGTGGGCCATGGGCGGCGGTGTTTATTTCCTGCAGGCAGTGAAGCGTGTGCAGGGCAGGAACATTATTTTGCCGCAATGGAAAACGCCGGTGGCGCAGCGTTTATTATCGCCTGCCGCCAAAGTGGTCAACCTCAAGCATTATCGGACACGTCGTGAACGCTGACACCATTTATATATATAGTGACGGTGCCTGCAAGGGCAATCCCGGCCCAGGCGGATGGGGCGCGCTGCTGGTAACGGACGGGCACCGCAAGGAAATTTGCGGGGGCGAGGCCAACACCACCAACAACCGCATGGAAATGACTGCGGTTATCCGTGCGCTCGAATCGCTGAAGCGTCCGTCAACGGTCGAGGTCCATACCGATTCGCAATATGTGCAAAAAGGCATCAGCGAATGGATGGCCGGCTGGAAGCGGCGCAACTGGCGCACCGCCGATGGCAAACCGGTGAAAAATCAGGATTTGTGGCTGCAACTGGATGCCTTGAGCCATTTGCACCGCATCGAATGGAAATGGGTGCGCGGCCACAACGGCCATCCCGAAAACGAACGTGCCGACGAACTGGCCAACCAGGGCGTGCTGCAGGCGCAATAAATCTCACATGCGACAAATCATTCTCGATACTGAAACCACCGGTCTCGACCCCAAGCAGGGACATCGCATCATCGAAGTGGCGGCGGTGGAAATGGTCAACCGACGGCTCACCGGCAATCATATGCACCGTTACGTGAACCCGGATCGTGACATCGACGCCGGGGCAATGCAGGTGCATGGCATCA
Source organism: Hydrogenophilales bacterium (assembly GCA_024636675.1). Lineage (GTDB taxonomy): Bacteria > Pseudomonadota > Gammaproteobacteria > Burkholderiales > Thiobacillaceae > Thiobacillus. Next base: position 78,887 of record JAGXGM010000028.1, on the reverse strand, counting down.
CCCCCGAGTTTCTGCAGGACAAGCCGCGCTTTGTCGATATCGCGAACGAGTTCGTCGACTTCATTCAGGGTGCCGAACTCATTATTCACAATGCGCCTTTCGACGTCGGCTTCCTCAACATGGAGCTGCGCCTGCTGGACATGGCACCGCTGCCCAGCTGGTGCGACGCTGTAACCGACACGCTGGCGATGGCCAAGGCGCTGCATCCCGGCCAGCGCAACAACCTGGATGCACTGTGCAAACGCTATGGCGTCGACAATGCAGCGCGTACGCTGCACGGCGCATTGGTGGATTGCGAATTGCTGGCGGCGGTGTATCTGGCATTGACGCGTGGGCAGGAAAGCCTGTCGATCGGGCTGGAGGCGCGCAGCGCGCAGGCCGATCAGGTCGCCGCGCGGGCACGTCCCAAGCCCGTGTTGCTGAATGCGTCCAGTGAAGAGCTGGCCGCGCACGCAAGCCTGCTCGAGGCCATTTCCCGGGAAAGCAAGGGCGCTTGCCTGTGGGGCGGGGCTCAGGAAGCGCCTTGATGGTCTGGCTGTCGCGCAGGGGGGCCACGCTCCAGCGCATCGTGCGGCTGGGGCTGGCTTGCGCCTGTCTGGCCCTGGTGTCGGCGCAGGCTGTCGCTGCACGGGTGACGGTGGTCTTGAGCGACGATTCTGCGCCCTACCAGGAGGTCTACCAGGTCATCCGCGCCTATCTGGACGACACGGCACACGATGTCGTCCGGCTGTATGCAGAGGAAATGACAGCGACTTCGCTGAATGACGCGCGTCTGGCCGTTGCAGTGGGCGTGCGCGCGGCGGACTCCCTGATCGCGCTGCCAAACCGGCCGCCGGTGCTGGCGGTCCTGGTGCCGCGGGCGTGGTACCTCAAGACCGGGCGCGTTCGCCTGGGCGACGATAGCCGCCGCAAGGTGTCGGCCATCTACCTTGACCAGCCGTTCGGGCGTCAGGCGCAGTTGATTCGTCTGGCCTTCCCCGAGGCGCAACGCGTAGGGGTGCTGCTGGGAGAAGATCAGAGTGTCCCGGTGGGCGAACTGGACGAGGCCCTGCGAGCGCAGCAGCTCGATCTTGTGCACCAAGTCCTGGCTGAGGATGAGCGGCTGATCATGGCGCTTGAAAATGTGTTGTCGAGTGCCGAGTTGCTGTTGGCGGTGCCCGATCCGCGGGTATTCAACCGCAACACTGCGCAAAGCCTGTTTCTGACGTCCTATCGCTACCGTGTCCCGGTTTTGGGCTATTCGCGTTCGCTGACGCGGGCAGGCGCGCTGTTGTCACTGCATTCCAGCCCGGCACAAATCGGCCGGCAGACTGCCGAATGGGTGAGGCGTGTCATTCAGGACGTGCCGGTGAATCTGCCGCCGCCCGCATACCCCGCTTACTTCAGCGTTTCAATCAATCAACAGGTGGCGCGTTCGCTCGGTTTCACATTGCTATCGGAAGCCGAGCTTGAGAAGCGTTTGGGAGGGAGACGTTGAGAGCGGATTCTATAGGGATACGCGGTCGCGTCATCGGACTGGCCGTGGTGCCGATGGCCATCATCGGTGTGCTGCTGCTGTTCCAGCTCATCGTCGGGAAAATCGACGATCTCGATCAGTCGCTACGCGAACGTGCCGCAGCCATTGCCCGCCAGCTTGCACCGGCAGCCGAGTATGGCGTCGCCTCGGGCAATATCGATGTATTGCAGACCCTGCTCGAAAAAGTGGTGATCGAAACTGACGTCCGCGGCGTGGCGGTGTTTGCCGATAACGGCCAGACGCTGTCGCAAGTCGGCCTCGGTGCCTGGGCTGAGCCGGCTGAGGGCCGGCTGCCGAGCGATCGCATCCATCAGATCGAATACCCGGACCGGCTGGTGTATTACGCGCCGATTACCCGTACCGAAGTGGCGGTTGAGGATTTCACGTTGGTGGACGAACGCGCTGCGCAACCGGACAGCCAGACGCGGCTGCTGGGCTGGGTAGGGCTGGATGTGTCGCGCAGTGCCACCTTCAAGAGCCAGCGCGATGCCATCCTGCGTAGTCTGGCCATCCTGCTGGCGGGACTGGGTGTCAGCCTGTATCTCGCCTGGCGCATCGGGCGCCAGATTACCCGGCCAATTCTGGCTCTGACCCACACGGTGAGCCGCATCGGCGAGGGGCATCTCGACGAACGGGTCGCGCAGACCGGGCAGGCCGAGCTGGGCAGTCTGCAGCGCGGCGTCAACCATATGGCGGCCCACTTGCAGTCGATGCAGGATCAAATGCAGGAAAAGATCGACCAGGCCACCGCCCGTCTGGTTTATCAGGCCAGTCACGATGCGCTGACGGGGCTGATCAACCGCCGCGAATTCGAGCAGCGGCTGGAGCGTACGCTGTTGTCGGCCTTGCAGCAGGATCGGGAACACGCACTGTGCTATATGGATCTCGACCAGTTCAAGGTGATCAACGATTCGTGCGGCCACGCGGCGGGCGACGAACTGCTGCGCCAGCTGGCGCTGCTGCTGAAAGGCAATCTGCGCGAACGCGACACGCTGGCGCGCCTGGGGGGCGACGAGTTCGCCCTGCTGCTGGAAAACTGCAGCATCCCCGATGCGCTGGCGGTGGCGGATACGTTCCGCGCCGAAGTGCAGCGCTTCCGCTTCAAGTGGGGTGACCGCATATTCAACGTCGGCATGAGCGCGGGCATGGTTGCAATCAGCCGCGACAGCGGTACCGCCGCCAGCCTGCTGTCGGCGGCGGATGCCGCGTGTTATGTGGCCAAGGATCGCGGCCGCAACCAGATTCATGTCTATGAAAGCAGCAGTCATGACCTGGTACGCCACCGTGGCGAGATGCAGTGGGTGACGCGCATCCAGCGGGCGCTGGAGGAAGATCGCCTGCGCTTGTCGTGGCAGGAAATCCGCCGCACCGATAGCGTAGGGGAGCCGCCTTGCCACGTCGAGTTGTTGTTGCGGATGGTGGACGACGACGGCAGCGAAATCCTGCCGATGGCCTTCATCCCGGCGGCTGAGCGCTATTCCATCATGCCCTCCATCGACAGCTGGGTGATCGAGGAAACGCTGCGTGTGTGCCAGCGCTATCTGGAGGCCAGGCGCGAGCGGCATTGCCTGTTCGCGGTCAATCTGTCAGGTGCGTCACTGAAAGACCCGGCATTTCGCCGCATGTTGCTTGAGCGCTTGCAGAACAATCCCGCTCAGGGTCCGCATCTATGCTTTGAAATCACGGAAACGGCCGCCATCGGCAACCTTGCCGTCGTCAACGAATTCATCGAAGCCATGCGCGAGTTTGGCTGCAGCTTCGCGCTCGACGACTTTGGCAGCGGCCTGTCGTCCTTCACCTATCTGAAGAACCTGAAAGTCGATTACCTCAAGATTGACGGCGCGTTTGTGCGCGATATCACCATCAATCCGATCGACCGCTCAATGGTCGAGGCGATTCACCGCATCGGCCACCAGATGGGGCTGAAAACCGTAGCCGAATATGTCGAGTCGGAGCAGACGCTGGCAGTGTTGCGCGAGATCGGGGTGGATTATGCGCAAGGCAACGGGGTGCATTGCCCCGAGCCGATGGGAACGCTGTGCGGGACGGATACGGCGTGAGCGCGGACGCGCGCAGCGGTTGGATCAGTCGCCGACGCCGAACCCTGCATCGATGACGGCCTGCGCCAGTGCAGCGCGGTCAATTTGGGCAGGGTCGAATACCACGCGCGCCTGACCGGGCGTCAGCGTGACCTCGACGCGCTGCACCCCTGGCAAGGCTGCCAGCACCTTCTGCACGCTGTTGACGCAGCCGCCGCAGGTCATGCCGGTGACGGATAAAGTAATTTCGTTCATGCTGAGCTCCGGGAAGAAGTGGTAACGCCTGAATTTTATGCCAGTTGAAAAACAAAAGGCCCGCGGTTCGTAGCCGCGGGCCTTGTCGGTCTGGTGGGGTTACTTCTTGCGTGGGCGCTTGCGCAAGGCTTCCTTGGTGTGGTCGATCAGGCGGTCGGCCACCACTTCGGCGTCGACGGTGAAGCTGCCGTCGGCAAGCGCCGCCTTGACGGCCTCGACCTTGCCGATGTCCGTGATGTCGACCGCGGCCAGCTGGGCTTCCAGCGTGCGGACACGGGTACTCGATTCGGTCAGCGTCAGCGAATCGCTGCCGCCCGCAGTGGGTGCCGAAGTCTTGCCTCCCCCCTTACCCTTGGTGGCAGAGGTTTTGGGTGCGGCGGTCGGGGTGATGCGCTTGTCGATTTTCACGGAACGAAGGGACCTGGTCGCTGTTGTACGATCTTATGACAGATTGGGTGCTCAATAGTTTATCGGCAGCCCGCGTATTTTCTTTAGCCCTCGCTTTAATCCGATCCCAATAACGGAACCACCCCATCCAGCCCCGTCTGGTTCAGCGCGTAACTGGCCTGCGCACGCACCACCGGTTTGGCGCGGTAAGCGATGCTGATGCCGGCTTCGGCCATCATTTTCAGGTCGTTGGCGCCGTCGCCCATGGCGATGACCTGTTCTTTCGCCAACCCCAAATCGGCGCGCACCCGGTTGAGCCAGTCGGCCTTGCCCTGGGCGTCAACTATCTCGCCCACCACGCGCCCGGTCAGCTTGCCGTCGGCCACCTCCAGCGTGTTGGCGGCGGTGTAGTCCAGCGCGAGACGCGGCTGCAAGCGTTCGGTAAAGAAGGTGAAGCCGCCCGACACCAGCAGCGTCCGGATGCCGGCTGCACGGGCCGCCGCCAGCAGAGTCTCGGCGCCCGGCGACAGCTGCAGACGCTCGTCGTATACCCGTTGCAGGGCGGACTGGTCCAGTCCGGCCAGCAGATTTACGCGCTGGCGCAGGCTTTCGGCAAAATCGATCTCGCCGCGCATGGCCGCTTCGGTAATCGCCGATACCTGCGGTTTCAGGCCCTGCATGTCGGCGATTTCGTCGATGCACTCGATGGTGATGAGTGTTGAATCCATGTCCATCACCAGCAGGCCGAAGTCGCCGATGCGCCGTTCGGCCGGCACCCAGCCGCAATCGAGCTGATGTGCCTCGCAGAAGGCGGCGACTTCGGCGCGCAGGCGGTCGTCGCCGTCCGGCAACCGGAATGCGGTGCGTGAAACCGCTTCGATGGCCGCCGCGCCGATGAGCTTGGCGAGCTGCTTGAGGCTGGGGGTGGGGACGTCTGGTCCCTGAACGATCAGATTCATGGGTCGATTTATTTCAACAGGTTGAGCAGGGTGATGACGTTGGCGGCACGCGCCTCGGGGGGCGAACTGGCCTGCCAGCGCAGGCGGTTTTCGCCCGCCAGCTTGATGTCGCGCCGGGTCTGGATCAGCTGGATGATGCGGCCCGGATCAATCGGCGGCTGCGCCACGAACTGCAGCAGGATGCTGTCCGCGTTGGCGTCGATCTTCATGATGCCGAACGGCTTGGCGGCCAGGCGCAGGCGATGGGTGTCGAGCAAGGCGCGGGCCGGGTCGGGCAAGCGGCCGAAGCGGTCAACCAGTTCTTCCTGCAACTGGGTGAGTTCTTCCGTGTCGTGGACGCTCGCCAGCCGTTTGTACAGCACCAGCCGCTCATGCACGTCGGGGCAGTAGTCCACCGGCAAGAGCGCAGGCATGTGCAGGTTGATCTCGGACACCACGCCCAGCGGCTGGTTCATGTCCGGCTCCTTGCCGGCCTTGAGGCTCGCCACCGCGCCGGCCAGCATGTCGTTGTAGAGCGAAAAGCCGACTTCGAGGATCTCGCCGCTCTGCTTCTCGCCCAGGACCTCGCCGGCACCGCGGATTTCCAGGTCCTGCATGGCGAGATGGAAGCCGGCGCCCAGTTCCTCCATCAGCTGGATCGCTTCCAGGCGTTTCTTCGCCTGCGGCGTCAGCGTGCGATCCTCGTCCACCAGCAGGTAGGCAAAGGCCTGGTGGTGCGAGCGTCCGACACGGCCCCTTAACTGATGCAGCTGCGCCAGGCCGAACTTGTCGGCGCGGTTGATCAGGATGGTGTTGGCGGTGGGGATGTCGATGCCGGTCTCGATGATGGTGGTGCACAACAGGATGTCGTAGCGCTGCTGGTAGAAATCGCGGATCACCTGTTCCAGTTCGCGCTCGCCCATCTGGCCGTGGCCGACGCGGATGCGCGCTTCCGGCAGCAGTTTTTCCAGCCGTTCGTGCATGTTCTGGATGGTGCTGACTTCGTTGTGCAGGAAATACACCTGGCCGCCGCGCTTCAGCTCGCGCAGCACGGCCTCGCGGATCAGCCCGGTGGAAAACGGCTGGACAAAGGTCTTGATCGCCAGCCGCTTCTGCGGCGCGGTGGCGATCACCGAAAAGTCGCGGATGCCCTCGAGCGACATCGCCAGCGTGCGCGGGATCGGCGTGGCGGTCAGCGTCAGCACGTCGACCTCGGCACGCAGCGCCTTCAGCTGTTCCTTCTGCCGCACGCCGAAGCGGTGCTCTTCGTCCATGATCACCAGTCCGAGGCGGGCGAATTTGACGTCCTTCTGGATCAGCCGGTGGGTGCCAATGACGATGTCGAGCTTGCCGTCCGCCAGCGCCTTGAGTGCCTCGGCCTGCTCCTTCGGGCTGCGGAAGCGCGACAGCTCGGCAAGCTTGATCGGCCAGGCGGAGAAGCGGTCGGAGAAGTTGTTGAAGTGCTGTTCGGCAAGCAGGGTGGTGGGCACCAGCACCGCCACCTGATAGCCGCCCATCACCGCCATGAAGGCGGCGCGCAGCGCGACTTCGGTCTTGCCGAAGCCGACGTCGCCGCAGACCAGCCGGTCCATCGGCTTGCCCGACTGCATGTCGGCCATCACCGCCGCGATCGCGCCGGCTTGGTCGGGGGTTTCCTCGTAGCCGAAGCCTTCGACGAAGGCCTCGTAATCGTGCATCGAAAACGTGAACGCATGGCCTTCGCGCGCGGCGCGCAGCGCATACAGGTTTAGCAGCTCGGCCGCGGTGTCGCGCGCCGCCTGCATCGCGCGGCGGCGCGCCTTTTCCCACTGGTCGGTGCCGAGCTTGTGCAGCGGTGCCGTGCCTTCTCCGGCGCCGCTGTAGCGCGAGATCAGCTGCAGGTTGGCGACCGGCACGTAAAGCTTGTCGCCACGGGCGTATTCGAGTTGCAGGAACTCGGTGTCGCCGTCGCCGAGGTCCATGTTGATCAGGCCGAGGTACTGGCCGACGCCGTACTGTGCGTGCACCACCGGGTCGCCGGGCTTGAGCTCCGACAGGTCGCGCAGCAGGTTGTCGATCTGCGTCGCGCGGGCCTCGCGCGCACGCCGGGTTTTCGGCGGGATCGCGTAGAGCTCGGTTTCGGTGATGACGGCAAGCGCGCCGTCAGCCGAAACGAAACCTTCGGCCAGCGGGCCGTGGGTCAGCAGGATGCGCTCGGCGCGGGGCGTGCAGTCGATCCAGCCATCGCACAGGGTGGCGTCGAGCCCGTGTTCGGCGAGGTATTCGTGCAGGGTTTCGCGGCGACCGGGCGACGGTGCGACGATCAGCGTCGTGCCCTTGAAGCCTTCGATGAAGCGCTGCAGCCGGGCAACCGGGTGCGCCTCGCGGCGGTCCACGGAAATCGGCGGAACGGCGTGGGCGAGCCCCTCGCCGGCCTGTTCCACGTCGAACCGGGTGTAGCCCTTGGCCAGGCTGAAGAACGCGTCGGTCGGCAGAAACAGCTCGGCGGGCGGCAATAGCGGGCGATCCTTGTCGCCCGACAGCAGGCGGTGGCGGCCTTGCGCGTCGGCCCAGAATGCCTGGCCGGCAGCGTCGAGTGCACCGTGGCTGACGAATTTCGTCTGCGCGGGCAGATAGTCGAACAGCGTTGCCGTTTCCTCGAAAAACAGCGGCAGGTAATACTCGATGCCGGCCGGCGCGAGGCCATTGCTGACATCCTTGTACAGCTTGGACTTCGACGGGTCGCCCTCGAAGCGTTCGCGGAAATTTTGCCGGAAGCGGGTGATCCCGGCTTCGTCGAGCGGGAACTCGCGCGCGGGCAACAGCCGCACCTCGCCCACCGGATAGATGCTGCGCTGGGTGTCGACGTCGAACGCGCGCAGCGTCTCGATCTCGTTGTCGAACAGGTCGATGCGGTAGGGGAGGGCGCTGCCCATCGGGAACAGGTCGATCAGGCCCCCGCGCACCGAAAACTCGCCCGGCGAGAACACCTGGTTGACATGGCTGTAGCCGCCCAGCGCCATCTGCGCGCGGAAGGCGGCTTCGTCGAGGATGTCCTTCTGCTTGAGGAAGAAGGTGTGGGCGGCGAGGAAGGCCGGCGGCGCCAGCCGGTACAGCGTGGTGGAGAGCGCCACCACGGCGACATCGAATTCGCCGCGCGAAATCTGGTACAGCGTCGCCAGCCGTTCCGAAATCAGGTCCGGATGGGGCGAAAAGGTGTCGTAGGGCAGGGTTTCCCAGTCGGGAAAGGTGCATACCCGCAATTCAGGGTCGAACCAGCGCAGTTCCTCGGTCAGGCGATGGGCATCCCACGCGCTGGCGCACACCACCGCCAGCGGCGCGGCATGGTGCGCCAATTCAGCGAGGTAAAGCGCATCGGCCGCGCCGGCCAGGCCGGACTGGCTGCGCGGGGGTCCGGCGGGCTGGGAAATGGGGGAGAAGAATGCCATGCAAATAGCGCCATTATATCGGTCGGGCGAAGGACAATGGGGGCGCAGGTATAATGCCCGGCTTTCATTGTTTTTGTGATCCGCCATGAGTCTTAACAAAGTCAGTTCCGGCCGCAACCTGCCCGACGATTTCAACGTCGTCATCGAAATCCCCGCCCACGGCGAGCCGATCAAGTATGAAGTCGACAAGGAATCCGGTGCCATGTTCGTCGACCGCTTCATGTCGACCGCCATGCATTACCCCTGCAACTACGGCTACATCCCGCACACCCTGTCGGAAGACGGCGACCCGGTCGATGTGCTGGTGATCACCCCGATCCCGCTGATCACCGGCGTGGTGGTGCGCTGCCGTCCTATCGGCATGCTGAAAATGACCGACGAAGCCGGGGTGGACGGCAAACTTCTGGCAGTGCCGGTCGACAAGCTGTGCGGCCTCTACAAGGGCGTGCACCGGCCGGAAGACCTGCAAGCCCTGTTGCTGGCGCAGATATCGCATTTCTTCGAGCACTACAAGGACCTCGAAGACGGCAAGTGGGTCAAGGTCGATGGCTGGGTCGGCATCGACGACGCCCGCGCCGAGATCCTGGTGGGTGTGGAGCGCTATCGCAACGCCAAGGACAAGCCCGCTTTTTAATGAAAGTCTGCATCCTCTCCGACTCCCACGACAATCGCCGCTTGCTGGGCGCTGCCGTCGAGCATGCCAAGGCGCACGGGGCAGAAGTCGTGCTGCATTGCGGCGACGTGGTTGCCCCGACCACGTTGCGCGTGCTGCAGAAATACGAACTGCCGGTGCATGTCATCCACGGCAACAACACCGGCGACCTTTACAACATGAGCCGGCTGGCCGCCGAGCCCAACAGCGTGATCCGCTATCACGGCCAGGACGCTGCCATCACCCTGGCTGATCGCAACCTTTTCCTGGTGCACTATCCCCACTACGCACAGGCGCTTGCCTGCACCGGCGACTACGACCTCGTCTGCTGCGGCCACGATCACACGTCCAGCATCGCGCAGGTCGCGACCGTCAAGGGCACCACCACCTGGCTGATCAACCCCGGCACCGTCGGCGGCGTTGGCAACCCGCCCACCTACATCATGGCTGATCTCGCCACCATGCAGTTCGACATTATCGCGGTCGAGGCGGCTGCGGCTTCGGTACTGCCGCCGGTCACGCCACACATTTAAGCAAACCGCCTGCAAGTCCCCTTCGTCATCCCGGCGGACCGCGATCGTTGCCGCGCGTGCCGACCTGGTTCGGGCGCATGAACGCAACCGCGGGCAGCGCGACGGCATGATGGCAGCCAAGCGAGAACAAGGAACCGCACCGAGCGAACGAGAGGCTGAAACTTGCCAGCGCATTTTTCGCCCAGGTGGAACTCGACCAGGTTTTATTCTGAAATACCTCTAATCTGAAAAATAGACTGGATGAGTCCAGGGGCTATTACGATGGCCATCAAGCGCGCATTGCGCTGGGTGGTGAAACACCAAGCCAGGTGAACCTGTCGCCTGCTACAGCTCGACAGGATCGATTTACCCAGTGCTGCGCAGATTGTTTCAGACGCCGATGGCGATGTAATTGGGAAGCCGCCGGTACAAGACAACAACAGCAAGGAGACGTCATGGACCAACCTCAGGAGGCCCGCAGATCCCCCTGGCGCGTACAGATCAACCCTCCGGTCTTCATCCTCTCGGGGGTGTTGACCCTGGTCTTCGTCGGCCTGGCCGCACTCTTTCCGGACGCAGCGTCCGGTGTGTTCACCGCCGCGCAGGACTGGATCGTCCATACGGCAGGCTGGTTCTACGTGCTCACCGTAGCGGGCTTCCTGGTGTTCGTTGTGACACTGGCGGTGTCGGGTTACGGCAACATCAAGCTCGGCCCCGATCACAGCGAGCCGGATTACAGCTACACCTCCTGGTTCGCCATGTTGTTCTCGGCGGGCATGGGCATCGGCCTGATGTTCTTTGGCGTTGCCGAACCGGTGATGCATTTCGCGGCGCCACCGGTGGGCGAGGGGGGTACGGTCGCCGCAGCGCGCGACGCGATGCGCATCACCCTCTTTCACTGGGGGGTGCACGCCTGGGCGATCTATGCGGTCGTGGCGCTATCGCTGGCGTATTTCTCCTTTCGCCACAATCTGCCGCTGACCATCCGCTCGGCGCTGTATCCGCTGATCGGCGAGCGTATCTATGGGCCGATCGGACATGCGGTGGACATTTTCGCCGTGCTGGGCACGCTATTCGGCGTGGCCACCTCGCTCGGCTTCGGCGTGATCCAGGTGAATGCCGGCCTGAACTATCTGTTCGATCTGCCGGTCAGTGTCCCGATCCAGGTCGTCCTGATCGCCGCGATAACCGCGATCGCCACGTTATCGGTGGCCCTCGGTCTGGACGCGGGGATCCGGCGCATCTCGGAACTCAACATCGCACTCGCCGTCATCCTGCTGGTGTTCGTGCTCGTCACCGGACCGACCGTGTTCCTGCTGCAGACCCTGGTGCAGAACACTGGCAATTACCTGTCCAGCCTGTTCAGCATGACCTTCAACCTGCACGCCTACGAGCCGACCAGCTGGATCGGCGGCTGGACGCTGTTCTACTGGGGCTGGTGGATTGCCTGGTCGCCGTTTGTCGGCATGTTCATCGCGCGCGTCTCGCGCGGGCGCACCATCCGCGAGTTCGTCGTCGGGGTGCTGCTGGTGCCGGTTGGCTTCACGTTCATGTGGATGACCTTCTTCGGCGACACCGCGATCCACATGATCCTGATGCAGGGCATCGGTGAGCTGGCCGATGCGGTCGCGGCGGACACCTCGGTCGCGCTGTTCAGGTTCCTCGAGCAGTTACCGCTGTCGGGCATCACCTCGCTGCTGGCGACACTGCTGGTGATAACTTTCTTCGTGACCTCATCGGACTCGGGTTCGCTGGTCGTGGACATGCTGACCTCCGGCGGTGAGGAGGAATCGCCGGTCTGGCAGCGCATCTTCTGGGCCGTGATCGAGGGCATCGTCGCGGCGGCGCTACTGCTGGCCGGTGGCCTGCAGGCGCTGCAGACGGCGACCATCGCCAGCGCGCTGCCGTTCGCGGTGATCATGATCCTGATGTGCTGGGGCCTGGTCCGTGCGTTGCGCCTCGAGGCCGTCAAACGCCTGAGCCTGGGCCGCGCGCGGATGATGCCGCGCGGTTCCCACCCCGCACGCGGCTGGCAGTCCCGTCTGGCCAAAGTGATCCACCAGGCCGATCGCGCCGAAGTCGATCACTTCATCCGGACGGTCGTCAAGCCGGCGTTGACCGAGGTCGCCGATGAATTGAAAAAGCAGAATCTGGACGCCCGCGTGGGCGATGACGAGGACGGCAGAGCCTGGCTCGAGGTGCGTCACGGTGACGAGATCGACTTTTTCTACTCGGTGCATCCGCGTCCGTATGAGCCGCCATCCTTCGTGCTGCGGGACACGCGGCCGCGGCGGGCGGAAGAGCTGAAGTATTACCGCGCCGAGGTGCATTTGCGCGAAGGCGGGCAGGACTACGATATCACCGGCTGGAGCAGTGCCGACGTGATCAATGATGTTCTCGATCACTACGAGGGCCACCTGCATTTCCTGCACGCGGTGCGCTGAGCGCCCGCGTCGCCGACCGTACTGGAGGAGCCATGCCAAACCGCTGCCGTAGCATCTATCAACTTAGCCTCCTCGCGATCGCCATGTTGGCGACGGACGCCGCTGTCGGATTCGAGCTCGGCAACGGCGTCCGCCTCGGTGGGGCGTTGCGCTACAACTATGTGTACAAGGACTGGGACGCCAATTACGACAGCAAGGGCCTCATCGATCTGGACACCGTGCGGGTCGATGCCGGCTATGACCGCGGGCCATGGCTGGCGTCGGCGCAATACCGGTATTACCGCTACCGCGGCGGTCATGAAACCCACTTCCTGCATCACGCCTGGGTCGGTCGTCGCTTCGGCGAGAACACCCAGGTGCATCTCGGCGTGAATCCGATCCCGTTCGGCATTCTTCCGTTCGCGTCGCACAACTACTATTTCTCGATGGCCTACTACGTCGGCCTGGAGGACAGCTACAACCTTGGCGGCAAGCTGTTGCACAAGGCTGGCCCGTGGGACATGCAGCTGGGCTATTACGTGCGCGACGGCGGGCACTGGAGTGGCGACAGCGAGAGCAGCGCGCGCTACACGTTCAACATCGTCGAGGATGGCGCGGTCCGCAACCGCGAGCGCGATACCGTGGTCGGCCGCGCGGCCTACACCCTCAGTCATGGCGATGCCGCGAGCAGCGCGTTCGGCCTGTCGCTGCTGGCCGGCCGGCTGCCCAACGCAACCACGGGCCGCGACGGCACCCGCCGCGCCGGTGCACTGCACTACACCGGCAAATACGGCCCCTGGGGCGTCATGCTCCAGGCCATCCGTTACGAGAACAAGGTCGAGAACCCGCCCGGGCAGGACAGTCGCATCGTCATGATGGGTGCCTACGATTTTCCCTACGAGGTCGCGGCGCGCGGCAACGTGTACACCGCCAACCTGAGCTATGCCGTCGGCGACTGGGGTTCGTTGCGCGACGTCACGCTCTATGCTGATTACGGCATGCTTTCAAAGGATGTGGCGGAATTCCGCGACAGCGAACAGATGGTGTTCGGCCTGTCGTTCACGCCGATCGACAAGGTGTTCGTTTATGTCGACTACCTGCGCGGTCGCCAGCACCCCTATATCGGGCCAAACTTCACCACGGGCCTGGCGGCAGGCGGCGCCGACGACGGCTGGCACGAGCGCGTCAACGTCAACCTCGGCCTGTATTTCTGAAACCCATCTCCATATTTTCATTGCCCGTCATGCCCGCGGAGGCGGATGTCCAGAATCCGCCTCATCGTGCGGTGCCGGCTGGGCCGCGTCCTCAGCCGCGTCGGCCAGCATCACCAGGGCCTCGGGCGAGGTGCGCACCATCGGCGCGAACGGCATGTGCTCCTCCATCGCCACCGGTGGCGCGTGACGGATGCGCAGCGCGACGAATACAGCGAGCACGACCAGTGTCACGGCATAGTAGACCAGCAGGCTGCGCGGGCCCAAGCCGCCTACGACGGCCGGTCCCGCGGCGGCCCCAAGACCGTGCAGCAGCAACAGGCCGCTGCTGCCTTCCAGCACCTGGTCCGGCTGCAGATGATCGTTAAGGTGCGCGACGCTGACCGGATAGACGCTGAATGCCAGCCCCCCGAACACGAAGACGGCTGCCAGCAACCAGCCGGTTGCGCCGTCCGCGGCGACCGCGACAAGCGCCGCGACGAGTGCTGTCAGCGCACCGACTGCGCCGACCACGGCCAGCACGCGCCGCCGGTCGACGCGGTCAGAAAGGTGGCCGATCGGCCACTGCAGCGCCGCGCCGCCGAGAATCGTCGTGCCCATGAAGGCGGCAACGCCGGCATTGTCCAGGCCAATTCGCTGGGCGAACACCGGCCCCATGCCCCAGAACGCGCCGATGACCAGGCCCGAGACCAGTGCGCCGGCCACTGCGGCAGGTGAGGTCGCATACAGGAAGCGCAGGCCGAGCCGCGGTGTCGTGACCGGCGTTGGCTGGGCAAGGCTGGTGGATGCGATCGGCACCAGCGCCATCGACATCAGCAGCGAGGCGATGGCGAAGAGCGTGAAGCCAGCCGGGTCGGCGAAGGTGATCAACGCCTGGCCGAGCGTCAGTGCGAGCAGCGTCACGATCATGTACGCGGCGAACATCTTGCCGCGTTGCGTGTTCGGCGTCTGCGCGTTCATCCAGCTCTCAACCACGGTGTAGAGGCCGACCAGGCACGCACCGGTGAGTACGCGTAGCCCCAGCCAGACGCCGGGATGGACGATCAGCACGTGCAGCAGCACTGTCGCGGCGGCGATCGCGGCGAACATCGCGAAGGCGCGAATGTGGCCGACGCGCCTGATCAGCGTCGGACAGACGAAGGTACCGGCGAAGAAGCCGACGAAATAGGCCGACATCACCAGGCCGATGACCCCATCGGCGAACCCTTCCAGCCCGGCGCGCAGCGCCAGCAGGGTGCCGAGCAGGCCGCTGCCGATGAGCAACACGCCGATTCCGGTCAGCAGGGAAACGATGGGAAAAGCGGAGAACATAGTATTCAGAATACATAAACGTTTTTTTTTCGTATTGGCCCACAGCTAATTCAGGGGGACCGCGCCGGCCTCGGTGTTGCCTCCGACCCTCGCATGTCCGGGGGATGGGGCTTGAACGAATAAAAAACGGGGCGAAACGCCCCGTTTTTTTTATATGTGAAGCCGCTTTATTTTGCTGGCTTGACCGTAGTCAGGCCCAGCATTTCCCAATCCTGCATGCCCCCCCGGTACCACTTGATTTTATCTGCCGGGTAGCCGATTTTCAGCAGGCCCCTGATGTTGGTCGGCGATTGCCCGCACCAGGGTCCATTGCAGAACATGACAACGGTCTTGGCTTTGTCGAACATGTTGAAACCGTCCTGGCTTCTGACGTCTAACTGTTTTTCAAGGATGTCCTGAACGGTGATGGGATCGGACCTGCCGATGTTGAGCTTGTCCCAGGGAATGTTGATGGCGCCCGGAATCGTGCCTTTCGCGACCCAATCAGGCGTGCGCGAGTCGACCACGAGGATGCTCTTGTCGCCGTCGCTCATCTCCTTGAGATAGTGAATGACTTCCAGTTCAGCAATGGTTGCGACGCCTGGTGCCAGTTCCCCCGGCTGGATGCAGAAGGGCGGACACTTGCGCGAGGTCTTGGCAAAATCAGGATCGATGGTGTTCTTCTGGTCCTGATTGCGCATGATCGTGACTTTCTGGTCGCCATGCATGACCTCAACCGAGGGCAGGTCGGCGGTGATGTTGACCTCCAGCGCGCTTGCCGCCATGGGCATGGCAAGGGAGGCAAACAGGGCAGATACGGTGAATCGGGTGCGAAGTTTCATTCTAGGTCTCCTGAATTGTGCGGGATGAGCAATCATGCTGATTAATTGCAGTCCGGTTCTTGTTGGGTTTTAGCAGATTCTTGTTGGGCTTCGGGTGCATGGTTCTGTAAGGGATTTGCGTGCGCGGTTTCCTCCGGGAGCGTGGATTGATTTTTAGGGGCGCTTATGACAGCAGCAGGCTTCGTGTGCTGTTCGCCAGTATTATCCGCGGGCGCTGCCTGCATTAAGAATCAGTATGGCTGCCATCGCGCAAGATAAGCGGTTTGTCTTCGTCATCTGCTTCCTTGTGGTGACTCCTTGGTGAAAAAATCCATGATTAATTTTGAGCGTAAGAACTTTGGTATTAGCACCTTGTGTGCCGTCGCACGATCGCCTTGATTGGAGAAGCCTTTCCGGTCTATACGGGTCAAGAACCTGACGGGATTGTCAGGTATGGCGTCATGCTGTCATGACAACATGAGATCGAAAATCGGATTGAAGGGTGCGCCGTCATTACCGCTAAAAAATGGGGCGCATCGGGTCGTTTTTTTCCTGGCCTCTTTACATGACCTCCCCGCCGACCGGACTACTTCCTCTTATTCGTGCATAGAAAACTTCGATTGAGATAGCACGCTTGTCCGTGGCGGCAGGTGCGGCCTTCGGAGTACCATTTGGCGGGCTCAATTCCGGGCGAGTAACCCGGTTATCCGGGTGGAAATCCCGGGTAATTTCAAATGGCTTTGCATCCATCGGATGGAGGAAACACAATGACGGAGCATGTTGCGACCAACGAGACGATTCTCGTGGTGGGCGGCGGGATTTCTGGCATGACCGCTGCGCTCGAAGCGGCCGAAACCGGGAAGAATGTCGTTCTGGTTGAGAAGAATCCCGCGCTGGGCGGACGCACCTCCCAGCTGTATCGCTACTTTCCCAAACTGTGTCATCCCACCTGCGGACTGGAAATCAACCTGCGTCGCCTCAAGGGCAATCCCCGCGTCCGTTTGCTGACGATGGCCGAGGTGACTGGCATCGATGGCAGCACCGGCAACTATACGGCCACCATCAAGGTCCGCCCACGCTATGTGAACGAGAACTGCACCGCCTGCGGCGAGTGCGGGCGCGCTGTGGAGATGAAGGTGGACGACCCCTTCAATTACAACCTTGGCCAGCACAAGGCAGCGTACCTGCCGAACACGATGGCCTACCCGCAGCGCTATGTGCTGGATCCGGCGATCATCGGCACGGCCGACGCCGACCGCGCAAAGGCCGCATGCAAGTACGGCGCGATCGATCTTGATATGCAGGAGGAAACGATCCAGGTGAAGGCCGGCGCAGTGGTGTGGGCGACTGGCTGGCAGCCTTACGATGCGGCGAAAATTCAGCCTTACGGCTACGGCCGCTTCAAGAACGTCATCACCAGCGTCGAATTCGAACGCCTGGCCGATCTGCAGGGCCCCACCGGCGGCAAGATTCTGCGCCCCGGTGATGGCCGCGAAGCGAAGAACATCGCCTTTATCCAGTGCGCCGGTTCGCGCGACGAAAACCATCTGCGCCACTGTTCGCGCATCTGCTGCATGGCCTCGCTGAAGCAGACGCATTACGTGCGTGAGAAACACCCTGAAGATGGCAAGTCGACCATCTACTACATCGATATCCGTGCCATCGACCGCTTTGAGGACTTCTACCAGAAGGTGCAGGCTGATCCCTCGGTGAACTTCATCAAGTCCAAGGTTGCGAAGATCACCGAAGACGAGCATGGCAACCCGGTGTGTCACGGCGTCGACACCGAAGGCTACAAGCGCTACACCACCCCGCACGACCTGGTGGTGCTGGCGGTGGGCATGGAACCCTCGGTCAAGGGCATCAACATCCCGGGCCACATTGTGGCGGACTCCAGCGGCTTTATCGAGGCAGATCCAGCCAATGGCGCCGTGTTCGGCGCCGGCTGCGCGTCGAACGCGCTGGACGTGAACCGTGCCGTGCAGTCAGCCACCGCAGCGGCACTGCGCGCCATCCAGGTGGTTAATAAAGTAGCAAAGGCGGAGGCTTAAACATGGCTGACATCAAAGTCGGAGCGTACATCTGCAAGGGCTGCGGACTGGGCGAGCGTCTCGACACCGAGGCACTGGTCAAGACCGCACAGAAGGACGGCAAAGTGCCGCTGACGAAGTCGCACGATTTCCTGTGCAACGCCGACGGCGTGGCGATGATCAAGAATGACATCGCCAGCGAAGGCATCACCCACATCATGATCGGCGCCTGCTCGCGCCGCGCCAAGACCGAGGCGTTCCACTTCCCGGAACATGCGGTGGCACGCGCCAACCTGCGCGAAGGCGTGGTCTGGATCCGTCCCGACACTGACGAAGCGCGCGAGACCACCCAGGAAATGGCGGAAGACTACATCCGCATGGGCTGCGCCGAAGTCAAGGCGATGACCGCGCCCGCCGGCAACCCCAACACCGGCGGCAGCAAGACGCTGCTGGTCGTCGGCGGCGGCGTCACCGGCATGACCACCGCGATCGAAGCGTCGAAGACCGGCTACCCGGTGGTGCTGGTCGAGAAATCCGGCGCGCTAGGCGGTTGGGCCGGCAAGCTCTACAAGCGCACCCCGGTGCACGAGCCTTACAAGTCGCCCGCCGATACCGGTGTAGCCGACCTGGTTTCGCAGGTGCAGGCCGACAGCAACATCAAGGTCTATCTGAACGCGACCATCGGCAAGACCGACGGCGCGCCGGGCCGCTTCGTGGTCGACGTTGCCACCGAATCGGGCGCGACGCATACCGAGGACATCGGCGCGATCGTTCAGGCGACCGGCTTCACCCTGTATGACATGAACAAGTTGCCGGAACTCGGCGGCGGCAAGTCGCCCAACGTGGTCGACCAGGCCGGGCTCGAAGCGCTGGCAACGGCTGCGGCGGCGGGCGATGGCGTGATTCGCCGGCCTTCGGATGGTGCGCCGGTGAAGTCGGTGGTGTTCGTGCAGTGTGCCGGCCAGCGCGACACCACCGGCCAGCATCTGTCCTACTGCTCGGGTTTCTGCTGCAACGCCAGCATCAAGCAGGCGATGTACTTCAAGGACACCAATCCTGCGGTGGACACCACCATCATCTACACCGACTTGCGCACGCCCGGCAACGGCGAGGACTTCTACCGCAGCGCGCAGGAAAAAGGCGTCATCTTCACCAAGGGCAAGGTTGCCGAAGTGGTACCGAACGGCAACACCAGCACGGTGAAATTCAACGACCTGATCCTGGGCGACACTGATGCATCGATGGTGGACGTCGATCTGGTGGTGCTGGCCACCGGCCAGATTGCGAACTCCGGCATCAACATCGACGCCTTGGCCGGAGTTGCGGAGGAAGAAGGCGCGGTTGAAGTGAAGCCGATTTCCATCCTCAACCTGACCTACCGTCAGGGCAAGGATGTGCCGCAGCTGAAGCAGGGCTTTACCGACTCGCACTTCATCTGCTTCCCCTACGAAACCCGCCGCACCGGCATCTACACTGCCGGCCCGGTACGTCGCCCGATGGACATCGCGCAGGCGCGCGAGGATGCCACCGGCGCCGCACTCAAAGCGATTCAGGCACTGGAAAACGCCGAGTTGGGGCGTGCCGCACACCCGCGCTCGGGTGACCTGTCGTTCCCGAAAGTGCGTCTGGAAGGCTGCACCCAGTGCAAACGCTGCACGGTGGAATGCCCGTTCGGCGCCATCGACGAGGACGAAAAACGCTTCCCGGTGTTCAACGAATCGCGCTGCCGTCGCTGCGGCACCTGCATGGGCGCCTGCCCGGTGCGCGTGATCTCGTTCGAGAACTACTCGGTCAACACCGTCGGCGCGCAGATCAAGGCGGTCGATATCCCCGACGAGTTTTCCGAGAAACCGCGCATCCTGATCCTGGCGTGCGAGAACGACGCCTATCCGGCGCTCGATATGGCGGGGATGAACCGCATCGAGTATTCGGCCTACGTGCGGACGATTCCGGTTCGTTGCCTGGGTTCGGTCAATACCATCTGGATCACCGACGCGTTGAATGCCGGTTACGACGGCGTGATGCTGATGGGCTGCAAGTCGGGCGACGAATACCAGTGCCATTTCGTCAAGGGATCGGAATTGGGCCGCACCCGCCTGTCCAAGATCGACGACACGCTGAAAACGCTGAACCTGGAGTCGGAGCGCGTGCGCGATCTCGAAGTCGCCATCACCGACATCGAGCGCCTGCCCGAGATGATCAACAAGTATGCCGCCGAACTGGTCGCCGTTGGCCCCAGCCCGTTCAAAGGCTTCTAGGAGACCCACCATGAGCGCAAACACCGCAGTGGCGGAGAAATACCGCAACAATTTCCTGAAGGAAATCGAAGAACAGGTCGAGATGGGCGACTGGGTCAAGATGTGCATGCAATGCGGCGTCTGCTCCGGTTCCTGCCCGACCAACTTCCAGAGCGCGTGGGAACATCCGCCGCAGGAACTCTTCATGATGATCCGCGCCGGCAAGCGCGAAGAAGTGCTGAGCAGCAGCTCGATGTGGAACTGCACATCCTGCTACAACTGCATCGTGCGCTGCCCGCGCAAGCTGCCGATCACCCACATCATGCACGGCATCGCCGAATATGCGCACCGGCTCGGCATGGCGCCGAAGATGCAGCCGACGCGATTTTTTTCCGGCCTGTTCTGGAAAAACGCCACCCATACCGGACGCGTCAACGAGCTCAAGCTGTCGATGGGCCTGTACTTCAAGGACGGCTTTGTCCAGGGCGTCAAGAACGGCATGGCGATGCAGTCGGTTGCATTGGGTCTGGTCAAGGCCAAGCGTCTGAATGTGATGGAGTTGTTCGGCGGTCACAAGTGCAAGGATCAAAAGGGCATCCATGCCATGCTGAAAAAAGCCTACGAAATCGAACGCAGCCGCAAGACTGCCAAGATGGCGGGTTGAGGAGACCAATATGGCCAAACATGAATACGCGTTCTACCCCGGCTGCTCGTCGCAGAAGGGCGCTTCCGCTTCCAACTACCTCGCCTCGGTCGAGTCGATGTGCAAAACGCTCGACGTCAAGCTGACCGAGATTCCCGACTGGAACTGCTGCGGTGCCTCCATCGGCTACGCGGAGGCCGGGGAACTGCCGCGCCACGTACTGAACGCGCGCAACTTCGCCCTGTCCGAGCAGCACCTGCCCGGGCAGGAAATCGTCGCCACCTGCGCCGCCTGCTGGCTGGGCGCGCGCGAGACGCGCGAGCGCCTGACGCATTCCGACACGCTCATGTCCGACACCCGCGAAGCCTTGAAAGAAGCTGGCCTCACGATCAACGAAATGCCCAACATCCGGCACATGGTGGAGGTGCTGATCGAGGACCTCGGTTTCGAGGAAATGGCCAAGCATGTCGTGCGTCCGCTCGAAGGCGTGAAGATCGCCGGTTATGTCGGTTGCCAGACCAACCGGCCGTTCGGCGTCGCCGGCGAATCGTTTGAGAACCCGGTATACCTCGACAAGATGGTCGAGATGGTCGGTGCCGAGTCGATCCCCGAATACGAGCAGAAGGTGACCTGTTGCGGGGGGGCGCTGGCATTCTCCGAACCGGAAAAGGCACAGGCGCAGATCAAGGATATCGTCGAGTCGGCCTACGATCATGGCGCCGAAATGATCGTGACGCCATGCCCGCTGTGTCAGGCCAACGTCGAAATCTATCAGGGCCAGATCAACAAGCGCTACGGCACCAAGTTCGACATTCCGGTGATGTACTACAGCCAGCTGATGGTGGTGGCCTATGGCGGCAGCGCCAAGGATGCCGCGCTGAACGGTCAGGTCATCAAGGCGCGTCGGCTGGAGGAAATTGCCGCCAAGCAGGTCAAGCGCTGAGTCGTTTCAGGCGCGAATGAAAACAGGGGCACGCGCCCCTGTTTTTTTGTCGGGAAGATGCGCCAGAAACGCTTGGCCGGAGAACCGGTATGAATGCGGGCCGGCTCTCGCGCGTCTTGCCAGGCGACGGTATCCTAATAGCCCGTTCTAACTGTTTTAACCCGACTGCACACGAATATGAAAAAAGCCAAAAACCTGAATGAACTGATCGATCTGGTGCACGAAGCGGTGTACGAAGTCGACGAACTGCGTGCCTGCCTGGAACACGACGATGACGAAGCCGCCACCTATACGCCGTATCTCGACTCGCTGGATTCGATGCTGCGCGAATTGCACGAGTCGATGACGTCGGGCAAGTACGGCGGCGTGGGGCAGGGCGGAGACCTGGCCTTCATGCCTTTGTTCAAGCAACATGAGCGCAGCATTCCGTTCCGCGAGTTGTTGCGCACGATCAATGCGACGCATCGTGAAGGATACGAGGCATGAGCCAAGGGTGACGCCAGCGCGGGGCAACGGGAAGCGAACCACACAGGCCCTTCCCGTGCATCGCGGGGTTTCCCTGCCGGACTGATTATTGGACCGTGATCTGGTTGTCTACGCGCATCACCCCTTCGGTATTCTGCGCAATCTGAGTGGCGAGCTCCTTGGCCGTGTCGCTCTGCACCTGGCCGGTCAGCGTCACGACCCCTTGTACGGTGTCGACCGAGATATCCATGCCCTTGAGCGTGTCATCGACCAGGTATTTTCCTTTGATCGTCGTGGTGATCGAAGCGTCGTCGATGGCCTGGCCTGCCTGATCGGCTTCACGTTCCAGCGTGTCGCCCATGTCACCGGTTGCGCTTTGGCTTTCCGTGGCGGCCTCGTCTCCGACAGTCGGATCTGCGGGCTGGCGGTCACACCCGGTGGCGAGCAGTGCAAGACTCGAAGCGAAGGCGATGGCTGCAATGCTGGATAGGTTTTTCATGTGGCTCTCCTTAAGAATGATGAAATCATGCGCTGTTTCGCATGCTGGGTACTTCGAGCGGAGAAGCCTGTTGGATCTGCCACGCAAATCACAATCAGGCTTCAGCGTCATTTCTGTGTATAGGTGAAATCTGCTTGTTTTGCAGGATAAGCGCCCATCGCGCGGCGAAGGCCAGGCCGGCGGGAGGGCGTCCGCTGTCAGGCAAGCTGATCGAACTGGTTGAGTGTGTGTCTTGTGTGGAGCCGACTATTCACACATCTGGCGCTATTCGGCGCGCAGCGCATCCACCGGATTGAGTTGAGCGGCGCGCATGGCCGGTATGACGCCGGCAGCCAGCCCGATCAGCACCGAGGCCACCAGCGCACCGATGGCGTAAATCC
Source organism: Hydrogenophilales bacterium (assembly GCA_024636675.1). GTDB lineage: Bacteria > Pseudomonadota > Gammaproteobacteria > Burkholderiales > Thiobacillaceae > Thiobacillus. The sequence continues at coordinate 56,218 of JAGXGM010000028.1, read as the reverse complement.
AGGAAATGCTCACCGGCAGGCCGCTGACCGTGATTTTCAGCAACCACGCCAGTCCGGTGCCGAGTCCGAGTCCGCCCAATCCGCCGAGCGTGGACAGCAGGGTGGATTCCATCAGGAAGAGGGTGCGGATGCGCGCCCGCGTCGCACCCAGTGCCGTGAGCAAGCCGATTTCGGCGACGCGTTCGGCCACCGCGATGTGCATCAGGGTGACCATGCCGACCGCGCCGACCAGCAACGAAATGCCGCCAAGCGCGGCAACGGCGAAGGTGAGCACGTCGAGCACGGTGCCCAGGGTGTCGAGCATCTGCTGTTGTGGGGTGAGGGTGAAATCTTCGCGCCCGTGACGGGCAACCAGGATGCGCCGCGCATCCTCGGTCACGGCCTCGATGGATGCGCTGGGCCGGTAGGCGAGATGGATTTCCATCACGCCTTCGCGGTTGAATACTTCGAGCGCGCGTGCCGTCGGCAGATAGTAGGTGTCGTCAAGATCGAATCCGAGCACCTGGCCCCGGGGTGCCATCACGCCGATCACGCGAAAACGGTAGTTCCCCACTTGCAGGGTGGCGCCGAGCGGGCTGGTGCTACCGAACAGTTCGTTGCGTACCTTGGCGCCCAGCACGGCATAGGCGCGCGGATTGCGCGGATCGTCGCCGGGCAGGAACTGTCCGGCCGCAACCTGCATGTTGAAGATCTGTGCGAAATCCGGTCCCTGGCCGTAAACCGTCACCCGGCGGCTGCGGCCCTGCGCACGCACCTCGGCATTGCCCACCACACTGGCATTGCTGTAGCGGACATAACGCGAGGTCTCGAGTGCGACGGCATCATCGAGGGTGAGCAGGCGTGCGCTGCCGATGGCGCCGATTGACGTCCCGCGGGTGCTGGTCTTGCCAGGGGTGACGCTGAGGATGTGGGTGCCGAACTGGGTGAATTCGGACAGCACGAAGCGGTGAATGCCTTCGCCGATCGAAGTGAGCAGGATCACTGCCGCGATCCCCACCGCGATGCCCGATGCCGACAGAAACGTGCGCAGCCGGTGGGCGGTGAGCGCGGTGCGCGCGAAGCGCAGGGCATCTACAAAGCTCATTTGCCTGACAGCGCCCGCACCGGATCGAGTCGCGCAGCGCGCGCGGCCGGCAGCAAACTGGCAACAATGCCTGTCAAGAGCGCGGTGGCCACCCCCGCGATTCCCGCCCACGCCGGCGGCCACGCGGGCAGGACGGGATAGGCCAGCCGGATCAACCAGCTGCCGGCATGTCCCAGCATGAATCCCAGCGCAGCGCCGGCCAGCGACAGCCATAGCGCCTCGGCGAGGAACAGCTGGCGGATGGTGGCGGCCGGCGCGCCGATTGCTTTCAGCAGGCCGATTTCAGCGGTGCGCTGCGTTACTGCCACCAGCATCACGTTCATCACCAGGATGCCCGCCACTGCCAGGCTGATCGCAGCGATGCCAGCCACGCCCAGCGTCAGTGCGCGCAGGATGCGGTCGAAGGTTTCGAGCACCGCGTCCTGGGTGATGACGGTGACGTCTTCCTCGCCGTCGTGGCGCTGCTTCAGCAAATGGGTGATGGCCGCCTTGACCGGTTCGATGGCGCTGCGGCTGCGCGCTTCGACCAGGATGCGGAACAGCGTTTCGGTATTGAACAGCGCCTGCGCGTCGTCCACCGGGATGATCACGATTTCGTCGGTGTTGAAGCCCATCGACTCGCCCTGCGTCGTCAGCACGCCGGCCACGCGGAAGCGCCGGTCGCCCAGGCGCACGCGCTGGCCGATGGCGCGGCCGTCGGGGAAGAAATCCTGCGCAATGGCGTTGCCGAGCACGATCTGCGCCGCGCCGCCGATAAAACGGCCTTGCGCCAGCTCCATGTGGCGGATCGGCAGGAGTTCGGCGTTGCTGCCGAGCACGGTGACCTCGCGCAGGCGCCCGCCGGAGGACAGCTCGGCAGCGCCGACATTGAGTGGCGCGTAACGCCGCACGTCTGGCAACTGGCCGACCGCCTGGGCGTCGTCCAGCGTGAGGTCGCGCGGGGTTTGCCCGAGCGCTGCGCCGGGAAAGCCGCCCGTGGTTTCGGCGCGCCCCGGCAACACGATGACGAGATTGGTGCCGAGCGAGGCGAACTGGCCGACCACGTAGCGCCGCGCGCCGTCGCCCAGCGCGGTCAGCACCACCACTGCGCCCACGCCCAGCGCCATCGCCAGCACGATCAGCAGCGAGCGCGTGCGTGCGCTGACGAGGCTGTGCAGCGACAGGGAAAGCGTGTCGGCAAGCTTCATGTCTCGTCCGCGACGATGGCGCCGTCACGCATGCCGATATGGCGTCTGGCGCGGGCACCGAGCTCGCGGTCATGGGTGACGACGATCAGTGTGGTGCCGCGCTGGTGCAGGTCTTCCAGCAGCGCGACGACCTCGCCGCCGGTGCGGTGGTCGAGGTTGCCGGTGGGTTCGTCCGCCAGCATGACGGCCGGATGCAGGATGGTGGCGCGGGCAATCGCCACCCGCTGGCGCTGGCCGCCCGAGAGCTCGGCCGGGCGGTGATGCGCGCGATCGGTGAGGTCGAATGCCTTGAGCGCGGCCTCGACGCGTTCGCGGCGCTCGGCGGCGGCCATGCCCTCGAGCATCAGCGGCAGCTCGATGTTGCCGGCGGCGGTCAGGCGTGGCACCAGGTGGAAGGACTGGAACACGAAGCCGATCCGGGTACGCCGAACCCGCGCCTGTTCGGGTTCGGACAGCGTGGTGACGTCGATGCCGTTGAGCGTGTAATGACCGCCGTCGGGGTGGTCGAGCAGCCCGATGAGATTGAGCAGGGTGGACTTGCCGGAACCCGACGGCCCCATGATCGACACGTATTCGCCGGCCGCGATATCGAGGCTGATGCGGTCGAGTGCGCGCACTTCCTGGTCGCCCATGTGGAACACGCGGGTGATCGCGTCGAGCCGGATCATGGCTGCTGCGGTCATGGCTGCGCGGCTTTGGGGGTGACGCGCACGCCGGCGGCGATGCCTTCGTTGTCGAACGACACCACCACGCGGTCGCCCTCCGCAAGGCCCGCCAGCACTTCGGTGAAGGTCCAGTTGGCCAGCCCGGTTTTCAGCGTGCGCGCCTCCAGCACGTCTTTCTCGCCCAGCACCAGCACGCTGCCGTCCTGGCGGATCGCCTGCGTCGGCACCCGCAGCACGCTTGCGCGGCTGGCGATGATGACCTCGGCGTCGGCGCTGTAGCCGACCAGCAGCGGGCGGCGTTCGGCGTCGGCGAAATCGACCTCGACGTCGACCGTGCGCGCCTGTTTCTCGGCTTCGGTGACGTAAGGCGCGATGCGCCGCACGGTGCCGGGGAAGGTCTGGCCGGGCAGGGCGTCGAGACTGATGCGCGCGGGCTGGCCGGGCGCCAGCTTGGGGGCGTCGACCTCGTCCATCGGCGCGCTCACATAGAGGCAGCTGTCGTCGATCAGATCCACCGCCGGCGGGGTGGGGATGCCGGGCGGCGAGGGCGTGGTGTATTCGCCGATTTCGCCGGTGACGCGCGCCACGATGCCGGCAAACGGCGCGGTCAGCGTGGTGCGTTCCAGCCCCGCCAGGGTCACGTTGATCTGCGCCTGCGCGCGTTTGACGTCGGCGGCGAGCGCATCGCAGCTGGCCTGGCGCGCGCGTGCTTCGGCCCGCGCATTTTCGCCCTGCTGCGGGCTGACAAAGCCGCGCGCGGCGAGTTGTTGCGTACGGTCGGCGTCGCGCCGCGCGTTGTCGGCCAGGATGCAGGCTTCGCGCCGCCGCGCCTCGCTGGTGGCCAGTTGGCGGGTGGCCAGCTCGCGCTGCGCCGCGAGGTCGCGATTCCACAGTTCCAGCAGCGGCTGGCCCGCTTTTACCCGGTCGCCTTCCTTCACCCACAACTTGACGATCTGGCCGCCTGCGGCCGGGGCCAGCCTGGCGCGCTGACAGGCCTCCACCGCGCCGGCGCGGGTATTGACCACGGTGGCCTCTACTGTGCCGTGCCCGATCGTCGCGAATTCGACCTCGGGTGGCGGCGGCCGGGTGAAATGCCAGCCTGCATAGACCAGCGCAGACCCGGCCAACACGACGAGCGCTAGACGAAGCCAGTTTTTTTGTTTGGGCATGATAGGGCGAAGCGGCAGTGAATCAGCTCAATGTAACATTCAGGGATGCTGAAAACCATCATCCCCGCCACGCTCGAATTCACGAATGACGCCCCGAATTCTGCCGCCTGCAGGGGCATTGGCCATGACGCCGACGGCGGCATGGCGCAGGCGCGTCATGTGTTTTTGCGAGGCTGCGACCTGCCGCAAAAATGGGCGGGACGCGAAGATTTCGTTGTGCTGGAAACCGCATTCGGCAGCGGGCTGAATTTCCTGGCGACCTGGGCGGCGTGGCGGGCGGACCCGGCGCGCGCCGCAAGGCTGCATTTTCTGTCGGCCGAAAAACATCCATTCCGTGCCGATGATCTGGCACGCCTGCATGCGCAGTGGCCGGAATGCGCCGCGCTGTCCAGTGAGCTGCGCGCAAACTGGCCGACGCTGACACCGGGCTTTCATCGCATCGCGCTCGACGGCGGCCGGGTGCAGCTCACCCTGATGCTAGGCGACGTGCTCGACTGTTTGCCGAACGTGCAGGCAGGCGTCGACGCCTTCTATCTGGGCGACCCCGCGTTCGACGGCAATGCCGGCCTGCGGCCGCCCCGGCTGTTCGATGAACTGGCGCGGCTGGCGAGGTCCGGCGCGACGGCCGCGGCCTGCACGGCGGCGCAGTCGCTGCGGCAAGGCCTGACGGAAGCAGGCTTCGTCTGCGAGACGCGCGCGGGCCATGGCCGTCAGCCGCAATGCCTGAGTGCGCGCTTCGCGGGCACATCCCGCTGGGTCGAATTCACTGCGCCGAGGCATGTCGTCGTCATCGGCGCCGGGGTGGCGGGGGCGGCCATTGCGCATGCGCTGGCGCAGCGCGGCGTTGCGGTCACCGTGCTGGAACGCGCCGATTCGCCGGCGCATGCCGCTTCGGGCAATCCGGTGGCAGTGTTCCGGCCGGTGATCTCGCGCGACGACAACCGCGCCAGCCGCCTCACCCGCGCGGCGTTCCTGCATGACCTGCACGCGTGGGCGGCACTGGGCGACCGGGTGGAATGGTCACGCTGCGGCGTGCTGCATCTGGCCAAAAACGCGGATGCCGCGGCGAAGCAGCAACAGGCGCTGGCCGCCACCGCGCCGCCTGCCGATTTCGCGCGCTGGGTCGACCAGGCCGAGGCGCGCGAACTGGCGAGCTGGCCGGTCGCATCCCCCGGCGTGTTTTTCCCGACGGCAGGCTGGGTGGTGCCGGGGAGTTTGTGCCGCGCCTGGCTCGACCATCCGGCGATCGAACTCAGGACCGGCTGCGCCGTCGCGTGCGTGCAGCCGGTTGCAGCGGGGTGGCAGGTGCTGGACCGCGACGGCGCAGTGCTGGCCGAGGCCGATGCCGTGGTGCTGGCGAATGCGCGCGATGCCCTGAGCCTGGCGCCCGACCCGTCCTGGCCGCTGCATACCGTGCGCGGGCAGATCACGCAGCTGCCCCCCGGCTGCCTGCCGCAGATCCAGCGGGTGATTGCGCGGGAAGGCTACGTGGCCCCCGGCGGGGGGCAGCTGCTGGTCGGCGCCACCTACGAGCACGATGACGCCGACACCACGCCGCGCACGGCAAGCGATCTGGCCAATCTGGCAAGGCTGGAGGCGATCCTGCCGGGGGCGAGCGAGCATCTGGCAGCGGGCGCCCTGCAGGGGCGCGCCTCGCTGCGGGCGACGCTGCCGGATCGCCTGCCGATCGTGGGGGCGGTCGGCGGGCAACCGGGGCTGTACGTGGCGGCGGGCTATGCCTCGCGCGGCGTGGTGTGGGCGGGCTTGCTGGGTGAGGCGCTGGCCGATCTGATAACGCAACGTCCTTTGCCGATGGAAACCGATCTGATGCGGGCGATCGCACCGGCGCGCTTTACGCGCGCGGATTCAGCCAGCGAAATTTGAAGCTGCAGGGAAGATGGATGGGCCATCCCCGGCCCGATGTCCGTGGAGCGTGCAAAGGTGCGAAATTCGGGCCGGGCACCCAGAGGGCATAAGGGCGGCCCTCCTGCAGCGAAGGTTCAGGCCGGATCTGTCATCAGGCGGCGGTGAGCGGTTTGCCCTTGTGGGCAGCGACCGACTGGCCAGCCTGATCGTACAGGCCGCCCTTGCTGGTTGCACTGTGGACCAGCACATTGAGTGCCTGCCGGGTGGAGGCCAGGCGCAGCTCGATCAGCGCGCCGATGCGCAGGTTCATCGCCTGGGCGTCCTGTTCCATGTCGAACAGCTGCTGCCAGCGGGCGCGTGCTTCGGGCTGGCCAAGCTGGGCCAGCCAGGCGTTCATGCCGGCGTGATCGGGCGTGTGGCCGGCAGCCTGCAGATCGGCAAGGCGGCTTCGCGCATGGTCGCTCACGGTCTGCAACTGGGTCAGTTTGGCGGTGTTCAACAGCGCCAGACGGTCGGCGGCGCCCTCGATCAGTGCCTGTTCCTCTTCCTGCAGCACCTGCAGCAATGCCTGCCATGCGGCGTTTTCCAGCTTCAGTTTGGCAGGCAAGGTGTCCTTCGACGGTTCATTTGGCGACACGGAGCATCTCCTTCACCGAATCGATCAGGCCGTCGGCGATGTTTTCGGTGTTGATGGCGTACTGGCCGCTGGCGATGGCTTCCTTGATGCTGTCCACACGCGCCCGATCGATAACCGGAATTGCGGCAAGCCGGGTTTCCAGCTGCTTTATCTGGGCGGCGCGCTGACTCAGGGTGACATCGGTCTGGTCGGTGTTGGCACGTTTGTCCGTCCGCGGCTGGGCAGGTCGGTTTTCAACGGCGGCAGGCAGCGTAACCGGCTTTTGTCCGGGGTCAATTTTCATGGCGGGTTCCTGGGTCGGCAGAACGGGAATGGCATTTTTCAGATTATGTCAGTAACGTCAATTTGCAAATTTACTGAAGCCGGGCGGCTGGCTCAAAAGCTGACCACGACCTGTTGGCCATCCTGCGCGATGCCGCTGACCACCTGGCCGGAGCGGGTTTTCACCCGTACCCGGTCGCCGCGGCTGGCATTGGCCAGCGCCTGGCCCTGACTCTGGACGGAAAACCCCGGACCGTTCATCACCAGGCGGGTCGTCTGTCCCTGCTGCACCGCCAGGGGCGGCCGCAATAGCGCACTGCGCAGTGGCGCACCCGCGGCCAGCCCGGAAACTGCGCGATATCCCAGCATCGCATCGGCATCGGTGACGACGTCGGCGGGCAGGCTGCCGAGGTCGCCCTCGCGCAGGGTGATGTCGGCCGCGGTCAGCACGTGGTTGGCGGGCAGCGGCTGGCGGGTCGCGGCATAGTGGCCGATCACCCGCACCTGGGCGGACAGGTAGACCGTCCATGGGCTCGGTGCCAGGCAGCGCACCCCTACGGTGATCCTGCCGATACTGCGGCTGCCGGTCGGCTGGAAGGGGTCGAGCGCCGCGCAGGCCGGCAGCGAACTGCGTGGCGGCTTGACCTGAATCGAGACCTTGCCCGGCAGGCCGCGGGTTTGCGTAGCCAGAAAGCGCTCGGCGTGCGCCTGCAGCGCGGCCGGGTCTTGCCGTTCCGACGCGTGGGCGACGCTCGAGGCGCACAGGCACGCGGCGGCCAGCCACATTCTGTGGGCGCGTCTGCCTGTATTCGGTGCACCTGCTGCCATCTGCGACTCCTCGACTCGGCTTCTCACACTGCGCCATTGTAGAAAGCAGCGCACCATCTTAAGCGGCGAAATGGGCCGGCTTTTTGCCGCTTATCGTGCGATTGGATGGACAGGGGCGTGTCTAGGATGCAGTCATCGCAAAAAGGCTTTGCGGCACACGCAGCAAAGTAACGAGGTGACGACCATGCTGAACCGACTGGATGACATGCTGAACTTCCACACCCAGGCGCTGCGCGTTCGCGACCAGCGCCAGCAGGTGCTGGCATCCAATATCGCCAACGCCGACACGCCCAACTACAAGGCGCGCGACCTGGATTTCAAGTCCGCCCTGCAGGGCGCGCTGAAGGGCGCGCCCGCAGCCAGCGGTGCGACGCTCGCAACCACCGCGCCGGGGCATCTGGCCGGCAAGCCTGGCCTGGCTGCCGACGCGGGGCTGCTGTACCGGACCCCGGCGCAGGGCAGCGTCGACGGTAACACAGTGGACATGGATTCCGAGCGCGCCGCCTTTGCCGACAACGCCATTCATTATGAATTCAACCTGAACCGGATCAGTTCACAGATCAAGGGCCTGTTGTCGGTCATTCAGGGATAAGGCCAGGATAAGGAGACACACACATGTCACTGTTCAATATTTTCAACGTGGCCGGCTCGGCCATGAACGCCCAGTCGCAGCGGCTCAACACCGTTGCCAGCAACCTGGCCAACGCCGACAGCGCCACCAGCGCCAACGGCGAAGCCTACAGGGCCAAGCAGGTGGTGTTTGCTGCCTCCCCGGTGGGCGAGAACGGCGCGACCGGCGTCAACGTGGCGGCGGTGATCGATGATCCATCGCCGATGAAGATGGTGTACGACCCGAAGAATCCGCTCGCCGACGGCAAGGGCTACGTCACCATGCCCAACGTCAATGTGGTGGAGGAAATGGTCAACATGATTTCCGCCTCGCGTTCGTACCAGTCCAACGTTGAAATGATGAACACCACCAAAACCCTGCTGCTCAAGACCCTGAATCTGGGCCAGTGATCAGCCTTGACGGCAATTAAGGAGACGCAATGAGCACCGTACAAGACGCAAGCAGTGTCAGCAGCCTGTTTGGCGCGGGCACGACTGCAACATCCAAGACCAGCACGGAGGAAACGCAGAACCGTTTTCTGAGCCTGCTGGTGGCGCAGATGAAGAACCAGGATCCGCTGAACCCGCTCGACAACGCCGAGGTGACCAGCCAGATGGCACAGCTTTCCACGGTGCAGGGCATCGAGGACATGAACGCCACCCTGCAGGCGCTCGCCGCAAGCATGGGCGTCAACCAGATGGCGCAGGCGGCCAACCTGATCGGAAGCGCCGTGCTGGTGCCGGGCGACAGCATCAGCCCGAGCGAACTGGAAAACGTGATGGGCTTCGAGCTGTCGCGCCCGGCCGACAAGGTGACGGTCGATATTTTCGACGCAGCTGGCGGCGCGGTGCGCAGCCTCAATCTGGGGCCGCGTGAAGACGGGGTCAACCTGCTGGCCTGGGATGGGCTGGCCGGCAGCGGGGAAGCTGCGCCGGACGGTGCGTATACCTTCAAGATCAATGCCAGCCAGGGTGGCGAGCAGGTTGACAGCACTGTCCTGCATCTGGGGCTGGTCAACAGCGTCTCGCAGAACAGCCAGGGTGTGCAGCTCAACCTGGCGGACAACAAGAGTGTGACGTATGCCGATATCCGGCAGATTTTTTGAGTACGGCAGCGTGAACCTGAAGGCTAAACCCTTAGCAATCAACACAAGGAGCAGAACATGAGTTTTCAGCAAGGCTTGAGCGGCCTCAATGCCGCCGCAAAGAATCTGGATGTCATCGGCAACAACGTCTCCAACTCCGGCACTGTCGGGTTCAAGCAGTCGCAGGCGCAGTTTGCCGACGTCTATGCCAACTCACTCACGGGTGCCGGTGGTTCGAATATCGGCATTGGCACCAAGGTTGCGCTGGTGGCCCAGCAGTTCACCCAGGGCAACATCACCGCAACCAACAACCCGCTCGACATGGCGATCAACGGCGGCGGCTTCTTCCGCATGGACAACAACGGCGAGACCACCTACCAGCGCAACGGTCAGTTCCAGCTTGACCGCATGGGCTTCATCGTCAACCCGACCGGCGCCAAGCTGACCGGCTATACGGCGAATGCCAGCGGCGTCCTGTCGACCGGCGCGCCATCCCCCCTGAGCGTCAACACCGCCGACCTGGCCCCGCAGGTCACCAGCGGCGTGAATGCGGTGCTCAACCTGGATTCCCGTGGTGGGGTTCCGGTGCCCGCATTCGACATGACTGACCCGACCTCCTTCAATAACTCAACTGCCGTTTCGGTCTATGACAGCCTGGGCAATTCCCACACGCTGCAGACCTATTACGTCAAGACGGCAGCCAGCACCTGGGACGTGTATGCGTCCCAGGATGGTGGCGCTGCTTTCTCGCCCGTGCCGAATACGATCACCTTTGACAGCAGTGGCGTTTTGACTGGCGGTTCGCCGATGACTATTCCTCCGCAGGCATTGACGACGGGTGCGGCCGCGCTTGGATTTCCAATCGACTTCACCGGCACCACCCAGTTTGGCTCTGCGTTCAGCGTCAACACGCTGAACCAGGACGGCTTCACTTCGGGGCGGCTGGCCGGCTTCAATATCGGCGCCGATGGCATGGTGATGGGTCGTTATACCAACGGCCAGTCAGCGGTACTGGGCCAGGTGGTGCTGGCCAACTTCGCGAATCCAAATGGTCTGCAGCCGCTGGGCAACAACATGTGGGCCGAGACCTCGACTTCGGGCAATCCGCTGGTCGGCATTCCGAGTTCGGGCAGCCTGGGCGTGCTGCAATCGTCAGCGGTGGAAGACTCCAACGTCGACCTGACCGCCGAGCTGGTCAACATGATCACCGCCCAGCGGGTGTATCAGGCCAATGCACAGACCATCAAGGCTCAGGATGCAGTGCTGCAGACCCTGGTTAATCTGCGTTGATGGATTGAACGGATAGGGAGCCCGTATGGACCGACTCATCTACACCGCCATGTCAGGCGCGAAGCACATCCTGGAACAACAGGCGACCGTTTCGCACAACCTGGCCAATGCGACTACCACCGGCTTTCGCGGCCAGATCGACCAGTTCCGCGCGGTGCCGGTGCAGGGCGCGATCCTGCCGACCCGCGCCTTCGTCGTCGATTCCACCACCGGCAGCGATTTTCGCGGGGGGGCGATCCAGCACACCGGACGCGAGCTCGATGTGGCGGTGCAGGGCGACGGCTGGATTGCGGTGCAGGCCGCAGACGGCAGCGAAGGCTATACCCGCAACGGCAGCCTGAAGCTGGATGAAAACGGCCAGCTGCTGACACGCGACGGCCTCACGGTACTGGGCGACGGCGGTCCACTGTCGATTCCGCCCGGCCGCAATATCGCGGTGGCCAAGGACGGCACGATTTCGCTGGTGCCCGACGGTTCTGCGGCGACCGGCTTGACCGCAATCGGGCGCATGAAACTGGTGAATCCGCCGCAAGCCGATCTGGTGCGCGGTAACGATGGCCTGTTTCGCCTGAAAGACGGCGCCCCGGCGGGCGCCGATCCCGACGTGACGGTGATCAGCGGCGCGCTGGAGTCTTCCAACGTCAACGTCGTCGACGGCATGGTCAGCATGATTTCGCTGGCGCGCCAGTTCGACATGCAGATGAAACTGCTGCAGCACGCCGAGAACAACGACAGCAAGGCAGCGCAGCTGCTGAGCATGAGCTGACCCCGCTTAATTAAGGAGCCGACATGATTCGCTCACTATGGATTGCCAAGACAGGTCTGGATGCGCAGCAAACGCAGATGGACGTGATTTCCAACAACCTCGCCAACGTCAGCACCAGCGGCTTCAAGCGCTCGCGTGCGGTGTTCGAGGACCTGCTGTACCAGACCATCCGCCAGCCCGGCGCGCAATCGTCCGAGCAGACGCAGCTGCCGTCCGGCCTGCAGATCGGCACCGGCGTGAAGCCGGTCGCCACCGAGCGCATCTTCACCCAGGGCAACCTGCAGCAGACCGGCAATGCCAAGGATGTGGCGATCCAGGGCAACGGCTTCTTTCAGGTGCTGATGCCGGACGGCACCACGGCCTACAGCCGCGACGGCTCGCTCCAGGCCGATGCCAACGGCCAGCTGGTCACCTCCAGCGGCTACGCGGTGCAGCCTGCCATCACCATTCCGGCCGACACGCAAAGCCTGACCATCGCGCGCGACGGCACGGTGTCGATCACGCAGCCTGGATCGGCCAACGCGACCACCATCGGCACGCTGCAGCTGGCGATGTTCATCAACCCGGCCGGTTTGCAGAGCATGGGCGAGAACCTCTACGCCGAAACCGCCGCGTCCGGCACCCCGAGTTCCAACGCGCCCGGCAGCAACGGCGCCGGTCTGCTCAATCAGGGCTATGTCGAAACCTCCAACGTCAACGTGGTGGAGGAGCTGGTCAACATGATCCAGACCCAGCGCGCGTACGAGATCAACAGCAAGGCGATCTCGACATCCGATCAGATGCTGCAGCGCCTGACCCAGCTGTGAGGCTTGCCATGAATCCCGCGCGCGCATTCATCCTGCTGGCCGGATTGCTGGGCCTGGCCGGTTGCGGCACCACGCCAACGTCCATCGTGGAGAAGCCGACCACGGCACGTCCGCAGGCACAGCCCGCGCAGGTGGCCAGCAATGGCACCATCTATCAGGCGGCCGCCTATCGCCCGCTGTTCGAAGACCGGCGCGCACGCCACGTCGGCGACGTGCTGACCATCGTCATCAACGAGAAAACCCAGGCCGGCAAGCAGGCATCGTCCAATGCGTCGAAAGACAGCGAGGTCGATTCGTCGATCAGTGCGGTCGCCGGCCTGCCGCTCAAAATGTTTCAGGGACTGGGGGTGAACGCCGAGTCGTCGACCCAGTACGCCGACAAGTCCGCGCTCAGTTCAAGCAACACCTTCAGCGGCAATGTCACCGTCACCGTGATCGAAGTGCTGCCCAACGGCAACCTGATTGTCGCCGGCGAAAAACAGATCGCGCTCGACAAGGGCACCGAATACATCCGCCTGTCGGGCGTGGTGCAGCCCGATACCATCCAGGCGGGCAACACCGTATCGTCGGCCAAGGTGGCGGACGCGCGTATCGAATACCGTACCAGCGCAAAGTTCGACTCGGCCGAAGTGATGGGCTGGCTGGGGCGTTTCTTCCTGAGTTTCATCCCTTTATGACGGTGGGCACCATGACCATTCCACGCCTGTTCATGCTGGCCGCGCTGTTGCTCTCCGGCATGGCGCATGCCGAGCGCATCAAGGACATCGCTGCCATTCAGGGCGTGCGCATCAACCAGCTGGTGGGCTATGGCCTGGTGGTGGGCCTGGACGGCAGCGGCGACCAGACCACACAAACGCCCTTTACCGTTCAGAGCGTCACCAACATGCTGACGCAAATGGGCGTCAACCTGCCGCCCGGCGTCAACATGCAGTTGAAGAACGTCGCTGCCGTGATGGTGACGGCCGAACTGCCGCCGTTTGCCCAGGCCGGCCAGGCCATCGACATCACGGTGTCGTCGATCGGCAATGCCAAGAGCCTGCGCGGCGGCACTCTGGTGATGGCTCCGCTGAAGGGCGCCGACGGGCAGATTTACGCCATGGCGCAGGGTAATCTGGTGGTCGGCGGCGCCGGCGCCTCGGCCAACGGTAGCCAGGTGCAGATCAATCACCTGAGCGTCGGCCGCATCCCCGCCGGCGCAACGGTCGAGCGCAGCATCGCCACCGTTCTGGGCGAATCCGGCAGCATCAATCTGGAGTTGCGGCAAAGCGATTTCACCACCGCCAGCCGGGTGGTCGATGCGGTGAATGCACGTTTCGGCCCGGACACCGCGCGCGCCCTCAACGGCCGCGTGATCCAGGTGAGAACGCCGGTCGGCGTCAGCGAGCGGGTCGCCTTTCTGGGCGCGATCGAAAGCCTCGACGTCAATCCCGCGCAAGCCATGGCCAAGGTCATCATCAACGCGCGCACCGGCTCGGTGGTGATGAACCGGGCGGTCATGCTCGACCCCAGCGCGGTGTCGCACGGCAACCTGTCGGTGGTCATCAGCACCGAGCCGGTCATCAGCCAGCCGGCGCCGCTTTCCAAAGGGCAAACCGTCGTCGTCGCGCAGTCGCAGATCGAAATCCGCCAGCAGCCGGGTGAGGTCATGCTCCTCAAGGGCAGCGCGTCGCTCTCCGACGTGGTGAAGGCGCTCAATTCCATCGGCGCCACCCCGCAGGATCTACTGGCGATCCTGCAGGCGCTGAAAGCATCGGGCGCGCTGCGCGCCGAGTTGGAGGTCATCTAGATGAACGGCATCGGCGGGGCTGATCTCTCATCGAAATTTGCACTTGACGTCCAGGGCGTCAACCAGCTCAAGCTCGATGCCAAGAACGCGTCGCCCGAGTCGCTGAAGCAGGCGGCGCAGCAATTCGAGGCGGTATTCATGAACATGCTGATGAAAAGCATGCGTGAGGCCACCCCGCAGGACGGCATGTTCGACAGCGAGCAGACCCGCATGTACACCTCGATGCTTGACCAGCAGCTCACGCAGCGCATGGCCAGCCGTGGCATCGGCCTCGCCGAGGTGATGGTGCGCCAGCTCTCCACCGCGCTGGATGTGCCGCCGCCGGGCGAAGCCAGCGCGCAGGGCTTTCCGGTAAATGCTCCGCAAGGCGGGGTGGCGGCGTATGCCTCGGGTCTGGTGACACCGCAGCCGGCAACGCCCGTTCGTAGTGGCGGTGTCCCGCAAGGAGATATCGATGCCCGTGGGATATCCGATCCACTGCGAGCCAAAACTCCGCAAGGCGGGGTGTCGCCATATGCCGCACAAGGGCCGGCAGCACCGGCGCTGCCGGCCGCCGCCGGGCGTGCCGGGGATGTTCCGGCCCACGTCGGCGCGTTCGTGCAGAAACTGCTGCCGCACGCCCAGGCGGCGAGCGCCAGCACCGGCATTCCCGCTCGCTTCATGCTGGGCCAGGCGGCGCTCGAAACCGGCTGGGGCAAGGCTGAAATCCGCGGCGCCAATGGCCAGAACAGCCACAACCTGTTCGGCATCAAGGCCGGCGCCAGATGGAAAGGCCAGACGGTCGACATCGTTACCACCGAATACGTCAACGGCAAGCCGCAGAAGCAGGTCGACACTTTCCGCGCCTACGACTCCTACGCCGATTCCTTCCGCGACTACGCCAGCCTGCTGCGTGGCAACGCCCGCTACCAGAACGTGCTTGCGCAGGGGCACGACGCGGCCGGTTTTGCCCAGGGGCTGCAGCAGGCCGGTTACGCCACCGACCCGCAATACGCGCAGAAACTGATGAGCGTGATTCGCCAGGTCGGAACCGCCTGACTCAAGAAACCGGGGAATCTGCCGATTCCTCCACCAATAGCAATCATTCTCTCCAATCCTGACCTGCGCGCATCGACAATATGGCATCCAGCATCCTCAGCATCGGCCAGAGTGCACTTGCAGCCGCGCAGGTAGGGCTCAGCACGACTGGCCACAACATCGCCAACGCTGCGACCCCGGGGTACAACCGCCAGGTCGTGGTGCAGAATGCGGCCCAGGCACAGAGTTACGGCTTCGGCTTCATGGGGCAGGGCACGGAGATTTCCACGGTCAAGCGGATTTACAGCGAATTCCTCGGCAGCCAGGTGCGCACTGCGCAGACCTCGAAAAGCGGACTCGACAGCTATTACGCCCAGATCAAGCAGATCGACAACATGCTGGCCGACCCCGCGTCCGGCCTGTCACCTGCCTTGCAAGGCTTCTTCAGCGGCGTGCAGGAGATGGCTTCCAATCCCTCGATGATTCCAGCGCGCCAGGCGGCGCTATCGTCGGCTGAGACTCTGGCGGCGCGATTCCAGAGCCTGGCCGGGCGGCTCGATGAGATCGAGCAGGGCGTCAACAGCCAGATCACGTCGAGCGTCAGCGCCATCAACAGCTATGCGAAGCAGATTGCACAAC
This sequence comes from Hydrogenophilales bacterium, assembly GCA_024636675.1. Classification (GTDB taxonomy): domain Bacteria; phylum Pseudomonadota; class Gammaproteobacteria; order Burkholderiales; family Thiobacillaceae; genus Thiobacillus. The sequence goes on along the minus strand of JAGXGM010000028.1, from coordinate 40,523 downwards.
TGAACGATGCCATTGGCCGTGCCCAGGGTGCGACCGGCCAGCCGCCTAACGACCTGCTCGACCAGCGCGACCAGCTGATTCTCGACCTCAACAAGGAAATCAAGACAACGGTCGTCAAGCAGGGCGACGGCGGCTACAACGTTTTCATCGGCAATGGTCAGCCGCTGGTGGTCGGGGTGAGCGCCTTCTCGCTCACCACCGTCGCCTCGCCCACCGACCCCGAAAAAATCGAGGTGGCCTACCAGACCGCCAATGGCCCCGTCGTGGTGGGCAATGCAAGCCTTGGCGGCGGCAAGTTGGGGGGCGTGCTCGAGTTCCGTAGCCAGACACTGGAACCCGCGCAGAATGCCTTGGGGCGGGTTGCCATCGGGCTGGCCAGCACCTTCAATGCACAGCACCAGGCCGGATTCGATCTCAATGGCAATCCCGGAACGGCTTTCTTCACCGTCGCGACTCCGGTGGTGGCAGCAAGTTCTGGCAATGACATCACCAGCACCGCTGCGATTGGCGCCACCATCAGCGATGTCAATGCGCTGACTACCAGTGACTATCGCCTTGCCTACGACGGCAGCACCAGCAGCTACACGCTTACCCGGCTGTCGGACAACACGACATTTAATCCCATTTCGTCAGGGCAAGTCGTGGATGGGCTGACTATAACCTTGTCTGGTACACCCGCAGCGGGCGACAGTTTTCTCATCCGTCCCACTGTCAACGGTGCATCCGGCTTCAGCGTAGCAATCACCGATCCCAAGCTGATCGCCGCCGCCGCTACCACTGGGGCCGTCGGCGACAACCGCAACGCCCTGCTGCTGGGGGCGCTGCAAACCGCCAACACCATGAATGGGGGCACCACCACCTACCAGGGCGCCTATTCGCAGATCGTCAGCGAGATCGGCAACAAAACCCGCGAGCTTGAAGTCACCAGCAGCGCTGCGGGCAATCTCCTGTCCGAGGCGAACCTTTCGCTGCAGTCCGAATCAGGCGTCAACCTCGACGAAGAGGCGACCAACCTGCTGCGTTACCAGCAGGCCTATCAGGCAGCGGGCAAGGTCATGCAGATTGCCAGCGAGATGTTCGACGTGCTGCTTTCGCTCGGCCGATAAGACAAGAAGGGAAACGAACATCATGCGCATCAGCACCCAAACCCTGTTCGAATCCGGCGCGGCCCAACTTGGCGAACTGCAGTCCGGCCTTGCCAGGACGCAGCAGCAGATCGCCTCCGGCCGCCGCATCCTCACCCCGTCGGACGATCCGGTCGCTGCCGCGCGTGCACTTGAAGTGAGCCAGTCGCAGTCGCTCAACGCCCAGCACGGTGTCAACCGTCAGTATGCCAAAAGCGCGTTAAGCGAAATGGAAGGCACGCTGTCGAGCGTGACCGAGCTGATGCAGAACGTGAAAACCACCATCGCCACTGCCGGCAATGACACATTGAGCGATACGCAACGCAGCTACCTGGCGACTGAATTGAGCGCGCGCCGGGATGCGTTGCTGGGGCTGGCTAACAGCCGCGATGGAATGGGCAATTACATGTTCTCCGGATTCCAGACCGCAACGCCCGCATTTTCCAAAGACGCATCCGGCGCGGTGACCTATGACGGCGACGCGGGACAACGCCTGATGCAGGTCGATGCCACACGCCGGATGGCGGCCACTGCCCCCGGTTCGACCGTGTTCCAGGGCGGAGGGGAGGACGTGTTCGTCACCCTGAGTAATCTCATCACGCTGCTGCAGACACCCGGAACCGCAGGATTGACCGCCGGGCTGGCAACCGCCAATGCCAGTATGGACCAGGCGCTGGATAACGTGCTCACGGTCCGCGTATCGGCCGGCTCGCGCTTGCAGGAACTCGATGCCCTCGACTATGCGGGCGAGGATCGCCATATCCAATACAGCCAGGTCCTGTCCGATCTGCAGGACCTCGACTACAACGAGGCGCTGACGCGGCTCTCGCAGCAGCAGTTCACGCTCGAAGCCGCCCAGCGCTCCTTCGTGACAGTCTCGGGCCTGTCGCTATTCAAATTCCTGTGAATGCCCCCATGGCAACCAACGAGACCCCGGCCAGCGAACGTCTCAACCTGCAGGTGCTACAACTGCTGTCCGGGGTCTCGGCGCACGGCGACCAGCATCTGGCCGAAGTGGAGCGCGATCTGGTGCAGATGGACGTATTGCTGGACGAGGCCATCAAAAAACTGTGTGCGAGCTTCATGGCGATCCATCATGCCGTCGACCAGCAGCAGGAGGCGTTGGACGGATTGCTGGCGGACGGCATGCCGTCGGCCGCGTCCACCGCGCGCTTCGAAGCGCTGCGTGACGAGATCAAGCAGCATGTCGCCGCCGCGGTGACCGGCTTGCAATTCCAGGACATGACCAGCCAGCTGATCAGTCGCATGGCGCAGCACCTGGCCGGGCTGCGCGACGTGTTTAGCGCACTCGATACCAATGGATCGGTTCTGCCGGAAAGTAACAATGAAGTCTTGCTGGAGGCACTAGGTCAAATCAGTGACCGGGTGGGAGCATGCCGTACCGAACGGGCAGGCGGCGTGCGCAGCACAGTGAACCAGCGTCATATGGACAGCGGCGATATCGAGCTGTTTTGAGATTCAGAAAGCGCGGACACCAGTCCAAACATGGAAAGAGCAGGAGCAACAGTGATGAAAACAATACTTGCAGTGGACGACTCGGGCTCGCTGCGTCAGATGCTGTCCTTCAGCCTGAAGGCCGCAGGCTATGGCGTGATTGAGGCGGTGGACGGTCAGGATGGCCTGGACAAGGCAAAGCTGCAGACCGTCGATCTGGTGCTGACCGACCAGAACATGCCGGGCATGGATGGCCTGACGCTGATCAAGGCACTACGCGGACTGAAGAATTACAAGAATGTGCCGATATTGATGCTGACCACTGAGTCTGGCGATGACATCAAGGCCCTGGGCCGTGCTGCCGGCGCCAATGGCTGGCTGGTGAAGCCCTTCGATCCAGCACGACTGACAGAAGTGGTGAAGAAACTGATTGGTTGAGTTGCCACGAGGCAACAGGCCAGAAGCTGCACAATAAATACGGAGCCCCAGCATGACCATCGATATGAGCCAGTTCTACCAGGTGTTTTTCGACGAAGCGGATGAACTGCTCGCCGAAATGGAGAAGCTGCTGCTGGCGCTCGACGTGTCCGCACCGGATAGCGAGGATCTCAATGCGATCTTTCGCGCGGCGCATTCCATCAAGGGGGGTGCCGCCACCTTCGCTTTCAACGACATCACCGAAGTCACCCACATGCTGGAGTCGCTGCTCGACCGCATCCGCAAGGGCGAAATGGCGCTGACCCCCGAGCATGTGGAGGCTTTCCTGGTATCCAAGGATGTCCTGACCATGCAAATGGACGGCCATCATCATGGCTCCAGCGTCGACCAGGATGCGGTTGCCAGCGTGTGCCTGCGGCTGAAGGCGCTGTCGCAGGGCATTGCGGAAGTACCGGCTGCTGTGGCGAGCCCGGCGCCCGCCGTTGCGCCCGAGCCGGCCAGTGCCGATGCTGCACCCGTGGCGGATGCGGATGGCAATTGCAGCTTCCGCATCGAACTGCCCGAGGTGCCGCAACGCGACGTGGATGCGCTGGCCGCAGAACTGGGCCTGCTGGGAACGATTAGCCAGGAGACGCTGGCCGACAAGCGCGTGGTGTTCACCCTGACCACTCCCGAGAGCCAGGACAGCATCGTTGCGATCTGTTCGTTCGTGCTCGACCCGGACGACCTCAAGATTACCCATGGTGGTGCGGAAGGGGCGCTGCAGAGCGGCGTAACCAACGCAGACCTGCCCCTGGCGGCGCAAGCCGGCGCCGCTGAGGCGAAGCCTGCCGTCGAAGAGCCCGGCTACGGAATTTTCGAGCCGGAGAAAACGGACGCCGTCAGCCCGCCGGCCGCTGCCGCACCCGCTGCCGAAGCCAGGAATCCTGGTCGCCGTGCCACCGACAAGGAAGGGGCAGGCCAGGAATCCTCGTCGATCCGGGTCGGCATTGAAAAGGTCGACCAGCTGATCAACCTGGTCGGCGAACTGGTCATCACCCAGGCCATGATCGAGCAGCGTATCGGCGTGCTCGACCCGATCCAGTATGAGCGCCTGCTCAACAGCGTTGGCCAGCTGACCCGCAATACGCGCGACTTGCAGGAAGCCGTCATGTCGATCCGCATGATGCCAATGGACTACGTGTTCTCGCGCTTCCCGCGCATGGTGCGCGACCTGGCCGGCAAGCTGGGCAAGAAGGTCGATTTCGTCACGCGCGGCGCGGCAACAGAACTCGACAAGGGCCTGATCGAACGCATTGTCGATCCGCTGACGCACCTGGTGCGCAACAGCGTCGACCATGGCATCGAAATGCCCGAGAAGCGTCGTGCCGCCGGCAAGAACGAAGCCGGCAAGCTGACCCTGTCGGCCGCACACCAGGGCGGCAACATCGTGATCGAGGTGAGCGACGATGGCGGCGGCCTCAGTCGCGACAGGATTCTCGACAAGGCGAAACAGCAAGGCCTGCCTGTATCGGACACGATGCCCGATGCCGATGTCTGGCAACTCATTTTTGCCCCCGGATTTTCCACCGCAGAAGTCGTCACCGACGTGTCCGGCCGCGGCGTCGGCATGGATGTGGTCAAGCGCAACATCACGGCGATGGGTGGCACTGTCGACATCCGTTCGGTTCCGGGCGCCGGCACCACCATCGCCATCTCACTGCCGCTGACGCTGGCGATCCTCGACGGCATGTCGGTCAGGGTGGGGGAGGAGGTCTACATCCTGCCGCTGGGCTACGTCATCGAATCGCTGCAGCCGGTGGCCGCAGACGTCAAGGACATCGCAGGTCAGGGCCAGGTCGTGAAAATTCGCGAAGAGTATTTGCCGCTGATCCCGCTGTATCAGATTTTTGCCATCGAACCCAACTTCACCGACCCGGCTCAGGGGATCGTCGTCATTCTCGAAGCCGACGGCAAAAAGGCCGCCCTGCTGGTCGACGCCCTGGTCGGGCAACAGCAGGTCGTCGTCAAAAACCTCGAGTCGAATTTCCGCAAGGTGGCCGGCATTTCCGGTGCCACCATTCTGGGAGACGGCGGCGTGTCGCTGATTCTCGATGTTTCCGCACTGTTGCGCTCCAGCCGTCAACTCAACGCCGACCCCGTCTTCTTTTAAGGCCAGATAAGGATCACCGCTATGTCGTACAGCACGCAAACGCAAGCACAAACCGAAGCCGGAGAGGATGCCGGGAAAGAGTTTCTGGCCTTTACCCTGGGCAGGGAAGAGTATGGCATCGACATCCTGCGGGTGCAGGAGATTCGCGGCTATGAGCCGGTCACCCGGATTGCCAATGCGCCCGATTTCATCAAGGGCGTGGTCAATCTGCGCGGCATCATCGTGCCGGTCGTCGACATGCGGATCAAGCTCAATCTGGGCTCGCCCACCTATGACCAGTTTACCGTGGTCATCATCCTGAGCATTGCCGGGCGGGTCGTGGGCATGGTGGTGGACAGCGTCTCCGACGTCACCACACTGTCTCCTGATCAAGTGAAACCTGCACCGGAAATGGGGACTACCATCGACAGCGATTACCTGATCGGCCTTGGCACGCTCAACGAGCGCATGCTGATCCTGGTGGATATCGACAAGCTGATGTCCAGCCCTGAAATGGGATTGATCGAAAAAATTGCGGCCTGATCCTTGCTGTCAAACCCAATAAATACAAAATATCGGTGACGAGACATGTTTAAGAACCTGAGCATCAAAGCGCGCCTGATCTTCATCCTGGCCTTCATGTCTGTTCTTTTGCTGGGGATCGGGGGCATCGGCGTATACGGCATCAAGCAAACCGAGGCCGGGCTGAGAACCGTTTACGAGGACCGCACGGTTCCACTGGGGCAGGTGGCCAGTATCCGCTCCCTGATTCTGTTGAACCGTATTGCCATTACGGCTGCCCTGGCCGATCCGTCACCGGCATTCGTCGCCGAAAAGGCTGCGGAAGTCGACAAGAACATCGCCGAAATCGGCACGCTCTGGAAGGCCTACATGGCGACCGCTCTCACGCCTGAAGAGAAAATCCTTGCAGACAAATTCGCAGTGGACCGCACGGCATTTGTCGTCGAGGGCCTGAAACCGGCGGTCGATGCGATGCGCGCCAACGATTTTGATACGGTCAAACAAGTCCTCGAGAGCAAGATTCGCCCGCTCTACCTGCCCGTCAAGGAAGGGATTGAGGCGTTGATTAATCTGCAACTGGATACGGCCAAGTACGAGTACGAGCTGGCGCAAAGCCGCAGCACAAGCATCCTGAGCTTGACCATCATCGCAATCGTTCTGGGTCTTGTCCTGTCGGCATGGCTTGGCTTCGTGCTGATTCGCGCCATCATCGGCCCGCTGAACGAGGCGGTGAAGCTGGCACGCGGGGTGGCCGGAGGCGACCTGACCCAACGTTTTGAGGTCAACTCGACAAATGAGATTGGTCAGTTGATGCGAGCGCTGAAGGACATGAACGACAGCCTGGTGAGGGTGATTGGCCAGATCAGTGAAGCCACCTCGCTGGTGAAGGTGAGCGCCGGTGAAATCGCCGCCGGCAATAGCGATCTGTCCGCCCGCACCGAATCGCAGGCATCGAGTCTGGAAGAGACCGCCAGCACCATGGAAGAGTTCACCAGCACGGTCAAGCAGACCGCCGAAAGCACGCACCACGCCAGCAAACTGGTTTCCTCGACCGCCGATATTGCAGGTCAGGGCGGCGAGGTAGTGGGAAAAGTGATCGTCACCATGGGCTCGATCAAGGAAAGCTCGCGCAAGATTGCCGACATCATCGGCGTGATCGACGGCATTGCCTTCCAGACCAACATTCTGGCCTTGAATGCTGCGGTGGAAGCGGCGCGTGCCGGCGAGCAGGGGCGCGGCTTTGCCGTCGTTGCCTCCGAAGTGCGCAGCCTGGCCCAGCGTAGCGCCAGCGCGGCCAAGGAGATCAAGACTCTGATCAGCGACTCGGTGGAGCAGGTCGAGGCGGGCAGACTGCTGGTGAACGAAGCCGGCGAAGCGATGGACGATATCGTGACGTCGGTGCAACTGGTGGCCGACATCATGTCGGGCTCGGCGGCAGCGAACCAGGAACAGAGTGCCGGCATCGAGCAGATCAACCAGGCGATCACCCAGATGGACGACGTGACGCAGCAGAATGCCGCATTGGTGGAACAAGCCGCGGCCGCAGCCATGAGTTTGCAGGATCAGGCGGGCAGGCTGGCCGAGGCGGTCAGCGTGTTCCAGTTGGAGGGGGGGGCTTACAGCAGGCGTCCTGCGCCGGTCGCGGCCACATCGCCGAAACCGCGGCCCAAGGCCATGCCGGCACCGGTTACACGACCGAAGAAGCTTGCGGTCGCAGGTGGCGGCAGCAACGAAGAGTGGGAAGAGTTTTGAGAGGGGCGACGATTCAATCGCCACCCCGGTAAAACAGCAGCATCTGAGATAAGTACGGTATGGAAGACATCTGTATTTTCACACCGAACCGAATGATAGCTATGCCGCGCATGGCGTAGCAGGGCGGCACGGCGGCCGGAAGGCTGCGGCCTTGCCAGCGGTCGAAATGTGGCGTGATCAATGAACGCTGCCTTGTATCAACCTGCCTGACCGCAATGGTCAGGATGGCTTGCATTGCATGCCACAGCACTGTTTTCCTCGATTCTTTGCAAGGCATGAGCATGCCGGAGCGGGTGCGGGCTGCCTGTACAAAACGCGCATGGATTATTGCAAATATGACTATCAAGTCCGGTTCGTTTTTGCCGTTTTCCAATAGGCGGGCGGTTCGGTATTAACCGTTTTATTAATAAGCGTTTTTAGCCATTTGTCCTTGGCGGATGTGTGGTTTATGTGAAAGCTGTGAAGACAATGAAACTGAAATCAAAAATCGTTTTGAATATGAGCCTGGTCTTTGTGCTTTTCGGGTTTGCGATCAGCGTGGCGCTGACCGGGATGCAGAGCAACAAAAACCGCTTTGAGCATTTTCTCGACCAGGATCTGGCGCTTGCCGATGCGGGAACCAGCTTGTATGCGCAAGGCTTGCAAATGGGCCAGGCCTTGCGCAACGTCGTGATGGATCCGGCCAACCGCAAAGCATATGACAACCTGGAAGCGGCATCGGACGAGTTCAATGCCACCAGCCAGCAGGCCATGGCATTGGCCGCAGACAGCCCGGAAGACCTCAGGATTCTGGAAGAAGTGGTGGCTTTGCGCGCGCTGCAAATACCGATCCAGGCCAGGATTGCGTCGCTTGCGGGAACTGACCAGGTGGCCGCCATCGCTGCAATCAGCCAGGACGAGACGCCGGCATGGCGCAAGATCAAGGCGCGTCTGCTGGATTTCACAAAAGCCAAGCAAGCGGGCGTCGAGCAGACCAAGGCCGAACTTGAAGCATTCAGCCAGCGCATGCTGATGATCACGCTGGTGCTGGTGATCGTGGCGCTGATTGCCGCGAGCGCGATCGTTTTCTGGCTGGTGCGCCACATCATGAAACAACTGGGCGGTGAGCCCGCCTACGCGGTGGAAATTGCCCGCGCAATCTCCGGCGGCGACTTTTCAAGATCGGTCGCGCTGGAGAAAGGCGACACCTCGAGCTTGTTGTATGCGATCAATGCGATGCGTGGAAACCTGACTGGGACGATCGGCGATATTCGGCATGCGACCGAAACCATTGCCACTGCGTCGACCCAGATCGCCGCCGGCAACCTCGATCTCTCCTCCCGCACGGAAGAGCAGGCATCGAGCCTGGAGGAGACGGCCAGCTCAATGGAGGAGCTGACCAGCACCGTCAAGCAGAACGCCGACAATGCGCGCCAGGCCAACCAGCTGGTGGTGTCCACCTCCGACGTCGCAGTCAAGGGCGGCCAGGTGGTTGGTCAGGTGATCGACACCATGGCTTCGATCAAGGACAGCTCGCGCAAGATCGCCGACATCATCGGCGTCATCGACGGCATTGCGTTCCAGACCAACATTCTTGCCTTGAACGCCGCAGTGGAAGCGGCGCGAGCCGGCGAGCAGGGACGCGGTTTTGCCGTTGTCGCCTCCGAAGTGCGCAACCTGGCACAGCGCAGCGCCAGCGCGGCCAAGGAGATCAAGAGTCTGATCGAGGATTCGGTCGGCAAGGTCGACGCCGGCGGCAAGCTGGTCGAGGAGGCCGGCAAGACCATGGACGAAGTTGTCAGTTCGGTCAAACGGGTCACCGACATCATGAGCGAGATTGCAGCGGCGAGTCAGGAGCAGAGTGCCGGCATCGAGCAGGTCAACCAGGCGATCACCCAGATGGACGACGTGACCCAGCAAAACGCCGCACTGGTGGAGGAAGCCGCGGCCGCGTCCGAGAGTCTGCAGGAGCAAGCGGCCAAGCTGGCCGAGGCGGTGAGCGTGTTCAAGCTGGAGGGCGGCATCTATCGTCCGCAGGTCGAGCATCCGTCCCCGGGCACCCGTGCAGCGGCAATACCGAAATCCACGTCTCGATCAACACCGGCCAGGACGATCGCTTCGCCGAAGAAGCTGGCCGCTGCCGGCGGTGGTAACGATGAGTGGGAAGAATTCTGACAGTGTGGAATTTGTGGCGGGTACGTCCTGCCTGCAGGTTTCGCGGGGTCGGTGTGGCGTTTGATGGCAAGCGGTAAAGGTTTCTGGACGTGAAATCAAACAAGGTGATTGCGCAGGTCCCGGATTCGATTGTTTGAACGAGCTGTAAAGGAAACAACATGTTTGAAAATCTAAGCATCAAGTCACGGTTGATCTTCGTCATCGGCTTTCTCTCCGTGCTGCTGATCGGTATCGGCGTTATGGGCCTGACCAGTTTGAGCTCCACCAACAGTGCGTTCAAGGGCGTCTACGAGGACAGGTTGATTGCAGTGGGGCAGCTGGAACGCATCTCCGCGATGATCAATAAAAACCAGATTATTGTTGGTGAGGCGGTTATCGGCCAACTCTCTGCCTTCCCTGAAGACGTGGCGACGGTCGACAAGCAGGTGGTCGACGCCCGGGCGGTGATCGAGGAAATCAATGCGATCTGGAAGGCCTACATGGCTACCCGGATGACGTCCGAGGAAACCCGGCTCGCTGAAGCCTTCAATGCCAATCGCATTGCTTATGGCCAGTCGGGTCTGAACCCGGCGCTGGCCGCCTTGACCGGTCACGATTTCCAGCAGGCCAGCGAAATCCTGCAGGGAGAAATGAAAGCGGCCTACCCGAAAGTGCGGGAAAGTGCGGAAGCGCTGATTGCATTGCAGCTCGCGATAGCCAAAAGCGAGTTCGAAGCGGCACAAACCCGTTTTGTCTGGGTGCGCAACATCTCCATGGCGCTCATCGTGTTTGGCGTGCTGCTGGCTGCCCTGATCGGCGTCTGGCTGATCCGGGCCATTACCGGTCCGCTGAATGCTGCGGTGAGACTGGCGCGCGGCGTGGCCGAGGGCGATCTGACACAACGCATCGAAGTCGGCTCGACCAATGAATTCGGCCAGTTGATGCGCGCGCTGAAAGACATGAACGACAGTCTGGTGAGCGTGGTCGGCCAAGTGCGTCTTGGTACAGACACCGTGGCCCACGCGTCGGGCCAGATTGCTGCGGGCAACCTCGACCTTTCCTCTCGCACCGAACAGCAGGCCTCGAGTCTGGAAGAGACGGCCAGCGCAATGGAGGAACTGACCAGCACCGTCAAGCAGAACGCCGACAATGCGCGCCAGGCCAACCAGCTGGTGGGATCCACCTCCGATGTCGCAGTCAAGGGCGGCCAGGTGGTTGGCCAGGTGATCGACACCATGGCTTCGATCAAGGACAGCTCGCGCAAGATTGCCGACATCATCGGCGTCATCGACGGCATTGCGTTCCAGACCAACATTCTGGCTTTGAACGCCGCAGTGGAAGCGGCGCGTGCCGGCGAGCAGGGACGCGGCTTTGCCGTTGTCGCCTCCGAAGTGCGCAACCTGGCCCAGCGCAGCGCCAGCGCGGCCAAGGAGATCAAGAGTCTGATCGAGGATTCGGTCGGCAAGGTCGACGCCGGCGGCAAGCTGGTCGACGAGGCCGGCAAGACCATGAACGAGATCGTCAGTTCGGTCAAACGGGTCACCGACATCATGAGCGAGATTGCGGCGGCGAGCCAGGAGCAGAGCATCGGCATCGAGCAGGTCAACCAGTCGATCACCCAGATGGACGACGTAACCCAGCAAAACGCCGCGCTGGTGGAGGAAGCCGCGGCCGCGGCCGAAAGCATGCAGGAGCAGGCGGCCAAGCTGGCCGAGGCGGTGAGCGTGTTCAAGATGGAGAGCGGGGCGTATAGCACCCAGGCGGCGCGTCCGGAGTTGAAGCGCGTGGCGTCTGCATCGACGAAGGCCACAAGGGCAATTCCGGCACCCGCCGCACGGCCGAAAAAACAGGCAGCCGGTGGTGGCAGTAACGAAGAATGGGAGGAGTTCTGAGCCGGGAGTCCCTTGTGTGAATCACCCCAGCCGGACCGGGCGTCGTCAACCACGACGCCCGGCCCAGTTTTTAACTCCCCCTTATTCCTTTAGCGATAACGAAAATGCGTTCCAATACTCCCGTCACCCACCTCGAATATGTCCTGCAGGAAGACGAAAGCCCGACCTCGAAAACCGATGCCCACGGCAACATCACCTTTGTCAACCAGGACTTCATCAACATCAGCGGATTCAGCGAGGAAGAACTGATCGGGCAGCCGCAAAACATCGTGCGCCATCCCGACATGCCGGAAGAGGCCTTCGCGGATTTCTGGCGCACCCTCAAAAGCGGCAAGCCATGGACCGGGCTGGTGAAGAATCGCTGCAAGAACGGCGATCACTACTGGGTCGAGGCCAATGCTTCGCCCATCACGAAGAACAAGCAGATCGTCGGCTACGCTTCAGTTAGGGTCAAGCCCAGCCGCGAGAAAATCCAGGCTGCGGACGTCGCCTACCGCGCGATCAAGGCCGGCGCCACCGACATCGAGATTCGCGAGGGCAACGTAGTCAGGCGTTCCCGGTTCGATTTCATCAGTGTGCTGACCAGGCTGTCCATCAAGGTGAAACTGCTGCTGGCATCGGCTTCGATCAGTGTTCTGTTCCTGCTGAATGGTGTGCTGTCCTGGCTCGCCACAGCAGACGCCCAACTGTTTGCCAACTGGTCAATGGGCCTGAGCGTTGTGGGTATCTTGCTTGGGGGGTTCTTCGGCGTCATGGTTTTCCGCAGCATCATCAATCCTCTGGATCGCATCCATCAGGATATCGCGCGCTTGAGCGAAGGCGACTTGACCGGGCAGATCGATATCGGCGGCGACGATGAAATGGCACACCTCGCCCAGTCGCTCCGCATCCTGCAACTCAACACCAAATGGCTGATCAGCCAGATCAGTGAAGCCACCACCCAGGTGAACGAGAGCGCCGGTGAAATTGCTGTCGGCAACCTCGACCTGTCCGCTCGCACCGAGCAGCAGGCCTCGAGCCTGGAAGAGACCGCCAGCTCGATGGAAGAGTTGACCAGCACGGTCAAGCAGAACGCCGATAACGCACACCAGGCCAAGCAATTGGTGGTGTCCACCGCCGACGTCGCGGTCAAGGGCGGCCAGGTGGTCAGCCAAGTGGTCGATACCATGGCCTCGATCAAGGACAGTTCGCGCAAGATCGCCGACATCATCGGCGTCATCGACGGCATTGCGTTCCAGACCAATATCCTGGCCTTGAATGCCGCGGTGGAAGCCGCGCGCGCCGGCGAGCAGGGACGCGGTTTTGCCGTGGTCGCCTCCGAAGTGCGCAACCTGGCGCAACGCAGCGCCAGCGCAGCCAAGGAGATCAAGGGCCTGATCGAGGATTCGGTCGGCAAGGTCGATCTCGGCGGCAAGCTGGTCGACGAAGCGGGCAAGACCATGGACGAGATCGTCAGTTCGGTCAAACGGGTCACCGGCATCATGAGCGAGATTGCGGCGGCGAGCCAGGAGCAGAGCGCCGGCATCGAGCAGGTCAATGAGGCGATCACCCAGATGGACGACGTGACCCAGCAGAACGCCGCGCTGGTGGAACAGGCCGCAGCTGCCTCCGAGAGCATGCAGGCGCAGGCGGTCAAGCTGATGGAACTGGTGGATTCCTTCACGCTGACCCAGGCGGGAGGAACCGCGAGTCCGGCCCACCGCAAGCCGGCCAACGCCCTGCCGTCCCATGCGAAGACGCACAGAGCATCGTTCGGCAGCACCTCGCGGCCGAAGCGGCTCGGCAAGTCGGGAGGCGCACGTTGATCAGTAAATTTGCTTAAGGTCCCCGCTATCCTGCCGATAGAGCTTATAGGCAGGCTTTATCCTGGTTGATAAAAGGGACAATCGCCGGCTTACGACAGCTAAATCATTTCAGGGAAGGATGGGAATCAATGCGATCGAATATGCCGGTGACTAACGTCGAATACGTCTTGCAGGACACCGAAACGGTGGTGTCGAAGACGGACCTTCACGGCAACATTACCTACATCAACCAGGACTTCATCAACATCAGTGGATTCAGTGAGGAAGAACTGATCGGGCAGCCGCAGAACATCGTGCGCCACCCCGACATGCCGGTCGAGGCCTTCGCGGATTTCTGGCGCACCCTCAAGGAAGGCAAGGCGTGGACCGGGCTGGTGAAGAACCGCTGCAAGAACGGTGACCACTACTGGGTACAGGCGAATGCCGCCCCCCTCATCGAAAACGGGCAAATGATCGGGTATTCCTCGATCCGGACCAAACCCAGCCGCGACCAGGTGCAGGCGGCGGAAGCTGCCTATCGCGCAATCAAGGGCGGCGACAAGACGCTGACAATCCGGGAAGGCAATGCTGTCAGGCTGTCTTTCCTGCAGCGTTGTTGCGGCGACACGCTGAAGGCCTTGTCCCTGAAGTCGATCCTGTCGATCGCTGCCATTTCAATGGCTGTCATGTTCGTGGCGATCGGCATTCTGGCCTGGCTGGCCAGCACCGAAGCCAACCAGACGTTCACCGGCTGGCTGATGGCGATCGCTGCCTTGGGCGTGCCGCTGGCGGGCGTATTCGCCGTGATGTGCTACCGCATTGTCGTGGTGCCTCTGGAGCGCGTCCGGGGCGACATCGAACGCATGAGCTCGGGCGACCTGACCGGGCAGATCGAGGCCAATGGTGTCGAAGAAGCATCCACGCTGATTCAATCGCTGCGCGTGCTGCAGATCAACATCAAACTGCTGATCGGCCAGATCAAGCAGAGCACCGAGATAGTGGGCCTGGGGGCCAGCGAGATCGCCACCGGCAACCTCGACCTGTCCTCCCGCACCGAACAGCAGGCATCCAGCCTTGAGGAAACCGCCAGTTCGATGGAGGAGCTGACCAGCACGGTCAAGCAGAACGCCGATAACGCGCGCCAGGCCAACCAGCTAGTGGTCTCCACCGCCGATGTCGCAGTCAAGGGCGGCCAGGTGGTGAGCCAGGTGGTCGATACCATGGCCTCGATCAAGGACAGCTCGCGCAAGATTGCCGATATCATCGGCGTGATCGACGGCATTGCCTTCCAGACCAACATTCTGGCCTTGAACGCCGCAGTGGAAGCGGCGCGTGCCGGCGAACAGGGACGCGGTTTTGCCGTCGTCGCTTCCGAAGTGCGCAACCTGGCGCAACGCAGCGCCAGCGCGGCCAAGGAAATCAAGGGCCTGATCGAGGATTCGGTCGGCAAGGTCGATCTCGGCGGCAAGCTGGTGGATCAGGCCGGCGAATCGATGAACGAGATCGTCAACTCGGTCAAGCGGGTCACCGACATCATGAGCGAGATTGCGGCGGCCAGCCAGGAGCAGAGCACCGGCATCGAGCAGGTCAATGAGGCGATCACCCAGATGGACGACGTGACCCAGCAGAATGCCGCGCTGGTGGAGCAGGCCGCGGCGGCGTCCGAAAGCCTGCAGGAACAGTCAGAGAAACTGACGGAACTGGTGGGCTCTTTCAGGTTGGTACAGGGCGGACAGGGTCAGGTTCGGCAACAGGCCCGGGCTCCTGCCGCCAAGGCATTGGGCGTCCGTCCGGCCACGGCGCGCAAGCAGCTGGCTGGTGCTTGATGGCAAGAGGAAAATGATGCCCTGGTGATCTCCTCGGGATCATCAGGCTGAGGGACGAAGCGTTGCGTTGTGCAGTACGGTGACTACAGTACGGTTATATCGAGCCCGCCTTAAACGCGCGCGCATGTTGAGAACAGAGCACTGAGCAGACAAAGAATTTCGACATGAAGCCCGCATTGAATAAACCGCAGGACAACACCCGGATTTTCGAATTCACGCCGCGCGATTTTGCGCGGGTACGTGCTTTGATCTACAAGCAGGCCGGGATTTCGCTGGGCGAAAGCAAGCAGGAGATGGTCTACAGCCGCCTGTCGCGGCGCTTGCGTGCCAAAGGGATCGGCACCTTCGCCGAATACCTCGACCGCCTGGAAAGCGGGCGAGACAGCGAAGAGTGGGTGGCCTTCACCAATGCGCTGACGACCAACCTGACCTCGTTTTTTCGCGAGGCGCACCATTTTCCGATCCTGGCCGAGCATATCAAGAGCCGGAAGGCATCGCTGTCGATCTGGTGTTCGGCCGCCTCGACCGGCGAGGAACCCTATTCCATCGCCATGACGGTGTGTGAGGCGTTTGGCACACTCACTCCGCCGGTCAGCATCATCGCTACGGATATCGATACCAACGTGCTGGAAACGGCTGCCAAGGGGGTGTATCCGGCCGAGCGTATCGACAAGATGGCGTCGGATCGCGTCAAGCGCTTCTTCCAGCGCGGCACGGGCGAGCGTTCGGGGCAGGTGCGGGTGCGTCCCGAACTGCGCCAGCTGGTGACCTTCAAACCGCTCAATCTGCTGGCCGGCAGCTGGCCGGTGAGTGGACCGTTCGACGTGATTTTCTGCCGCAATGTCATGATCTATTTCGACAAGCCCACACAGGGCCAGATTCTTGCGCGGTTTGTGCCGCTGATGAAACCAGATGGTCTGCTGTTTGCCGGCCATTCCGAAAACTTCATGTATGCCTCCGATGCGTTCAAGCTGCGCGGCAAGACGGTCTACGAGCTGGACCCTCGCCATGGGGGCGCAAGGAAGCCTGCATGAATCCCGCGGTAGAAGAACAACTCGCGACCAACCTGTATTACGACCGGACATTCGACTGTGATACCGCCAAGATATTGCCCGGCGAATACTATTTCACCGGCAAGCCGATGCTCATTGTCACCGTGCTGGGCTCTTGTGTGGCGGCGTGCATCCGTGACCGTGTGTCGGGAATCGGTGGCATGAACCATTTCATGCTGCCGGACAGCGGTGGCGATGCCGGCAGCCCGGCCTCGGCATCGATGCGCTATGGCGCCTATGCCATGGAAACGCTGATCAACCAGTTGCTCAAGGCAGGCGCGCGACGCGAGAACCTGGAAGCCAAGGTGTTTGGCGGCGGCAATGTCCTGCGTGGCTTTACCAGCATCAATGTGGGCGAGCGCAATGCCCGCTTCGTGCGCGATTTTCTGCACGCAGAAAATATCCGTATCGTGGCGGAAGATCTGAACGATGTGCATCCGCGCAAGGTGTATTTCTTTCCGGCCACCGGCAAGGTGCTGGTTAAAAAACTCAAACAGCTCAACAACTACACGCTGGTGAAGCGGGAGCAGGACTACGCGACCCGGCTCAAGGCCTGTGATGTGGGTGGCGACGTCGATCTGTTTTGATCTGATCTGCAGAAAGCAAACAAGATGAAAATCAAGGTTTTGATAGTGGATGATTCGGCGCTGATCCGCGGCGTGATGAAGGAGATCATCAACAGCCAGGCGGACATGGAAGTGGTGGGGGTGGCGCCTGATCCGCTGGTGGCGCGCGATCTGATCAAGCAGACCAATCCGGACGTGCTCACGCTGGATGTGGAAATGCCGAAAATGGACGGTCTCGAGTTTCTCGAGAAGCTGATGCGGCTGCGTCCGATGCCGGTGGTGATGGTGTCGTCGCTGACCGAGCGGGGGTCTGAAATCACCATGCGCGCACTGGAACTGGGCGCGGTGGATTTCGTCACCAAGCCAAAGATGTCGATCCAGAGCGGCATGCTGGAGTACGCCGACCTGATCGCGGATAAAATCCGCGTTGCATCCCGGGCCAATATCAAGCCACGCGTCAAGGTGCCGAGCCACACCGACGGCACCCCGCTGGCGGCCGTGCGCAATCCGTTCACCAGCAGCGAAAAGGTGATCATCATCGGCGCTTCCACCGGCGGCACCGAAGCGATCAAGGATTTCCTGATCCAGTTGCCGCCCGATTGCCCCGGCATCCTGATCACCCAGCACATGCCGGAAGGCTTTACCCGTTCGTTCGCCAACCGGCTCGACAAGCTGTCCCGGATTTCCGTCAAGGAGGCCGAAGGCGGGGAACGCGTGCTGCCGGGCCATGCCTATCTGGCGCCGGGACATTCCCATCTGCTGCTGGTGCGCAGTGGTGCCAACTACATGACCAAACTCGATCAGGGGCCGCCGGTGAACCGCCACCGCCCCTCGGTCGACGTGCTGTTCAATTCGGCCGCGCTGAGCGCCGGCAAGAACGCGGTCGGCGTCATCCTCACCGGTATGGGCCGTGACGGCGCAGCGGGAATGCTGGAAATGAAAAAGGCCGGCGCCTACAACCTGGCGCAGGACGAAGCCTCATGCGTGGTTTTCGGCATGCCCAAGGAAGCCATCGCCATCGGCGCCACCCACGACGTCGGCCCTTTGCATGAACTGCCGGGGCGGGTGCTGCAATTCTTTGCAACGCACGGCAACCGGGCGATGCGGGTTTAGAAGGGCTTCAGACAGCAGTGTTTTTGCCGTTTCTTCCAGGACAGACAGCGTGCCGATTCCCGGAGGGCATAAAGGCCTTATAAAAATTGTGGTTTTATCGTATCGTTCAGAAACGGATAAAACAAAATTGCATGCATGACATTACCCACTTCCGACACGCTCGCTGAACTGCGCCGTCAGTTTGCCGACCAGCTCCCCGGACGGATAGACGCCGTTCATGCGCAGGTCCAAAGCCTGACTGTCTGGCAAGCGGCCGAGGCAGAAGCGCTGCGTCGTATGATGCAATCCATTACCAGTTCGGCTGGCCTCTTCGGCATGCAGCCGGTGTCGGACGCCGCATGCGCGCTGGAGGCCCGGCTGGCGGCCCAGCTCAAGTCCGGGGCTGCACCGACCGAAGCGGAATGGCAGGCCATCGGCAGCGATCTTGACCGCATGGATCAGCTGGCACGCATTCAGCTGCAAGGCGCCCCTGAACCGCCGCCGCGCCTCGATCACTCGCCGCTGATCCAC
This sequence comes from Hydrogenophilales bacterium, assembly GCA_024636675.1. Classification (GTDB taxonomy): domain Bacteria; phylum Pseudomonadota; class Gammaproteobacteria; order Burkholderiales; family Thiobacillaceae; genus Thiobacillus. Next base: position 22,225 of record JAGXGM010000028.1, on the reverse strand, counting down.
TTGCTCGAGACCGACCCGGCACAGGCCGGTCGCCTGAGCCAGGCCTTGCGGGACGATGGCTACCGGGTGCGGGTGTTCGCCGAGCCGGCCGGGTTCTGCGCCGCGTGCATGGCCACCGATGCGGAACACCCCGCCGCGCTGGTGATGGAGGTGGTCTTCCCCGAAGACGACGCCGCCAGCGCCGAGTTGCTGGTGAAACTCAAGGCCAATCAGGGACGCTGCCCGCCTGTTGTCCTGATCTCGGCGCGCGATGATCTGCCGTCGCGTCTGGCAGCCTTTCGTGCCGGCGCCTGCCGCTATCTGGTCAAACCGGTGGATGCCGGCCGGCTGATCGGCCTGCTGGACACACTCACCGATCGCCAGCCGCCGCAGCCCTACCGCGTGCTGCTGGTGGACGACGATCCGATGCTGCTGGAAACCCATGCCGCCGTGCTGCGCGCGGCCGGCATGGCGGTGCGCACGCTGTCGCAGCCGCTGCGGATCATGGACGCGCTGAGCGATTTCGTCCCCGACGTGGCCGTGCTCGAAGTGGACATGGCCGAGGCCAGCGGTCCCGAGTTGGCGGCGGTGCTGCGCGAGCGGGACGAACAGCTGCATCTGCCTATCTTGTTTCTTTCCGCCGAGGCCGACATCTCGCGGCAATTGCAGGCGCTTTATCTTGGTGGTGACGATTTTCTGGTCAAACCCGTGCTGACGGATTATCTGGTGGCGGCGGTCACCGCGCGGGCTCGGCGGGCGCGACAAAACAGCGCCATTCGACAGCGCCTGGAAACCACCCTTTACAAGCGCGAGCGCGAACATCTGGCGCTGGATCAGCACGCCATCGTCAGCATCGCCGACCACGCCGGCAACATCACCTACGTCAACGACAAGTTTTGCCAGATCAGTGGTTACTCGCGCAGCGAGTTGCTGGGGCAGAACCATCGCATCGTCAAGTCGGGAGAGCACCCGCCAGCGTTCTACCAAAGCCTGTGGCGCGCTATCACCGGCGGTATTGTGTGGCAGGGCGAAATCTGCAACCGGCGCAAGGACGGCAGCCGCTACTGGGTGGAGTCCACCATCGTTCCCTTTCTCGACAGCGAGGGCAAGCTCTACCAGTACGTGTCGATGCGCACTGACATCACTCATGTGAAGGCAGTCGAAGATGCGTTGCGCCGGCAAGGCGAATTGCGGCGCCTGATTGCAGAGGCGGGCGCCGACCTGCTGGCCGCGTCCGCAGCAGAGATGGACGCGGCGATCGACCGGACCCTGCAACACAGCGGCGAACATCTGGGGGCCGACCGTGCCTACCTGTTCCTGTTTTCAGAAGCTGGCACGCGCATGAGCAACACCCACGAGTGGTGCGCCGAGGGCATCGAACCCCAGCGCGACAAGGTCCAGGACATGCCGCTGGAGAGGGCGCCCTGGTGGCAGCAGCAGATATCGAGGGGAGACATCATCGTCGTGCCGGATGTGGCCGGTTTGCCCCCCGAGGCTGCCAGGGAAAAGGCCTTGTTCGAGGACCAGCAGATCCAGTCGCTGTTTGCCTTTCCGCTGCAAAAAAAGGGGAAAACCTTCGGCTTTGTCGGTTTTGATGCCGTGCGCTGTCGGCGCGACTGGGTGCCCGGGGAAATCGAGCCGCTCAAGCTCATGGCGGATGTCATTAGCAATGCCCTGGCCCGCAAGCGCGCCGAGGAGGCGGCGGAGTCACACAAGGAAAGGCTGCGCCGCGGGCAGCTCTTTGCCAACATAGGCACCTGGGAATGGAATATCCAGACAGGCGAGTTGTTCTGGACCGAACGCATCGCGCCGCTATTTGGGCATCCCGAGGGGGATCTCGAAACCTCCTACGCCAACTTCCTTCGCGTGATCCACCCGGAGGACCGCCAGGCTGTGCTCGACGCCGTCAATGCCTGCGTCGAGCACGACGCACCCTACGAGATCGAGCATCGCGTGGTGTGGCCCGATGGCAGCGTGCGCTGGCTGCTGGAGCGCGGTGCGGTGGTGCGCGATGCTGCCGGCACGCCTTTGCAGATGCTGGGGGTGGTGCAGGACATTCATGATCGCAAGTGCGCAGAACTGGCGCTGGCCGAACGCGAGCGCCAGTTGCGCGAGGCACAGACGCTGGCGAGCATCGGCAACTGGAGCGCCGACGTGCGCAGCGGCGAGCTGAGCTGGTCGGACGAGATCTACCGCATCTTTGGCCATGAACCGGGCAGCTTCGCGCCCAGCGTCGAGGCCTTTCGCGCGGCGATTCACCCGGACGACCGGGGATTGGTGATCGATAGCGAAAAACAGGCTGAGCAAAGTGGTCACCACGACGTGGTGCACCGCATCGTACGGCCAGACGGCACCGTGCGTCATGTGCATGAACTGGCGCAGGCCCAAACCGACGCGGCGGGAAGCATGATCCGCCTGAGCGGCACCGTGCAGGACATTACCGGACAGGTGGAGGCCGAACAGGCGCTGGTCGCCGCCTGCGACGAGGCCGGGCGCGCCAATCACGCCAAATCCGACTTTCTTTCCAGCATGAGCCACGAGTTGCGCACACCGATGAACGCCATCCTCGGTTTTAGCCAGCTCATGGAATACGACGCCACGCTGCCCGATGAGCATCAGGACAATGTGGGGGAGATTCTCAAGGCGGGCCGTCACCTGCTGGAGCTGATCAACGAAGTGCTGGATCTGTCCAAAGTCGAATCCGGCCACATTGACCTGTCGCTGGAGCCGGTGGAGGTGTGTCTCATCGTCGAGGATTGTCTGGCGCTGGTCGGTCCGCTGGCCGACCAGCGCGACATCCAGTTCAGCCACAAGGGACTCAAGGGCACGGCGGTGCGGGCCGATCGCACGCGGCTCAAGCAGGCCTTGCTCAACCTGCTGTCCAATGCCATCAAATACAATCGAGACGGCGGCAGCGTGCGCATCGAGGTACAGCTAGAGGGTGCCGACCGGCTGCGCATCCGGGTTACCGACAGCGGCCCGGGCATACCGGCCGAACGCCTGACGGAACTGTTCCAGCCTTTCAACCGGCTTGACGCCGGGCACAGCGACATCGAAGGCACCGGCATCGGCCTCACCATCACCCAGCGCATCGTCGAGATGATGGGCGGTGCGGTGGGGGTCGAGAGCGAACCTGGCGTGGGCAGTACCTTCTGGGTCGAACTGCCGCTGGAATCCATGGCCGACGCCGCCCCGGATCGCCCGGGCCCGGCGGGTGAAGGCGCCGAGCCGGGGCAGCGCAGCGACGCGGTGCAGCACCTCGTGCTCTACATCGAGGACAACCCGTCCAACATCAAGCTGGTCGCACAGATTCTAGGCCACCGCCCGCACATCCACCTGCTGACGGCCCACACGCCGGAACTGGGCATCGAACTGGCACAGGCGCGCCATCCCGAGCTGATCCTGCTCGACATCAACATGCCTGGAATGGATGGCTACCAGGTGCTGGAGGTGCTCAGGGCCGACGCGCGCCTGCAGGCCATTCCGGTGATTGCCATCACCGCCAACGCCATGCCCCGCGACATCGAGCGCGGCCGCGCGGCAGGGTTCAGCGAATACCTGACCAAACCCATCGACGTCCCCAGCTTTTTCGGCATGCTCGATCGCTGCCTGCTGCCGGACCAACAGGAGAAAGTAGCATGAGCAACGAATCCCTGAACAGAGAGTGCATTCTCATCGTCGATGACGAGCCGGCCAATCTCAAGCTGCTGGACAAGATGCTGCGTAGCCAGGGTTATCAGAGCCTGGTGCTGGCGGACGACCCGCGTGTGGTCATCGACCTCTATCGAATCACCCAGCCCGCGCTTATTCTGCTCGACATCAACATGCCACACATGGACGGCTATCAGGTGATGGAGCAGCTGAAAGCGCTGAACGACCCGTTGCTGCCGCCCATCGTGATTCTCACCGCCCAGTACGGCAAGGATTATCTGCTGCGCGCGCTTGCCGCGGGCGCGCGCGATTTCATCTGCAAGCCCTTTGACCGCAATGAATTGCTGATGCGGGTGCGTAACCTGCTGGACGCGCAAATGGCCCACCGCCTGATGTACGACCAGAAGGCGGTGCTGGAGGATATGGTGCAGGCGCGCACCGAGGAATTGCGGCGTACCCGCCTGCAGATTGTGCAGCGGCTCGGCATGGCGGCGGAGTACCGCGACGAGGAGACCGGCAATCACATCCTGCGCATGAGCCACAGCTGCGCGCTGCTCGCCGGCGCGATCGGCTGGAGCGGAGCCGACTGTGAGCTGATCCTGAACGCCAGTCCGATGCACGACATCGGCAAGATCGGCATCCCTGATGCCGTCATGCTCAAACCGGGAAAATTCGAGCCGCATGAGTGGGAAATCATGAAGACCCATGCCGCTATCGGTGAAAAACTACTCGCTGGCGACGATTCCGACCTGATGTGCATGGCGCGCGAAATTGCGCTCACCCACCACGAAAAATGGGACGGCAGCGGCTATCCCAACGGGATGGCGGGTGAGGCGATTCCACAGGCTGGCCGGATCGCTGCGCTGGCTGACGTGTTCGACGCGCTGACCTCGGTGCGGCCCTATAAAAAGGCCTGGACGGTCGAGGACGCGGTGGAGCTGATCAAGGACAATAACGGCAAGCACTTCGACCCGGCGCTGGTCGAGGTGTTCCTGCAGGAACTGCCCGGCATCGTGGCCATCCGCGAGCGTTTTGCCGAGCCGTTTCCGCACGTTTAATGGTGGCGCAGACATCCGGCGTTGTCACACCCGCACAAGCTAGCGCGCGCGGCCGCGGGGCACTACGTTCGGGGACGAGCAGGGTGTCTGCTAAAGATCCGGTTTCTGCCCGGTTCAGTGCTTAAGTTTGACGCCGGAATGCCGATTAATCCCATGACAAAATGAACCGTCTCAATGGAGCCCTGCATGGCCGATCCGAACACAAAATTTCTGGTAGTTGACGATTTCTCCACGATGCGCCGCATCGTGCGCAACCTGCTCAAGGAATTGGGCTATTCCAACGTCGAGGAAGCGGAGGATGGTGTCGATGGCCTGGCCAAGCTCCGCGCGGGCAGCTTCGACTTCGTCGTGTCCGACTGGAACATGCCCAATATGGATGGCCTGACGATGCTGCAGCAGATTCGTGCTGATGCCGCGCTGTCCAAGCTGCCGGTGCTGATGGTGACGGCCGAGGCGAAAAAGGAAAACATCATCGCGGCGGCGCAGGCCGGTGCCAGCGGTTATGTGGTCAAGCCATTCACCGCCGCCACACTCGACGAGAAGCTCAGCAAGATATTCGAAAAACTAGAAAAAGCAGGAGCCTGACGTGGATACGCAATTCGCCAGTTCCGACGGGGTTGCTGTCGCACCCGGTGCCGTGGACGCCGCAGGGAACGAACATGACGAGATGCTGGCGCGGGTTGGCCAGATCACCCGCACCCTGCACGAAAGCCTGCGCGAGCTCGGTTTCGACAAGGTGCTGGAAAAAGCGACGCATGACATCCCCGACGTCCGCGAACGTCTCAACTATGTCGCACGCATGACCGAACAGGCGGCGCAGCGCGTGCTCAACGCCACCGATGCCGCCATCCCCATGCAGGAACGCATCGATGCAGGCGCCGACGAAATCCTGAATGGCTGGCAGGCGGCCTTCAAAGCCCCCTTTTCGGAAGCCAATTACCGCGACATGGCCACGATGACCATGCAGTGCCTGGCCGATATGCGCAACGACACCAGCGCCACCAAGCAGCAGCTGCTGGACATCATGATGGCGCAGGATTTTCAGGATCTCACCGGTCAGGTGATCCGCAAGGTGACCGATCTCGCGCACAGCATGGAGCAGCAACTGGTGCAACTGCTGATTGATTACGCGCCGGCCGAGATAAAGCGTGAATCCAATAGCGGCCTGCTCAACGGTCCGCAGATCAATCCGGAGAAGAAGAGCGACGTGGTGGCCGACCAAAGCCAGGTGGACGATCTGCTCGATAGCCTGGGCTTCTGACAGGCTCAAGTTTCAAGTTTCAAGTTTCAAGTTTCAAGTTTCAAGTTGAACGGGGTAGGTTTTCCTTGTGACTTGAATCTTGGCGCTTGCATCTCATGCAACGTGTCTCTCATTCCGGACGCAACGTCTGGATCACCGTGGTCGTTGCCTGGAACCCGTGCTGGAGCATCTGTTCAAGCTGGGGGACAAAGTAGGGCAGGGTGAGATCCACCACAATCAGTCCCACGCCCAGGGTAATGGGGAAACCGATCGCAAAGATGTTGAGCTGGGGCGCCGCGCGTGTGAGGATGCCGAGCGATAGATTGGTCATCAGCAGGATGGCAATCAGCGGCAGCGCCAGCTGCAGGCCGACGGCAAACACGGTGGAACCGAAGGCGGCTACGTTGTAGAACCCCGCCGCCGAGAGCGGTTGCGGGCTGATGGGCAGGGTTTGGAAACTGTCGACCAGCACGCCGATCAGCAGCAGGTGGGCGTTGACCGCGAGGAACACCAGCAGCGCCAGCATATTGAAGAACCGGGCCAGCACCAGCGTCTGGCCGGCACTTTGCGGGTCGAAAAAGGACGCAAACCCCAGGCCCATCTGCAGGCCTACGATTTCGCCGGCGGCTTCGACCGCAGCAAAAATGATGCGCATGATGAAGCCGATCGCGATGCCAATGAGCAGTTGCTGCACCAGGATGAACAGGCCATGCCACGACCCCAGGCCGACATCGGGCATCGGCGGTAGGGTGGGCGCGATGATCAGGGCGATGAAAACACCGAGCCCGATCTTGACGCGCCCGGGCACCGAACGGTGCCCGAATACCGGCGCGACCATGATCAGCCCGAGAATGCGGGTGAGCGGCCAGATGAAATTGATCAGCCAGGTATTGAGCTGGGCATCGGTGAGGCTGATCATAAAGCGGTCGGGTGGATTGGGTTTGTTGTCGTCAGCATTTGCGGCGCAGCCGCCCCCGGGCCGATGGGGATGATCATCCGGAACTAGCCGATGATTCCGGGCAGGCCGGTCAATACCCGTCGCATGTAATCGGTCATTACCGTCAGCATCCACGGTCCGGCGAGGGCAAAGGTGACGAGTACCGCGAGCACCTTGGGAATGAAGGAGAGGCTTGGGTCGTTGATCTGGGTGGCGGCCTGAAAGACGCTGATAGTGAGGCCGACAATCAGCGTGACCAGCAGCACAGGAGACGCCACCAGGATGGTGATTTCCAGCGCGGTGCGGCCTATGGTCATTACGCTTTCTGGTGTCATGGCGGGTACCCGGTCAAATCAGTTCTTGAAAATCAGTTTGTACGTTCTGGTCAGAAGAAGCTCTGCGAAAGCGAACCCAGCAGCAGATTCCAGCCATCGACCAGTACGAACAGGATGAGCTTGAAGGGCAGCGCGACGATGGCGGGCGACACCATCATCATGCCCATCGCCATCAGGATACTGGCGACGACCATGTCGATGATGAGAAACGGGATGAACACGGCAAAGCCGATCTGGAAAGCGGTCTTGAGTTCGCTGGTGATGTAGGCGGGGATCAGCACGCGCATCGGCACATCCTCGGCCGAGTTCATCGGGCCGTTGCGGGACATTTTGGCGAACAGCGCGAGATCGGTCTCGCGCGTCTGTTTCAGCATGAACGCACGCAGGGGAACCATGCCCTTATCCACCGCTTCCTGAAGCTCGATGCGATTCTCCGACAGCGGCTGGTAGGCCTCGACGTATATCTTGTCGAAGGTCGGCCCCATCACGAACAGCGTCAAAAACAGCGCCAGGCCAATGAGCACCTGGTTGGGCGGCGTCGACTGGGTGCCGAGCGCCATTCGCAGCAGTGACAGCACGATGATGATGCGGGTGAAGCTGGTCATCATCAGCAGCGCGGCCGGCAAAAACGACAGCGAGGTGAGCAGCAGCAGGGTTTGCAGGCTCAGGGAATAGGTCTGGCCGCCGCTGGGTGTCGGCGTGCTGGTGAACGCGGGCAGGCTTGCCCCCTGGGCCAGCGCCAGGGTGGGCAGCAGCAGCGCGATCGCCAGGAAGAGCAGTTGCGCCAGGTTCGGATGCCGTTTATTTGACACTGCGTTTCTCGATCATCTGATGCAGGCGCGCAGCAAAGCTGCCGCTCGGCGCAGGCGTGGCTACGGACTGGATGTCACCCTTGGGCAGGGTCATCAAGGCATTGACGCTGCCGGGGGCCACACCCACCACCAGCCAGGATTCCCCCACTTCAACCACCACGACTCGCTCGCGGGTGCCGACTGAAGTGCTGCTGACCACGCGCAGCAAGCCGGACGGGCCGCCCTGCGTGACGCCCAGCCGTTTGGCCAGCCAGGCGGTACCGGCGATCAGTAACAGCACGGCCACCAGACCGATGAATACCTGCAGCAGACTGCCTGCGGCGGAGATGGCGGGTTCTGTCGGGGCAGCGAGCGGGGTGCCAGCTGCCAGCGCCAGCGCCGGCAGGCTCAGCAACGTGCAGGCGGCAATGAAACCATATTTCATTTGTTGAGTTTCCGGATCCGCTCGGCGGGGGTGATGATGTCGGTCAGGCGCACACCGAATTTATCGTTCACCACCACGACTTCGCCCTGCGCAATCAGACAGCCGTTGACCAGTACGTCCATCGGCTCGCCTGCCAGCCCGTCGAGCTCGACCACCGATCCCTGCGCCAGCTGCAGCAGGTTCTTGATGGTGATCTTGGTGCGGCCCAGTTCCACCGTCAGCAGCACCGGAATGTCGAGGATGAAATCGATATCCTTGGCCAGCCCGCCGGAGGTGGTGGTTCCGGACAGCTCCTTGAATATTTCCGGCGCTGCCGGCGTAGGCACCGATGGGGCCTGTTCGGCCATGGCGGCCGCCCAATCGTCTTCGGCGATGGCTTGGGTAGAATCTTCAGACATGCTGTTCTCCTGTTTGCGGCTCGGTCGAGTTGCTCGACAGCAATTTCTCGACGCGCAGTGTGTATTGGCCGTTGAATTTTCCGTATTCGCATTCCAGCACCGGCACGCCGTCGACCTTGGCCTCGATGGTTCGCGGAATATCGAGCGGAATGATGTCGCCCACTTTCATGTCGACGATGTCGCGCAGACTGACCTCGGCCGTACCCAGATCGGCGACGAGCTCGACTTCCGCCAGCTGGACCTGCTGGCGCATCAGGCGAATCCAGCGCTTGTCCACTTCCAGGTTTTCGGCCTGCAGGCTGCTGGTGAGCAGATCCTTGATCGGCTCGATCATCGAGTACGGCATGCAAAAATGCATTTCGCCGCTGATCTGGCCGAGCTCGATGGCAAAGGTGATCGCGACCACCACTTCGTTGGGGGTGGCGATGTTGGCGAACTGGGTGTTCATTTCCGAACGGATGAATTCGAATTCGATCGGATAAATAGGCTCCCAGGATTTCGAGTAGGCTTCGAAAACGATGCCGAGAATGCGCTGGATGATGCGGTGTTCGGTCTGCGTGAAGTCACGGCCTTCGACACGGGTGTGGAAACGCCCGTCGCCGCCGAACAGGTTGTCGACCATGAGAAAAACCAGGTCGGGATTGAAGATCATCAGCGCCGAGCCGCGCAGCGGTTTGAACTGCACCAGGTTCAGGTTGGTGGGCACCACCAGATTGCGGATGAATTCGCTGTATTTCGAGACCCGCACCGGGCCGACCGAAATCTCCACCCCGCGCCGCAGAAAGTTGTAGAGGCCGATACGAAGCAGGCGTGCAAAACGTTCGTTGATGATTTCGAGCGTCGGCATCCGGCCGCGCACGATGCGTTCCTGTGTGGCCAGGTTGTACGCACGTACTTCCGAATGATCTATTTCGGCCGGCACCTCATCGGTTTCGCCGGTCACGCCCTTCAGCAGCGCGTCGACTTCATCCTGCGAGAGAAAATTGTCGGCCATATAGGGTTTACTGAATCACGAACGAGGTGAACAGGACGTCCTTGACCTGCTGAGGCTTGCCCTTGGCGTAAAACGGCAGGTTGACCTGCGCCTGAATTTCCTGCGCGAGCGCTTGCTTGGCCTCCGCGGAGGCCAGATCCTCGGCATGCTTGCTGGCCAGCAAAGTCAGCAGGCGGCTGCGGACGCGCGGCATGTGCAGCTTGATGGCGTCCGCTTGAAGCTGGTCGGCCACCTGCAGCGTGACGTCGACCTGCATATACCGCTCGCCATCCTGAAGATTGACAGTGAAGGTTTCGAGCGCGAGGTAAACAGGCGCTGTTTGCGGTTCTTCCTGGGCCTCCTTGGCGTCCTTGGCGCTGTCGCCCTGGGTGAAGAACCAGGCGGCCGCACCGCCGCCGCCCAGCAGGACCACGAGGGCGATGATGATGAACAGCTTTTTCTTCGACTTTCCGGCTGGCGCGGCTTCTGCCGCCTCGTCAGGTTCGACAGCTTCGGTAGGTGCGGGTCTGGCCATCGATACGGTTCCTTTGTCGGGGTAATGCGGTGTGGATGTTTGTCATTATTGAAAGAAACAAGCGCCTTCGATACCGGGAATAGAGGGGAAAAATAGACGCATATCGTTTAATGCAGGCGGCGTATCTCCATCAGTGCGATTCCCTGACGGGTATCTGCGGGCGCGACGCTTTATACCTACGGGATGCTTGCCTTGGCTTTCGTCCCGTCGCAATCTCCGCGGCTACTGCCTGGGGGCGGCCTTCTGCAAAAGCCGCGGACCCGCAGGCGTGGTGGAGGAACGCAAGCCGTCAGGCGAAGGTGTCGATCAGCCCCCGCCCGGATTGCTGGACGGGTAAATGAAGCGTCTGCATGCCGGTGCTGGCGCCAGCATCCGTTGTGCCAAACGGCAGGGCGGCCCGTTGCGCCTGGCGGTCTGAAGGGTGGTTCTGCCGCGGAGTGTCCGCGCTCACTGTCGCCTGCTCCAGCTGGATGCCGGCTTCGCTCATCATTTCCTTCAGGCGGGGAAAGGCGGCCTCCAGCGCCTGGCGAACCTCGGGTTGGGCGGAGAAGAAGCTGGCTGTGGCCTGGTCGTTCGTCAGGTTCAGCACAATCTGCAGCGGGCCCATATTCTGCGGGTTGAGCGTGAGTGTGGCCGATTGCTGGGCGCCCGCCGCCATCCATACGACCTTTTCGCCCAGCGCCTGATTCCAGGCTGTTGTGCCCAGCGTGGGGGCCAGCTTGGACGACGCAGCTTCATTCAGCGTGTGCAGAGTTTCAAACGCTGCCTGCGAGGCGGGGCGCATGGCGGGGTTGCTCATGAGATCCGACATGAACTCGCCCTTTACGGCATCGCCCTGCCGGGCGGCTGCCAGTTGACCAGAAAATGCGGTAGCAATGGCAGCAGTGGCAGCAGTGGTGGGGGCCTGCACAGTGCCTTTACCGGACAGGGCGGGATCGATTTTTTGCGTGTCGCGCGCAGGGTCGGAAAATTGCCCGGCCTGGGCTGTCCGGCCCTTGCGGGAATTCTGGAAGAGCAGGGTGGGGGTGTTCTCGTCTGCCGGCTGACCGGCATCAACGCCGTCCGTCCGGGCCGGTGCCGGCTTCAGCTGATCCGGGGTGAGCGCCAGTCCAAGCAGCGTCGCCGGATCAGTCGCGGCATTCCCGGTCACCGGCGGGGCAAGCGGATCGCCTGTGGCGTCGCCAGCGGCTTCCGTTTTGGCCGTTTCGGCCGTTTCGGCCGCTTCGGCCGTTCTGACCGTTGCGGCCGCATCGTCCGCGTTGGCGTCGCCGCCATGTTTGGCCTCGCTGCTGTTGCGCCGGCTATGAGCCATCTCGCTCGACAGGACCTGACTGAACGGAACGTCCGCCGCGGCGGCATCCTGCTGCCTGCCGGCGGCAGGATTCGGTTGCGCAGCATTGACCGGATTGATATTCATCGCGTTCATGGTTTTGTGTCCTGTCAGATTTCAGGAAGGGGGCGCTTGTACAGCGTGGTCCGGGCGGCGAATTCGTCGTTCTGTTTCTGGTCGAGCCATAGTTCGCGGCGCGCGCTTTCCTTGCCTGCGCGGCCGGCCAGCGTGACGAACGACATTTTCTTCTGCTCACAGGCCTGCCAGGCCGCACGCGCCTGGGCGATCTGCAGCTGGGCGTCGCTGACGACTTTCTGCTGGCCGGCGATGGCATGGTCGAGTTTTTGCATGAATAACTGGAAGTTGTTGAAGTGCGTCGTGCTGATCCCGCTGGCCAGGTTGGACTGGCAGCGCGCGGCATAGTCGTCGCGGTATTGCGTCAGCAGGTCGAGCTTCTGCCCCGCCTCCTCGCCCGCGCGCAGCGTGGCGCCCAGCCGCTTCGCGGCCTCCTCGGTTTCCTTGTTCGCGAGTTCGATCAGCGTATCGAGTGCGGAGGGATGAGCCATTCAGGGTGCCTGTCGTCTGGTGAGGTTTATTGGAACAGGGCTTCGAGTTCGGCCAGGCTTTGCTGGACGTTCGAGTGCTCGGAAATGTTTTGCTGCAGGAAAGCCTCAATGCCCGCCTGCAATTTGATGGCTTCGTCCAGCAGCGGATCGGTGCCTGCCGCATAGGCGCCGACGTTGATCAGGTCGCGGCTGCGCTCGTAGCGCGAAACCAGTTTTTTGAGGCGGTGTGCGCGTTGCTGGTGTTCCACCGCGGTGATGCTTTGCATGACACGGCTGATCGACTGCTCGATATTGATGGCCGGGTAGTGGCCGCTCTCGGCCAGCGATCGATCCAGCACGATGTGGCCATCGAGAATCGCGCGCGCGGCATCGGCAATCGGATCCTGCTGGTCGTCGCCCTCGGTGAGCACGGTGTAAAAAGCGGTGATCGAGCCGCCGCCGGGCTTGCCGTTGCCGGCGCGCTCGACCAGCGCCGGCAGCTTGGCGAACACCGATGGCGGGTAGCCCTTGGTGGCCGGCGGCTCGCCGATGGCCAGGGCGATTTCACGCTGCGCCATGGCGTAGCGGGTGAGCGAATCCATGATCAGCAACACGTGCTTGCCCTGGTCGCGGAAATGCTCGGCAATAGAGGTGGCGTAGGCCGCGCCCTGCATCCGCACCAGCGGCGGGGTGTCGGCCGGGGCGGCCACCACGACGGCGCGCGCCAGGCCTTCCTCACCGAGAATGTTTTCGATGAATTCCTTGACCTCGCGGCCGCGTTCGCCGATCAGGCCGACCACGATCACGTCAGCCGTGGTGTAGCGCGCCATCATCCCCAGCAGCACACTCTTGCCGACGCCCGAGCCGGCGAACAGACCCATGCGCTGGCCCCGTCCCACGGTCAGCATGCTGTTGATCGCGCGCACGCCGACATCGAGGATGCTGTTGATCGGCGCGCGCGACAGCGGGTTGGCGGCGCGGTTGTTGAGCGGTGCGGTGGCGGTGGTCTGCACCGGGCCGAGACCATCGAACGGCCGCCCGCTGCTGTCGAGCACGCGACCCAGCAGGCCGTCGCCGACCGGCAGGTGGCGGGTGCGGTCGCTCGGCCGGCGCCGGGGATGTCTCACACCGCCCAGGCGGGGCAGGGTGGGGATCACTTCCACCGGAAACACCCGGGCACCGGGCACGATGCCCTCGACGTCGCTTTGCGGCATGAGGAAAATCCGGTTGCCGTCAAATCCAACCACCTCGGCCTCCAGTTGCGTGCCGTTGGGCAGGGGGACGGTGCAGGCGCTGCCGACCGGCAGTTTCAGGCCGACCGCTTCCATCACCAGACCCGCGACCCGGGTGACGCGCCCCGACACCTGCATCGGCTCAGCGATCGCAAGCAGCTCGCTGCAGTCCTGCAGATAGGCTTTCCAGCGGGTGCTGTGGGGCTGGGGGTCCATCATGGAGCCAGCCAGTCGGAATCCTTGCCCAGCGCGGCGGCCAGGCGTCGCCAGCGGGTGGGCAGGGTGGCATCGATCTGGTTGCTGGCGGTATCCACCCGGCAGCTGCCGCGTCCAAGCTGCGTATCGTCGGCCAGTTGCCAGCCCATTTTGGAAAGTTCGTCGCCAATTCTGTCCTTGACCAGAACGGCATCGTCAGGATTCAGGAACAGCAGGGCGGGCTGGTGCAGTGCCGGCAGGTAGCGAACCGCTTCCCTGACGATGGGGATGACAAGTTCGGGCCGTACTTCCAGCGCCGACTTCAACAATGCGCGGGCAAGATCGACCGCCAGGTCGAGGACCTGCTGTGAGATGGTTTCATCGGCTTTGCCGACTTCCGTCGTGAAGGTGTCAGCCAGGTTGCCCAGGCGGGTGGCTTCAAGCGCCGCTTTTTGCTCGCCATCGGCATAGCCTTTGGCAAGACCTTCGGCATGGCCGGCGTTGTAGCCTTCCTGCCGTGCCTGATCCTGGATGCCGCTGATCTGCTCGATCGTCGGCAGGCTGATGCCTGCGTGGCTTGCTTTGGTGACCGAGTGCGGCGAACTCTCGAAGCTGGCCATTTCCCAAGGCGTGCAGGCTGGCTGATCCACGCTGGATATCACGCTAGACATACGTTTCTTCCCCGTTTCCGCCCAGCGAGATCTGGCCTTCATCGGCCAGGCGGCGAACCACCATCAGGATTTCCTTTTGCTGAGCCTCGACCTCGGACAGGCGAACCGGTCCCTTGGAATCCAGGTCTTCACGCATCATGTCAGCGGCACGCTGCGACATGTTCTTGAAGATTTTTTCACGCATATCCTCTGACGCACCCTTGAGGGCGATGATGAGCGAGTCGGACTGCACTTCGCGCAGCAGGAGCTGAATGCCGCGATCTTCGATATCCATGATGTTCTCGAATACGAACATCTCGTCCATGATCTTCTGCGCCATTTCGGGGTCGTAGCTTTTCAGGTACTCCATGGCGGCGGATTCATTTTCACCATTCATGAAGTTGAGGATGTCCGCCGCTGCGCGCGTGCCGCCCATCGGCTGTTTCTTCAGCACGTCGCTGCCGGACAGCAGCTTGGTCAGCACGTCGTTGAGTTCGCGCAGCGCAGTCGGCTGCACGCCGGAGAGCGTGGCAATGCGCAGCAGCACGTCGTTGCGCAGGCGTTCAGTGAAGAACGACAGCACCTCGCAGGCCTGGTCGCGTTCCAGGTGAACCAGAATGGTTGCGATGGTCTGCGGATGTTCGTTGTGGACGAGGTCCGCCACCGATTCTGAATCCATCCATTTCAGGCTTTCGATGCCGCTGGCATCGCTGCCGCCACCGAGAATCCGGTTCAGCAGTGACGACGCCTTGTCATCGCCCAGCGCATTTCTGAGGACGGTGCGGATATAGTCGTCGGAGTCGAGGCCGAGCGAGGAATTCAGGTCAGCCACATTGTTGAAATCCTCCAGTACGTTCGCCACATCCTCCTGTGGAATGGAGCGCATGCTGGTCATGGCCTCGCCCAGCTTCTGCACTTCACGCGGGCCGAGAAACTTCATCACTTCCGATGCGCCAGTCTCGCCTAGCGCAAGCATCAAGATCGCGCCCTTAACGACGCCGCTGGGCTCACTCATTGTTGGCCACCCAGGTTTTTACGATGTTGGCGACCACGCGCGGATCCTCGTTGGCCATTTTTTGGGCCCGTGACAGGTTTTCCTGATAGTTGCGCTGGCCGGGAAGCGCCAGCACGCCGGCGTCGGCTTGCTGCAGTTGGGCATTCTGGCTGACAGGAAGCGGCGCCATCGATGCAGAAAGCTTCTTCAGCATCGGCTTGAGTACGCGCAGGTACAGGATGAGCAGGAGTAGCGCCATCAGCAGGTACTTGCCTGCAGTCTTGGCCATCTGGATATATTCGATATTGTCAGATTGCTTCCACCAGGGCAGATCCGGGAGCTTTTCCTGTTCCGCGCGGGCGAAGGGCGTGTTCACCACGTTGACGGAGTCGCCGCGTTCCGCGTTGAATCCCATGGCTTCCTTGACCAGGTTGGAAATCTGGGTCGTCTCCGCCTCGGTCAGCGGCTTCATCTCCACTGTTCCGTCCGCGGCGGTGGTTTTCTTGTAATTGACGACCACCGCGACCGATAGCCGCTTCAGGCCGCCGACCCCCTGTTGCACATATTGAATGGTCTTGTCGACCTCGTAGTTGACGGTTTCGTCCTTGCGCGTATTGGTGCTGGCGCCCCCGTTGACCGCCGCGACCGCGCCTTGTCCCGGCGCATTGATCGGTGCGGTGGCGGGTGCCGGCGGCTGGTTGGTGAGCGCACCCGGCACGCCGCCCGGATTGCCGTTGCCATTCAGTGATTCGCTGGTCTGCTGGCTGCGAATCACCATCGCGTCGGGTGTCTGGTTCGGCTTGTAGGATTCCACTGCCTGCTGGCTGCGCGAAAAGTCGACGTCGGCCGTCGCCTCGGCGCGCACGTTGTTGGGGCCGACGATCGGACTGATGATCGACTCGATCCGCTTCACCACGTTCTGCTGCAATTCCTGCACATACTTGATCTGGCTGGGGTCCATGCCGTTGGCGCTGGCCAGCTTGTTGCCGGTTTCGGAGAGCAGGTTGCCGTGCTGGTCGACCACAGTCACGTTCTTGATCGGCAGCTCGGGCACACTGCTGGCAACCAGGTGGACGATGGCGCTGATTTGCTGCAAATCCAGTACGCGGCCGGGATGCAGATTCAGCAGCACTGAGGCCGTGGGCGTCTTCTGCTCGGAAACGAAGACCGAATCCTTGGGCATGGCCAGGTGCACGCGGGCGGACTGCACGACGGAGACCGATTCGATCGAACGTGCCAGCTCGCCTTCCATGGCGCGCTGGAAATTGACGCGCTCGACAAACTGCGATGAACCAAGTTTCTGGTTTTCCATCAGCTCGAAACCGACATTGCCGCCCTTGGGCAGGCCTTGCGAAGCCAGTTTCAGGCGCGCATCGTGCACGCGGTCGGCAGGCACCAACACCGCACCGCCGCCGTCGGAGTATTTGTAGGGAATGCTCATTTTTTCCAGCTCGGCGACTATCGCGCCACCGTCGCGATCGCTGAAATTCGAGAACAGCACGCGATAGTCCGGCTGTTGCCCCCACATCCAGACCGCGCCCATCACCGCAATGGCTGCGGCCACGCCCAGCGCCAGCATGATTTTTTGTCCGCCAGCCGTCCGGGTAAAGTCCATCATGTTGCCCGGAACAACAATCTCGCCTCCCTCTGCCATATTATTCGGCCCCCATCATGCTGGCGTCATGGATCATCTTGTTTCTGTTTGCCGTGTTCACGTCGTGCTTCCCCATGAGAACTTCCGCTTTGTGATCGAATTATCGGCACTGCCAGAGTTTTCAATCGGGAGAATAGGCGCCGATTTTCTGGGCTTATCGAACTTATGGTTTGCGGTCCGGCTGATAAGGTGAGTACGTGGAAAAACCGCCTGCCAGGCGGCTGAATGAGCAAAGGAGGACGCGATGAGCATTGGTGCAATCGACACAGGCCGGATCGAAGCGATGATGGCGCAGCTGCAGGCTGCGGCGGCACGCACGTCCCCTGCAAATGCCAACCCCCTGAGCGACGGTGCCCTGCAGGCCAAACCGGCTGCCGGTGCGACCGACTTTCACTCAGTCCTAAAAACTTCGCTCGATCAGGTCAATCAGGTCCAGAAGCAGTCTCAGCAGATGGCCCAGCGTTTTGAAATGGGCGACAGCACGGTCAGCCTCTCTGACGCCATGATCTCATTGCAGAAATCCAGCATCGCCCTGCAGCAGACTGTGCAGGTGCGCAACAAGCTGGTGGAGGCATATCAGAACATCATGAACATGGGCATTTAAAAGCAGATCGCCCTCGCTTCGCGGGGGCTTCAAGTTGCAAGGTATCAAGATACAAGGTTCACACGAAGCGTACGGCTTTATGCCTGGCGACGAACAACTTGTAACTTGCATCTTGAATCTTGCACCTTGAACCTCAATGCATCGCGCCCAGTGCCTTGCGCAGGGCATTCGCCAGATCCTCTGCGACGAACTTCGCCACATAGGCATCCGCCCCCACATTCTTGACGTGCGTCTCGTTGGCAGAGCCGGTCAGCGAAGAATGGATCACCACGGGAATGTTGCTGAAACGAGGATCCTGCTTGATGTTTCGGGTAAGGGTGAAACCGTCCATTTCGGGCATTTCCAGATCGGTCAGTACCAGGGCGATCCTGTCGTGCACGGTTGTTCCCTCGGCTTCTGCCTTGTCGGAAATGGCCTGCAAATGATCCCAGGCTTCCTTGCCCGTCTTGCACATGATGAAGGGCAGGCCCATGGCTTCCAGTCCCTGTTCGATCATGGTGCGCGCGATCAGTGAATCGTCTGCGGCCAGGATGACAGTGCCTGGTTTGATCTCCACAGTGGCACCAATGGTGGCGGTATCGATGTCCGGTTCGGTCGGCGGCATCACCTTGCGCAGGATCGTTTCCACGTCCAGCACCTGCGCCAGGCGGTCGCTGTTTTCGCCGTCCAGGCGGGCGAGGCTGGTCACCATGCCGCCGGCGGCATTGCCCTCGGCCGACAGCACCTGACGCCAGTCGAGACGCACGATGTCCTCCACCGACTCGACGGCAAAGGCCTGAGTGCTGCGGGCATACTCGGTAATCAGCAGGATATTCAGCCCGGTTTTGGGGGTGCATCCAGTGACCGCCGGCAAGTTGATGACGGGGATGATCTGGCCGCGCAGGTCGACCACGCCCATCATATGGTCATGTGATCCGGCCACCGCCGTGATGATCGGCATGGGGATGATTTCCCGAATCTTGAAAACGTTGATGCCAAACAGTTCGTTTCGATCGAGATTGGCATCCTCCCCCAAGCGAAACAGCAAGAGCTCCAGTTTGTTGGAGCTGGTCAGATTGGTTCTTTCGTCAATTTCCTGCTGAATCGTTTGCATGGCGGGGTTTCCTGAAATCTTGATGTGGGGGGGGCGCGGATTAAAGGCTGTCTCGCCGCGCACGTTCGATATCCATGACAAAGCGTTGCAATTTCGCTGCCATGTCGTTGGGCAGGTTGATGAACTGACAGCCCAGCCGGGTTTGAAACGTGCCATTGGGCAGGCGGATCTGGGCCGAGTTGCGTACTTCAAGTGAGGTGCTGATCGTGTCCGGCTCGGGCAGCAGCAATCGGCAGTCCGGCAAAATCCGGCCGGTCTCGGGACCCAGTCGCCCGCCGGTTTCTGTGATCGCCACGCCGCCACAGCTGATATCCATCAGATGCGTGGTGATCGGCTCGGCATCGCCATCCACGATCGACGGTACGATGCATCTGATTGGGTTGGCGATGGGCATCGGCACCCTGAAATGCTCGCGGCGTTGCAGGCGGATCAGTGATTTTGGCAGGGCGATGCGCAGCGCGGGCACCCCTTCGTATTTGCACCATGCCAGGGGGCCGGTGGAAAACGAGATCGACACGCCGTCGAGCTGGGCGATGAACTCCGCGCCCTTGCCTGACATCAGTTCCTGGTTCAGTGCATCGCCGCGCGCGCTGTCGAGGATCAGCGTGTTCTTTGCATCGTTCACCATGAGCACCGAGGTGACGATGATCTGTCGGCTGCCTTTCAGGTCGAGATTGCACAACAGCTTGCGTTTCTGGATGGCGCGCAGCTGGAACAGAATATCCGCCCGCGAATGCAGGGTGAAGCGTGCCATCAATGCGTCGTGATCGGCAGAACTGAAAGCGTGTTGCGAAGAGGAAAGCATATGGATCAGGCGTGAGTGTTCGGAAGGGCTTTTTCAGACGCTTCCAGATGATAGAGCCAAGCCAGCAGTTCGGCCACGACAATATATAACTGAGGCGGGATGTGGCTGTCGAGGTCGATCTGCATCAATAGCGCCAGCAACTCGCGCGATTCGTGCACATAGACCCCGGACGCCCGCGCCCGCTCGATGATGGTGTCGGCCACCATGCCGCGTCCCTTGGCGACCACGCGCGGCGCGCCATCGCCTTCGCGATAGGCGATGGCGGCTGCGACGCGTTGCTTGTCAGGCGCCGGCGTCATGATCCCGTTCCACCGTCAGGGCCTGAAGGGTGCAGCCGGCTGCCGCCAACTGCTCTGCCAACTGTCCCTGGTTCTGCCGCAGCAGGGGTTCGACGCCGGATTGTTCCGGCACCATGCGGATGCTGAACGCCTGATTTGTATCGAGCTTGATGTGCATGGTCACGGTGCCAAGGTGCGGCAGGCTCAGCTTGAGCTTTGATTCCCAGCCGGCACTGGCCTCGTCGCCGGGCATCGCCGCCGCCTGGTCCTGCGCGTGTTCGGTTTCGTGGCGCAGCAGCCATTCCAGCGTCTGTCCGGGCCACACCTCGCCGCGCCAGACGAACTGGGGCGACTCCAGCACCTGCAGCTGCTGCGCCAGCAGCGCATGCATCGGATTGAGCGGCTTCGGGACGGCCGCTTCCGCGGCGTTGAGCAGGGCCAGTGGGTTGGCCGCGGCGCGCGCGGCCTCGGCCGCCGCCAGCTTGTTTTGCGGCTCCTGCATCAGGCCGTCCAGACTGTCCTGGCCGACCGCCCAGTTGGCCAGGTGCGACTCATAGAACAGCCCGCTGCGAACGAGCGCAGTGCGCAGTGCGAGCGCGATCAGGGCCGGATTCGTCGTCACCTGATCGAGCAAGGGGCCGGGCGGGGTGAGCGTGGGTAAGGCATTGCGGGCCGGCAGCTGCTGCATCAGGTCGCTCAGCATGCGTGCGGTCTGGCTCAGCTTCGGGCCATCGCCGGCGTCGGCCTCGGCAGGGTCAAGCAGAAACACCGCCTGGGGCATGTGGCCGGCAAAGCGCAGGCGCAGGGTGTCGCCGGGGGCCGCCGGGTGGGGCAGGCGCGTGGCAATGGTTTGCCCATCGATTTCGACCAGCGAAATGCCTTTCGTCTGGCTCAGGACCAGACCGGTCAGCATCTGCCCGATTTTCAGCTGCTCGAATACGGCCCGTGGCCCGGCCTGATCGCGTTCGGTAGCATTCAAAATCGGCTGCACCGCCACCAGGGCGGAGAGCGGCCGATCCGGAGCGCCCGGCTTGGGCGGGACATCCAGAATGCGGGGCAGGTACTGAACCGGGAACATGAGGAAAAATGGCTGTTACGCCCGCTGTGCACCGTAAGCGTCGACCCCGCGCTGGCCGGAGCGCGTCATGTGCAGCCGCTGTTGCAACTCATGCAGGCGCGGCTCGGTCAGCGCGCGGATCTTGGCGTCGTTCTGCAGGATGGCGCGGATGATCGCCACCTTGGTGCGTTGCTCGTTTTCGCTCAGTGACAGCGGCGCGGCTTGCATCAGGCTGCCGACATAGCCCCGGCAACGCTGTTCCAGTGCGGCCAGATGATCCCATTCGCCTTCACTGGCGGCGTTGACCATGCTGCCGGTGAGTTCGGAGAGCGATTCGTAGGTGGTGAGCATTTCGTGGCTGGTCATGGTGATTTCCGGTTCAGGCGGCAATGGAATGGTGGCTGGGCTGGGGGGCCGTGCGGGCAGGGGTGCCGATCTGCTGCCAGGCGCCGTGCAGTTCGCGCAGCAGGCCGAGTACTTCTTCCAGTGGCGCGGTCTGGTTGTTGATGTGCGCGAGCATCAGGCGCTGGTTCATGTAGACGTACAGAGAATCCAGGCGCTGCGCGATGTCACCGCCTTGTTTGGGGTCGAGCGCGGCCTGCAGGCCTTCCAGGATGATGCTGCTGGCCTTGCTGATGGCAGCGGATTTCTTCGCGATGTCGCCCTCGTTCATGTGCTTGATCGCCATCCGTACGGCGAGCTCGGCGCCTTCGTACAGCATCGAGATGAGCTGGTGCGGACTGGCCGCGATGACGCCGGTCTCCAGACCGACGTTGGCATAGGCATGGGCTGAATTTCTGGAATTCGTGTACACGTCTTGCTCCTGAATTATTTGCTCTGGCTGCTATTGAGCTGATTGGTCAGATATGTGCTGGTGCTGTTCATGCTGCTCAGCAGGAGGTTGAGTTTGGTGTATTCATCCCGATATTTCTTTTCGATGGCCACCATCCGGTATTCCAGCTTGTCGATGTCCTCGTTAAAGTTTTCGACGGACTTGGTGAGACCTTGCGAGCGCCTATCGATCAGGCCGCCGGTCTCAAGCGCGGACCTGGTCCAGGCTTCCAGGCGGGTGACGATTCCCGTCGGTGACGAGACCAAATTTTGTACATCGCTGAAATTTGCAGTTAGGGCGCTATTAAATTTACTGCTATCCAACTGCAGTGAGCCGTTTTGCTGGAACGCGATGCCAATCTGCCCCAGCGTGGTCAGGGTGCCGTCACTCGGGGGGGTGTTGAAAATGCCGCGCATCTGGTCCTGCATGAAGCGCAAGGTGCTGTCGCCTGCCAAAACACCCTCCACAGTGCCATAGGCAGAGCGGGATTTGATCTGGCTGGACAGCGCGTTATAGGCCTCGACAAAACCGGAAGCAGCGGTGTTGATTGCCGCCGTGTCGCGCGCAATCGTCAGATTGGCCGCCGTGGCCGTCGTGTTTTTGAGCGTCAATGT
>JAGXGM010000027.1 GCA_024636675.1 Hydrogenophilales bacterium | reverse complement strand
CGGCATCCTCGAATACGGCACCGACCTGTTCGACGCCCGCCGCATCCGGCGCCTCGCCCGGCATTTCTGCACCCTGCTCGAACACCTGAGCCAGGCCCCCGACACACGCATCTGGCAACTGTCCCTGCTCGATGCAGCCGAGCGGCAGCACCTGCTGCACGACTGGAACGCCACCGCTGTGGCCTACCCCGAAGACCAGTTGCTGCAGCAGCGCTTCGAAGCGCAGGTTCGCCGCAGCCCCGAGCAGATCGCCGTCCAGTTCCGCCAGCACAGCCTCAGCTATGCCCAGCTCAACCGCCGGGCCAACCGGCTTGCCCATCATCTCAAGACCTTGGGTGTCGGTGCCGACAGCCTGGTGGGATTGTGCGTCGAGCGCTCGCTCGACCTCGTCGTCGGCATGCTTGCCATTCTCAAGGCCGGTGGTGCCTACGTTCCGCTGGCCCCCGACTACCCGCAGGAGCGCCTCGACTTCATGCTGCAGGACACCCGGGCCGGGGTCGTCCTGACCCAGACCGGGCTCAAGGACCGGCTGCCCCAGGGCATACGCGTGCTGTGTCTGGACCGCGACAGCGCGCAGTGGGCCGCGCAGCCGGACACCGACCCTGTCGCAGTCGCGCGTCCGGACAGCCTCGCCTATGTCATCTACACCTCCGGCTCCACCGGACAGCCCAAGGGCGTCATGGTCACGCAACGCGGCGTGATGCGGCTGGTGTGCAACTCGGACTACGTTGCCTGGGCGGCGGACGATGTGGTGGCGCAGATTTCCAATGCCTCATTCGATGCGGCCACCTTCGAAACATGGGGGGCGTTGCTCAATGGCGCCCGACTGGTGATCCTGCCGCGTGAAACCATCCTTTCACCGACCGACTTTCACTTCGCGCTGCGAAGCGAAAGGATCAGCAAGCTGTTCATCACGACTGCGCTGTTCAACGAAATGGTGCGGTCACGTCCCGATATTTTCAGCAGCGTCCACGATGTGCTGTTTGGCGGCGAAGCCAGCGATATCCCGGCCATCCGACTGGCGCTGGGTGCGCCGCCCAGGCGCCTGCTGAATGTGTATGGCCCGACCGAGACGACCACCTTTGCCACCTGGTTTGAAATCCCCACGCTGGCGGAAGACGCCGCCGTGGTGCCCATTGGTCGCCCCATTTCCAACACCGTCTGTTACGTGCTGGACGCCCATGGCGGTCTGTCGCCCGTTGGCGTGGCGGGTGAGCTCTACCTTGGCGGGGCTGGCCTGGCACGCGGCTACCTCAACCGCCCGGAACTCACCGCCGAGCGTTTCGTCGCCTCGCCCTTCCAGCCGAGCGCGCGGCTCTACCGCACCGGTGACCGCGTGCGCTGGCGCGAGGATGGTGTCATTGAATTCCTTGGTCGCATCGACCACCAGATCAAGCTGCGCGGCTACCGCATCGAGCCGGGCGAAATTGAGGCCGTCCTCCAGGAGGACTCGGCCATCCGGCAGAGCCTGGTGATGGTTCGCGAAGACCGTCCGGGCGACAAACGGCTGGTTGCCTATATCGTGGGGCAGGGGATCGATATTGAAGCGCAGCGTGCGCGCCTCAAGGGGCGGCTGCCCGACTACATGGTTCCCTCTGCCTTTGTGAAACTCGCCACCTTGCCGCTGACGCCCAACGGCAAGGTGGATCGCACAGCCTTGCCCGTGCCGGAGCAGGCGACGGACGCAGCCGGCTACCAGGCCCCGCGCACCCCGCTCGAGACCGCGATTGCCGGGATCTGGGCCGAGACGCTCAACCTGCAGCAGGTCGGCATCCACGACAACTTCTTCGACCTCGGCGGGCATTCGTTGCTGGCCGTACAACTGATGGAGCGCATCCATCAGGCCCTTGGCCACAGACCCCATCTCAACACGTTGTGGTATGGCGCAGGCAGCGTGGCGCAACAGGCACGTCTGATGAACGAAACCTTGATGCACGCCAGCCCCGCCAGTCCGGTGCTGACCATGCGGGCGGGCGGCGACGCGCCTGCACTTTTCTGTCTGCACACGATCGGGGGCGGCAACCTGTTCCATTACGAGCCGCTGGTGTCGCATCTCGAGGAAGGCAGGCCGGTCTATGGTCTTCAAGCCCGGGGGGTCGACGGGATCGAGGTGCCTGATACCAGCGTGGAGGCCATGGCGCAGTACTGCATGGCTTCCATGCAGGCCGTTCAGCCAGACGGCCCCTACCTGTTGTGCGGATTTTCAAGCGGGGGTCTGGTGGCCTATGAAATGGCACGGTGTCTGGCGCAGGCCGGTGTTGAAGTGCGCCTTTTTCTGGTGGACAGCTTCAGCTCCACCCATCCGGAATCCTTGCGGAGCCACTGGCTCCGCTGGAGCCGGCTGCTCAAGCAGAAAAAAACAAGAGAAATCCAGGAGCGCGTCTATCACACCGTCTTGAACGGGCTGGGCTTGAACCGCTTGCGGATACTGCGCAGCCTGGGTGAAAGCCATCGTTGGGCGATGTGGAGTTACCGGCCGCGCAGTTGTGCGCTGTCAGCGGATCTTTTCGAGGCGTCGGAGCGGAGTCAAGGCTTGACCGGGCCGGGTGTGGGCTGGGTGCCGCTGCTGGAAGGCGGCATCACAGTGCATTTGATTCCTGGCGGTCATGGCACCATGGTCAAAGGCGACAACGCCGTGATCCTGGCCGACCGCTTGTCGGCCTGCCTGGCCGAAAAACCTTGAGTCCGACGCCCGCAATTCCGGTCCCTTCCGCCTTCTTCGATTTGCCCGGGGACGGGGTGCATGTGCTGTGTCTGGATACGTCCGCGCACAAGGAATGGCTGGAAACCACCGTGTCGGCGCTGGACCCGGACGAGCAGCAGCGTGCGGCACGCTACCTGGATCCCTGGCACGGCCGGCGATTTGCGTATACGCGCGGATTGTTGCGGACGCTGTTGGGACGATTTTCCAGACAGACGGCATCCGGCATCACGTTCAGTTATGGCCCTTATGGCAAGCCGGAAATGACGGATGCCGACGGGCTTCATTTCAATCTGGCGCACAGCGGTGATTGGACAGCGCTTGGGCTTTCCCGGGGGCGACGGATCGGCCTCGACCTGGAATGCGTGGCGGGCTGTCGCGATTGCCTGGCCGTGGCACGCCAGAGTTTTACGCCCCGGGAGTTGGCCATGCTGGCGCGTGAAAGGAACACCGCCGGGGCTTTCTGCACTCTCTGGGCACGCAAGGAGGCGGTTTTGAAGGCCGCGGGGCTGGGGCTGGATTCGCTGCGGGCGTTTTGCACCGCGGACCCTGCCATCGAACTGCATGACGCGGACGGCGTTCAGGTGCAGTGGTCAGTGAGCGAAATCGAGTCGCCAGCGGGCTATGCCATGGCCCTTGCCGCCGAGGGAGGGCCGGTCAGGCATGCAAGTTTTCGGCTCTGACCGCCGGGCAGGCGTGTAAAATCTCCTCATGAACGATACCCTCCTCATCCAGGCCGCGCTCCCTGTCGCCCGTGTGAAGGGCGAACCGCTCACCGAACTGCCGCGCGACCTCTATATCCCGCCGGATGCGCTCGAGGTCTTTCTCGATGCTTTCGAAGGCCCGCTCGACCTCCTGCTCTACCTGATCCGCCGCCAGAACCTCGACGTGCTGGATATTCCGATGGCGGCGCTGACCAAACAGTACATGGCCTATGTGGAGGCCGCGCGCGCCACCCGGCTGGAACTGGCGGCGGAATATCTGCTGATGGCGGCGATGCTGATCGACATCAAGTCGCGCATGCTGCTGCCGCGGCGGGAGCAGAGCGAGGAGGCGAGCGAGGGCGACGATCCGCGCGCCGAACTGGTGCGCCGCCTGCTGGAATACGAGCAGATGAAGCTTGCCGGCCAGCATCTCGATGCCATGCCGCAGGCCGGGCGCGACTTCGACACGGTCAGCGTGTTTCTGCCGGCGGCGGCCAGGCGCCTGCCGAGCCTGCATCCGGAAGAACTCGCCGCGGCCTGGCTGGCGATCCTGTCGCGCGCCAGGAACCGCACCCATCACCGCATCGGCCGTCAGGAACTGTCGATCCGCGAGCACATGAGCCGCATCCTGCGCCGGCTCACGCCCGGCGAGTTCGTGGAGTTCAAGGATCTGTTCCCGGAAGCGTCGACCGTGAATGAACTCGTGGTCACCTTCCTCGCGGTGCTGGAACTGACCAAGGAAACCCTGCTCGACATAACGCAGGCCGAGCCGTTTGACCCCATTTACGTGAAGCTCCATGAATCTGCAACCGAGTGACCATCCCGACGATTTGAAGCTGGTGCTGGAAGCTGCCTTGCTGGCGGCAGTCGAGCCGCTCACGCTTGCCGAACTCAAGCGCATGTTCGAACAGGACGCGCCCAATCAAGGTTTGTCCAACGAGGTGCTGCGCCGTGCGCTCGACGAATTGCGCGGCGAGTGGCATGGCCGCGGCGTGGAGCTGGTGCAGGTGGCGGACGGCTGGCGCTTCCAGACGCGCGCCGAGATGCAGCCCTGGCTGTCGCGGCTGAAGAACGAAAAGCCGCCGCGCTATTCGCGCGCGGTGCTGGAAACGCTGGCCATCATCGCCTACCGCCAGCCGGTGACGCGCGGCGACATCGAGGATATCCGCGGGGTGTCGGTCAACCCCAACATCATCCGGACGCTGGAAGAGCGCGGCTGGATCGAGGCCATCGGCCATCGCGACGTGCCGGGACGCCCCGCGCTGTTCGGCACCACAGGGCACTTCCTCAGCGATCTGGGCCTCGTCACGCTGTCCGAATTGCCCCCGCTGGAAGAGCTCGGCCACCTCGTTACCCCGGATGAAACTGCATTAATTCCTGAATTACGCGGGGAATTGCTGGACAATAGTGTCCCGCGGATGTTCGGCGCTGTGATTGAAACCGCTGCCCCCGACACCGCTCCTGTCAGAGCAGCAACCGAGATTGATTGACCCTATGCGCCGCCCAACCCCCATCCGTCGTTCGCCCACCGCCCCCATGGGTCGCGCGGCGAGCCGCCTGCAACAGGCGACCGCCCCCGAAGCCCCCCACGAACGCCTGCAAAAAGCCCTGGCGTCAGCCGGGCTGGGCTCGCGCCGCGAAATGGAGGAATGGATTGCCCAGGGCCGCGTGCTGGTCAACGGCGAAACGGCCACGATCGGCAGCAAGGTCGGGCCGGGCGACGTGGTCAAGGTCAGCGGCCGTCGCGTGTACCTGCGCTTCGAAGACAAGCGCACGCGCATCCTGATCTACCACAAGTCGGAAGGCGAAATCGTCACCCGCGACGACCCCGAGGGGCGCGCCACCGTATTCGACGCGCTGCCCAAGCTGCGCGGCGCCAAGTGGATCGCCGTCGGCCGGCTCGACTACAACACCGACGGCCTGATGATCTTCACCACCTCGGGCGAACTCGCCAACAACCTGATGCACCCGCGCTTCGAAGTCGAGCGCGAATACGCGGTGCGGGTGCTGGGCGAACTGACCGAAGAGATGATTGCGCAGCTGCTGGCCGGGGTCGAACTCGACGACGGCGTGGCACAGCTGCAAAGCTGCTTCGCCGCAGGCGGCGAGGGCGCCAACCGCTGGTATCGCGTGGTGATCAAGGAAGGCCGCAAGCGCGAGGTGCGGCGGCTGTTCGAACACTTCGGCCTCACGGTGTCGCGCCTCACCCGCATCCGCTTCGGCCCGATCGCGCTGCCGCCGCAACTGCGCCGCGGGCAGAAAATGGAACTCGACGACGAACTGGTCGCACGCGTACTGGATTGGGCCGAGATGGCGCCCAGTCCGCGCCGGCATACGCGCGGCGTGCCCGACAAGCACACCCGCAAGCCGCGCATGCGTTGAGGGCGTCTGGCGCGGGCTGTCTGCAGCCTATCGATCCAGCGGGCTCACCACCCCGCGCCCGCCCTTGTTCAGCACATGCGTGTAAATCATCGTCGTCGAAACATCCTTGTGGCCCAAAAGTTCCTGCACCGTGCGGATGTCGTAACCGGCCTGGAGCAGGTGCGTTGCGAACGAATGCCTCAGCACGTGAGGCGATACCGGCTTGGCGATGCGCGCCAGTTTTGCCGCCTCGCGCACAGCACGCTGCACGCTTGATTCATGAATGTGGTGACGTCGCTCCGCCCCCGAACGCGGGTCGAGCGAGCGGTTGCCCGATGGGAACACGAACTGCCAGCCCCAGGCACGCGGCGCAGAGGGATATTTGACAGCCAGCGCATCGGGCAACTGCACCGCGCCAAACCCCGCTTCCAGATCGCGCTCGTGCAGGGCACGCACTTTTTCAAGGTGCGTGCGCAAGGGCAGGATCAGGTTTTCCGGAAGCACCGTCACCCGATCCTTGTTGCCCTTTGCCTCGCGCACCAGAATTTCGCGGCGTTCAAACTCCACATCCTTCACCCGCAACCTCAGCCCTTCCAGCAGACGCATCCCCGTGCCATACAGCAAAGCGACAATCAGGCCCATCGTTCCCGATGTCGCGTCCAGCAGTCGCCGCGCCTCGGTTGGCGTCAACACCACCGGCAAGCGCTGCGTGGATTTTGCAGCGATCACCTCGTCCAGCCACGGCAACTCGATCTTCAACACTTCACGATACAAAAACAGCAAGGCCGACTTCGCCTGATTCTGCGTGGACGCCGAAACATGCCGCTCGCTGGCCAGATAGGACAGGAAATCCCGCACCGCCTCGGCACCCAACGCCTGCGGATGTTGCTTGCCATGAAAAAGAATGTAACGCCGCGCCCAATCGACATAAACCTGTTCCGTGCGCAGGCTGTAATGACGCAGCCGAATTTCAGCCCGCATCCGATCAAGCAGCTTGGGCGAATCTTGAGAGACAACGTGAGCTTTCATCCACAAAATTTTAGGCTTGCCTATACGGGCTGGCAAGGCGTAAAGTTTCAATTCAATCAATCCAATACAGCACACTGCCATATAGCCTGCTTGATTTAGGCGGCAAGATATTCAGGTGAGTGTGCTGTCTAAATTACGTTAGCCCCAAGGCCAGACTCATGAAATGTCCGTGCTGTGGAAAAGAAGTTGAGCCGCATCAAATGGATGTGGCGTTTGGCCTTCCTGATGCCATATTCGCCTTATCCGAAGAACAGAGAGAGGCACGCGCAAAAATCCACACTGATCTTTGCTCGCTCGATGACAGGCGCTACTTTATCCGTGGTGTTGTGTATGTCCCAGTCCAAGAGTTGGGTACAAATTTTGGCTGGGGTGTCTGGGCCGAAGTCTCCGAGGACACCTTTTATCGGTATCACGAGCTTTATGACAAAGACGGTTCAAACGATCCGCCTGCGGCTGGTGTTCTGGCAAACACCCCGCCTGGTTACGCTGATGTAGAGCAACCGCTTGAAATTCACTTTGGGCCACCAGACAAACGCCCAGTATTCAATCCAACTCCTGCGGAAAGTGAGTTTTTCCATGAGCAAGTCGATGGCCTGCCGCTTCGCAAGTGGCACGGCATTATTGAGCACTATGTGGGCTAACCCGGCGGTCAAGACCGCTCCACTTCGTTCCGCTGGGACGCCGCTGAAGCGGCGCCCCTTACCTCTACGTTGGGCATACAAAAAACATGAGTAACTTTTGGATCGCCTTTCTTGGCTCAGCACTGGGAAGTGTGGTTGCCTCCGCAGCTGTTGGCTGGCTTGATTCAAAGTTTCGTCCTCCCGCAGTCTTTTCAGACGCCCCGTCGCTTGCGTTTACTTATCGGGCAAGACTAAGACTTGCCAGTCTTGCGCTCTTGCTCGCTTGGTTGTCACTACTATTTTTTCTGGTCTCAATATTTGCAGTCCCCACGTTTGCCGATTTGATGATGGGGGCATTTTTTGGTGTTGCTGTTATTTATGGCGCGCTGGCTTATTCCATGCGGTGCATGAAATGCCACAGACACATTCTCGTTGAATGGACCACGAAACCACCGTTCTCTGAACCAGCTTTTGGCTTCAAGGGGTTTGCCGCTGTTGCTCTATCTAGCCTCTTCAAGCGTCAATTCAGATGTATGTACTGTGGACAGCGTTACCACTTATGACGTTGATGCTCAGGCAGCCCAACCCTGCGCTCCAGCCGACCCACTACAGCGGGCTTCGCCCGCTTCCGTGGTCGGCTGAGCTTAAACGTTAGGGACACGCTGAACAAATCAGCAATTGATCGATGACGAACCTGTTCAGCCGAGGATTTCCAGGGGACGCGATGAATCGAGGGAAGATTGGCTCGTTGAGCCCATCGTCATCCCGGCATTGCGCAGTTGGCCGCCGGTT
>JAGXGM010000026.1 GCA_024636675.1 Hydrogenophilales bacterium | reverse complement strand
GCTGTGCGCGTATTCGATGCCGGCCCCCAGCGCGACTTCGTCACGGAAGCTGTTGTTGCGGACGCGCAGGCTGTAGCGCGGCTGGCCGGCATACACCGCATCGGCGCCGAAGGCGAGCGCGGTTTCGAGCATGGTTTGCGAACCGGCGGGGGCCAGCAGTTCGGGCTGGCGCATAGGGGTGTGTTTCACGTTGAATGACCGGAGGTTTGATCGCCGGAAACAGGGCCGTTCGGGGTCTGCCTGTACCCGGAGCCGTCGCTGCTATCCGCCTGAGCCGGCTATTTTAAACGTTGACGCCTGTTCAGCCCGGTTTGCCGTCGACCCGCGGGCGCAGCAGCATCGGCGCATACACCCAGACGAACAGGCCGAACGCGGCCATCCACAACAGTCCGGCAGCCGTCATGCTCTGCGCGTACACGCCGGGGAACAGCAGCGGCAGCGCGACGCGCAGCAGCGCCGCGAGATTGATCGCGACGAAGGCCCGCGTCATCAGCGGCGCCGGCTCCAGCAGCCGCCCGGTGTGACCGAGCGAGACCCGCGCCATCATGCCCAGGGTCAGCACGCCGATGCCGCCGGCGGTGAAGGCGTGCAGCGAACTGACGGCCGCGGTGCTGATTCCGGCGGCAGACAGGGCCAGCAGCGCGAAGCCGAGCGCGATCCAGGCATAGCCCAGATGCAGGATCCACAGCAGCGGCACCGACCAGAATTTGGGCGTGTACCAGCCCGCCAGCCGGATGCCATGCACCGCCGCCGCAATCGCCGCGAACAGGGCGGTGACGGGCGAATAGGGCGCAACCAGCGCGGCAAGCAGGGCGCCGACGGTGGCGACCGGCGCCAGGATTTCGATGGTTTTCCAGCGCCGCGCGCGGGTGTGCAGCTTGTTGTCGGTAAAGCTGGGAATGACCCGCCCGCCCATCACTACCATCATCGTCACCACCACGTAGGCGGCGAGGTGCAAGCCAAGACCGGCCGTGTCCGTCCAGCCGAGCGCGTCCAGATGCACCAGCGCATTGGCCGATGCCAGCACCAGCAACATGACGGGGAAAGGGGCGTTGTTCAACTGCCTTGCCTTGATGATGGGCACGGCAAGCACCAGTGCCACCACCGGCAGGAACGCCAGGTCGACCAGCGCCACCCACTCCACCGGCAAGCCGGGCACCAGGAAGCCCAGCCGCCCCGCCAGCCATAGCAGGAACAGCGCGGCGAGCGGCCGGCCGGACAGCATGGGAATGCCGGTCCAGTTCTGCGCGGCGGTGAGCAGAAAGCCGGCGATGACCGCCACGGCGAAGCCGAACAGCATTTCGTGGCCGTGCCAGACCAGCGGCGACAGTTCGCCGAGGGCGAGACTGCCGCGCAGCACCAGCAGCCACAGCGCCATCAGCAGCACGGCGAAGACGCCGGCGGCGAGGAAGAACGGCCGGAAGCCGAGTGCGAAGGGCGCCCAGCCGGTGAGCGGCGGCCTTTTTTGCAGGTCTTCGACGGGGATTAGAGCCATGGGGAATGAATCGAGTACATGGGAGGTTCCGGTCAGCGAGGCAAGAATCGGCCTGGAGTGTCCATTAGACCATTAGACAAAAACTTCGCCATTCCGGCAACGGCCGGGTCCAGTAAAAAACACCTGCGAACAGACAAAACAGCGTTGTCCCGCTTGCACGTGGAATGCTTGAATACCGGATCCGGCTTTTGCCGGGAATGACGGGCGGGTTGATTTTTCCTGGGTCAGCCCGTGCTCCAGGCGCGCGGGCGCCGCATGCCGGCGATCTTGCAGGCCTGCTTGACGTAGCCGTAGGGAAACAGCTCGAACAGCTTCTTCTGCGCTTCCCGGCCCATGCGTTCGGCCAGATGCTTGATGACGAAGCGCGCGTCGGCCGCGACCTGATGTTCCTCGTAGTAGTCGCGCATGAAGCGAATGACGTCCCAGTGGTCGTCGTTCAGCTGGAGGTTCTCCTCCTCGGCCAGGGCGCGGGCAACATCTTCGTTCCAGTCGGCAGGGTCGATCAAATAGCCTTCGGCATCGCGTTCGGTCAGGTCGGTATTCATGTGGGCTCTCCTGTTGGCGGCTGCAAGAAGTTCGGTGGCGATTGCGATCAGGTGCCGCCGCCATGGAACTCGACCCCCGGTTGACGTTCCGGCAGGTCCCCTACCAGAAGTTCGCGCCGCGCGCGTGCCATGGCTTCGACATTGGGCTCGTCGAGACAGGACTTGGCATCCAAGACCGCCGCCGCCAGCAATTCGGTGGCCAGTGCGTTGGGTTCGCGTCCCAGTGTCTTGGCGAGCGCGCGCAGCTCGACGCACGGCTCCTGCGGCAGGTGGATTTCAAGCGGCTTGCCGCTACCGCCCGGCTTGATCATCGGCGTGGGAGCAGGCTGGCCGCTTTTCTCGGCCAGCACCCGGGTCATGAGACTGGCGATTCGGGACGCGGCCGAGGGCGCCGCTGCCGCTGGCTGCAGGCGGATCTTGTTGACGAAATATTTTTCGAAATCGACCTTGGCCTGATGCACCCAGCGGCCCTGGCGCATCCAGTTGATGTCGCGCAGCGGCACCTGCGGCTCCGACAGATAGGCCGCGCCGGTATTGCCCATGTCGGTCAGCCACTTGGCGCGCTGCGGCACATGGCTGACCAGCGGCGCATCGCCGAGCTGGGCGAGGATGTTCTGCACCACGATCTCGCCGGCTTTCTGGATCGCATACACCGAGTCGGGCGCGCCCAACGGCACCGGCGTCTTGTCCGCCGGCGGCTGCGCCACGCAGGCGCCGAGGGCGAACACATTGGGGTAGTCGGGGTTGCGCAGATACTCGTCCACCACCACCAGCCCACGCTCGTTGACCAGCCCGGGCGCGCTGCGCACCCCGGCTACGCCGCCGAAGGCCGGCCAGTACACCGAATAGGCACAGGGCAGGGCGTGGGTCTGTTTCTCGTTGCCGGCGGCGTCGAGTTCGACCACATGGATGGTATCCGGCTCGATGCGCAGCGTCCGCGCGTTGCAGATCACGCTGATTTTGGTGTCCATCAGGGCGGCGGTCACCGCGCCGCGGCTGGCGCCCTCGCCGCCCAGCCCGAGGTGGCCGGGCCAGGGTTCCGGGGTCACCAGGGTAATCGGCACCCGCTCGCGGATGTTGCGCCGCTTGAGATCGGCGTCGATCAGGAAGGCGTATTCATAGAGCGGCCCCAGCACGCTGGCGCCCGGTGCCGCACCCACCACGATGGGGCCGGGATGGCGCACGAATTCGCGATACGCCGCCAGAGCGCGTTCGGCCTGGTCGACATGGATCACCGAATGGGTGTATTCGGCGAGGCCGGGAATTTCGTCGGTCAGTCCGGTTGCGCCGGTGGCGATCAGCAGGGTGTCGTAGAACAGCACGTCGCCGTTCTCCAGATCGACCTGGATGACGTCGGGCTGGATCCGCTTGACCCCACTGTGGATGAACTTGATGCCGCGAGCTTCGAGATAGGGCCTGATCGGGAAGGCGATGTCGGACCGCTCGCGCCAGCCCATGGCGACCCACGGATTCGACGGCACGAAGTGGAAGTCGGACTTGTCCGAAACCACGGTCACTTCGTCGCGCGGGCCCAGCTTGGCTTTCAGTGCGTAGGCCGCGGTTACGCCTGCGATGCCGGCGCCCAGGATGACAACATGCGTCATTTCAGTCTCCTAAAATCGTTTTGAGCGCGCGAAGCGCCACTTTGCCCCTCGCCCTTCGATGAGGCGGTTGGCATACCCAAGTGCTGGCCCTCAGCTCCGCGGGCGCACAAGTTGCCACGCGCGCACCGCGTAAGTCGTCGCGGCAAAGCCGCTCCACACATGCACCAGTCGCGAGAACGGGAACAGCAGGAACAGGGTCATGCCGAAAAACAGGTGAAGCTTGTAGATGGCCGGCACATTGGCGATGAATTCCGCTGCGCCCGGACGGAAGGTCACGATGTGCTGCGCCCAGGCACCGAGCGCCAGCATCACCCCGCCTTCCGGGTGCTGCAGCGAGAAAAAGATGGAAATCAGTCCGAGCAGCAGGGTCACCAGAATCCACAGCATGATGAAGATGTCCATCCGTTTACTGGTGGCGCGAATGCGCTGGTCGGCCAGGCGCCGGTACAGCAGGATGGCGAGGCCCGCAAAGCAGGCCAGGCCGGCAAGCCCGCCGGACACGATCGCCAGCATCTGTTTGTCGGGGGTGGACAAGCCGATCGATTCATACACCCCGTGCGGTGTCAGCAGACCCACTATATGGCCGAAAAACAGAAACAGGATGCCGATGTGGAACAGATTGCTGCCAATGCGCAGCTGCCTGAGTCGCAGCAGTTGCGACGAATCGCTCTTCCATGAGTATTGCTCGCGGTCGAAGCGAACCAGACTGCCGAGCAGGAAAATCGACAGCGCGATGTACGGATAAATGCTAAACAAGAAATTGTTCAGATTGGACATTTTCAGACCCTCCAGTAATCAATGCATTCAATGCGAAGACGCGGCGGCCTGCCGGCGAGAGGCCGGCATCTGCACCACCGACACCTGCGCGCCGGGATTCATCAAGGGTTCGACGCCATCGACCGACGGGCCGAACATTTCCATCGCCTCGTCCATGTCGCGCACCGGCGGCTCGGCCAGTTCCTGCGCGGCCACCGGAGACAGGGCTTCCAGCAGCTGGAACGCGGTGGCATACGGGCTGCCGTTGGCATCGAGCTTGCGGCCGATGGTGGCGAGCACGTGCACGGCGTCGCCGAGCAAGGCCAGCGCTTCCTCCGTCGACAACTGTGAAAGGAATTCGAGAAACAGCGGAACATAGTCCGGCAGTTCCGAGGCGCTGGCATCGAAGTCGTGCTTCCAGTATTCGTTCAGCAGGTCGATCATCGCCGAGCCGCGGTCGCGCGATTCGCCATGGATGTGCTCGAACAGATGCAGCGAATGCGAGGGGTTGCGGTCGAAGGTGGCGACGTAGTTTTCCTGCAGCGCGATGAGATCTGTTTCCCGCAGCTGCGCGAACAGCGGGGCCAATCGGGTGGGTGCGTCGCCATTGATACCGGCTTCCGCCGCCAGCGCGCCCTCCAGTTCAGGCAAGGCCGCCAGCCAGTCGGATTCCGGGTACATCAGCAGCAGGGATAGGACTTTGAAGGTTTTCATGGGGTGGTTTCCTTAAAAAAGCACTGTGCAATTCGTCATCGCGAGGCTCCTGGAGCCATGGCGATCCAGCGTCCGCTGATGCCGCTGGCATCCTGGATTGCTTCGCATTGCGCGCAATGACGGGGGCAGAAAGATGAGCATTGCCTTAGTCAGCCTTCTTTTTTGTGCGCAGCTGCGACAGATCGACCGCCACGGAATTCTTGCGGTTGCCGAACAGGCTGGGTGTGGAGACCCCGTCCGAGCAGCCGTTACCGAAGGTGAAGCCGCAACTTGACCGCTCTCCGAAGGTGTTGAGCGTTTCTTCGCGATGAGCGGTGGGGATGACGAAACGGTCCTCGTAGTTGGCGATCGCGAGATAGCGGTACATCTCGTCGGCCTGCGCCGAGGAAAGCCCCACCTGGTCGAGCGCAGCGGTGTTGGGGATGCCTTCCACCGACTTGCCGCGCATATAGGCGCGCATCGCCAGCAGGCGGTCGAGCGCGGTGACGATCGGCTTTTCCTTGCCGCCGGTGAGCAGGTTGGCGAGGTAGGTGATCGGGATGCGCAGCGACTTGGTGTCGGGGATGATGCCGTTCATGCCCATCTGGCCGGACTCGGCGGCAGACTGGATGGGGGAGAGCGGCGGCACGTACCACACCATCGGCAGGGTGCGGTATTCCGGGTGCAGTGGGAAGGCGATCTTCCAGTCGATCGCCATCTTGTACACCGGCGACTTCACCGCTGCCTCGAGCCAGGCTTCGGGGATGCCTTCGGCGCGCGCAGCAGCGATCACCGCTGGGTCGTTGGGATCGAGGAAGATCTTCAGCTGCGCCTCATAGAGTTCCTTCTCATCCACCACGCTGGCGGCTTCCTCGATGCGGTCGGCGTCATACAGGATCACGCCGAGGTAGCGGATGCGGCCGACGCAGGATTCCGAGCACACGGTGGGCTGGCCCGCCTCGATGCGCGGGTAGCAGAAGATGCACTTCTCGGCCTTGCCGCTCTTCCAGTTGTAGTAGATCTTCTTGTAGGGGCAGCCGGAGATGCACATGCGCCAGCCGCGGCACTTGTCCTGGTCGACCAGCACGATGCCGTCCTCCTCGCGCTTGTAGATCGAGCCCGACGGGCAGGAGGCGACGCAGGTCGGGTTGAGGC
>JAGXGM010000025.1 GCA_024636675.1 Hydrogenophilales bacterium | reverse complement strand
GCCGGCGAGGTTGCGCACGCCGACCGCCGACAGCAGCTTGTAGCGCCGCTCCATTTCGCCCACGCACCAGTTGAGCGCGCTGGCGGCCTGCCGCATGTCGGTGACCACCGGCGCCAGCAGGTGCGGGATGCCTTCGTAGATCGACAACTCCAGCATCTTGGGGTCGACCATGATCATGCGCACGGCGGACGGATCGGACTTGTACACCAGCGACAGGATCATGGCGTTGACGCCGACCGACTTGCCCGAGCCGGTGGTGCCGGCGACCAGGAGGTGCGGCATCTTGCCGAGGTCCGCCACCACCGGGTTGCCGGCGATGTCCTTGCCCAGGGTGATGGTCAGCGGGCTCGCGCTGTCGTGGTAGGCCCGGGAACCGAGAATCTCGCTCAAACGCACCATCTGCCGGTTGGGGTTGGGGATCTCCAGTCCCATGGTGTGTTTGCCGGGAATCGCCTCGACCACGCGGATGCTGATCACCGACAGGGTGCGCGCCAGATCCTTCGCCAGGTTGACGATCTGGTTGCCCTTCACGCCCACCGCCGGCTCGATCTCGTAGCGCGTGATCACCGGGCCGGGCGATGCCGAGACGACCTTCACCTCGACGCCGAATTCGGCGAGCTTGCGCTCGATCATCAGTGAGGTGAATTCAAGCGCCTCGGCGCTCGCGGTTTCCACCGCCTCCTCGGCGGGATCGAGCAGGTGCAGCGGCGGCAAGGGCGAGTCGGGCAGGTCGGAGAATAGCGGCGACTGTTTTTCGGTGACGGCGCGTGTCGATTGCGGCACTTCCTTCACCACCGGCTCGATGCGGATCGGCGGCGCATCGACACGCTTCTTTTTTTCCACCAATACGACGGCTTCCCGTTTTTGCTGCGCCACCTCGCCCAGCTGGCGGTCTTTGTAGGCCTGCCAGGTCTGGATCGACTTCCACCAGGTCCGCTCCACCCACTCGCCGGTGCGCTCGGCCATGCTCAGCCACGACACGCCGGTGAACAGGCTGAACCCCACCGCCATCAGCAGCAGCAGGACCAGGGAGCCGCCGGTGAATCCCAGCAGCGCGCCCGATGCCGCGCCGACGCCGGCACCCAGCACGCCGCCGTGCGTATCAGGCAGCGCCACCGCCCAGTGCCAAGCGCGCAGCCATTCGACCCCGGTGCTGGCAAGCAGCAGCAGACCGAATCCGCCGAGCCGGACCCAGCGCTGGCGGCCGTCTGCCAGCGGCGTTTCATCCAGATGCCGAAACGTGTGAATGACGTAGGCCAGGGCCAGCAGCACCCACCACCAGGCCGACATGCCGAAAATCATCAGCAGCAGATCGGAGAGCCAGGCGCCGCTTTTACCGCCTAGATTGTGGATCGCCAGACCATCGCCAGTGGTGCTGAAACCGGGGTCGGCCACATTGTGGGTGAGCAGAATCGCCGCCAGCAGCAACGCGGCAAATCCCACCAGCAGCGCGCGGGCTTCGCGCAGCAGACGCTGCATGCGGGGCGGCAAGGGGGTCGGTGAACGGGGAGCAGAACGCGCCATGGGAACTTAACAAACCAGAGTGTTTTGAATTATACCGGGCAGGCAGCATGGAAACGCCGCCGCCAAGTTTGGTTAGAATAGCCGGCTTCCCCATCGTCCGAGCGCAGACCATGAGCATCCAACACCACAAACTCCTCATCCTCGGTTCCGGCCCCGCCGGTTATTCCGCCGCCGTCTATGCCGCGCGCGCCAACCTCTCGCCCGTCGTCATCACCGGCATGCAGCAGGGCGGCCAGCTGATGACTACCACCGAGGTCGACAACTGGCCGGCCGACGTCGACGGTGTGCAGGGGCCCGAGTTGATGGACCGCTTCCAGCGCCATGCGGAGCGTTTCAACACCGAGATCATCTTCGACCACATCCACACCGCCAAGCTGACTGAAAAGCCGTTCTCCCTGATCGGCGACGCCGGCACCTACACCTGCGATGCGCTCATCATCGCCACTGGCGCCTCAGCCATGTATCTGGGACTGGAAAGCGAGCAGGCCTTCATGGGCAAGGGCGTGTCGGGCTGCGCCACTTGCGATGGTTTCTTCTACAAGAATCAGGACGTGGCGGTCATCGGCGGCGGCAACACCGCGGTCGAGGAAGCGCTGTATCTCGCCAACATCGCAAAACACGTCACCTTGGTGCACCGCCGCGACACCTTCACGGCCGAGAAGATCCTCGTCGGTCATCTGATGGAGAAGGTCAAGGAAGGCAAAATCAGTCTTGAGCTTGAGTGTACGCTGGACGAAGTGTTGGGCGACAAAACCGGCGTCACCGGCATGCGCCTCAAGAGCACCAAGGACGGCAGCACCAAGGACATCGTGCTGACCGGCATCTTCATCGCCATCGGCCACAAGCCTAATACCGCCATCTTCGCAGGACAGATTGAACTCGAAGGCGGCTACATCGTCACCCAAGGCGGCAGCAAGGGCAATGCCACCGCCACCAGCATCGAAGGTGTGTTCGCCGCCGGCGACGTTCAGGATCACATCTACCGCCAGGCCGTCACCAGCGCCGGCACTGGCTGCATGGCTGCGCTCGACGCCGAGCGCTACCTGGACGCGCTCGGCAAGGCCTGAGCGCAGCCCGGGCCAGACGGTGATCCGGCATGAAGCGCGCCCGCGGCAGTGCGCTCGCCCCCGCCTCGTTCGAGGCGCTGGCCCGCATGCGCCGCGCGTTGCGCGAGCAGTCCGCAGCGCCGGTCTCGCTTCGCCAGGCACCGCATAAGCCCAAGGCACAGGAAGACGGCGCCATGCTGTTTCGCCGTGCCGTCGCCGACGCCGTTCCCCTGCCCCCCGCCAACCGCGCAGAGATTGCGCGGCCGCGCCCCAAGCCCATCGCCCGCCAGCGCCTGCGCGACGAGCAGCAAGTCCTGGTCGATGCGCTGGCTGATCCATGGGATTGGGAAGCGGCGATTTCCACCGGCGAAGAGCTGGTTTTCTCGCGCCCCGGCGTGCCGACTGCTGCGCTGCGGAAACTGCGGCGCGGCGGCTGGGTGATCCAGGGTGAACTGGACCTGCACGGCCACACCGGCGACGAAGCGCGGATTGCGCTCGCCGCCTTCCTCAACCGCTGCTTGAAGGACGACCGGCGCTGCGTCCGGATCATCCATGGCAAAGGCCACGGCTCGAAGAACCGCCTGCCGGTACTGAAGAACAAGGTGCGCCACTGGCTCACCCAGCGAGAAGACGTACTCGCGTTCTGCCAGGAACGCACCGTCGACGGCGGCGCCGGCGCCGTTATCGTGTTATTGAAATCTTCGTCACGTTAATAGAGAGACCCCCATGAGCGAACCCGTCATCACTGATTTCGAACTGCCATCTACCGGCAATGCAACCTTCAAACTGTCCGACCATAGCGGCCAGAACGTCGTCGTCTATTTCTATCCCAAGGATAATACATCCGGCTGCACGCTCGAAGGTCAGGAATTCCGTGATCTGTATGGCGACTTCGCCAAGGCGAATACGATTGTCGTCGGCGTCTCGCGCGACAGCCTCAAGTCGCACGAAAGCTTCAAGGCTGAATTTGGATTTCCGTTCGACCTGCTGGCCGACACGGACGAAGCCGTCTGCGAACTGTTCGGCGTGATGAAGCTGAAAAACATGTACGGCAAGCAGGTCCGCGGCGTTGAGCGCAGCAGCTTTGTGTTCGACGTGAATGGCAAGCTGGTGAAGAGCTGGCGCGGGCTGAAGGCACCGGGGCATGCGGCAGAGGTGCTGGAGTTTGTGAAGACGCTTTGAGCGCGCAACGTCCGACCTGTCGTTGCGAACAAAACGAAGCAATTCAGTTTAAATGCAGAGCCGAAACACAACCGGGTAGTGTGGTTTGTAGCTAGCGAAACAGCCTGGTGCCTGACTCACACTGGATTACTTCGCTTCGTACT
Organism: Hydrogenophilales bacterium; assembly: GCA_024636675.1. GTDB lineage: Bacteria > Pseudomonadota > Gammaproteobacteria > Burkholderiales > Thiobacillaceae > Thiobacillus. Next base: position 46,754 of record JAGXGM010000025.1, on the reverse strand, counting down.
TTAAAGTCGGCACAGCAACTGGAACGGACGGCAGTCCGCACACTTATCGGCTCATCCTGGTACCCGGGCGTGGACTGCCACCCAACACCCTCGCAACCGGGAATTCCAGAATTTGTATTACTAAGGACAGTCGAAATCGACCGGACCAGCCTATGACCGGGTCTTGGGTTTCCTACCCGGGCTGACGGAGGGCGTATAGCCTGCGACCCGGCACAACATCCCTTCAATTTTCTTGCCATTGATGAATCGTGTTGTGTGACACGCGATGATGTCACCCCTTTTCGATAGTTCGGACAGATGCCGGCGCACGTCTTCCAGCGGGATTCGTGTCGCTGCTGCGATTTCGGAATCGAGCTGCTCACCCCGGTCTTTCAGGTATTGATGGATTTTCTGCATGTCTGGGATACTTGGCATTTAGGAATAATAAGGCTTTAGTGGCCGGAAGCCTTCGTCCAACGCAACTCAGCCCTTTCGCGCAGGCTGGGTACGATGGATAAAAGGTCAAGCCGCAACACACAAACAACAAGGGACAGACCACGGTTTTCGCTAATCACCGAACATATCTCCCAACTCCGGTCCTGAGAATCTTAACGGGGCTTGACCTTAACACCCCGCTTATCCGAACGTCAGCCCCATCGCCTCCCGCACATCACGCATGGTGTCGCGCGCCAGTTCCTGCGCCTTCTCGCAGCCATCAGCCAGGATGTTGCGCACCTGATCCGGATTATCCTCATAATACACTGCGCGTTCACGAATCGGCGCGAGTTCGGCCAGCACGGCATCGATCACTGGCTGCTTGCAGTCGAGGCAGCCGATGCCGGCGCTGGTGCAGCCAGCGGTAGCCCACTGGCGGGTCGTGTCATCCGAATACACCAGGTGGAACTGCCATACCGGGCAGTTGGCGGGATTGCCGGGGTCGGTGCGGCGCACGCGCGCGGGATCGGTCGGCATGGTGCGGATTTTCTTGGTGATAACTTCCGGGTCTTCGCGCAGGGCAATGGTGTTGCTGTAGGACTTGGACATCTTCTGACCATCCAGCCCAGGCATCTTCGATGCCACGGTCAACAGCGCTTCGGGCTCGACAAGGATCATCTTGCCGGACCCCTCGAGGTAGCCGAACAGTCTTTCGCGGTCGTTCATCGACAGGTTCTGCGCGTCGTTCAATAGTGCCTTGGCCGACTCCAGCGCCTCGTCGTCGCCCTTTTCCTGGTAGGCGGTGCGGCATTCCTCATAGAGGCGGGCCTTTTTCGAGCCGAGCTTCTTGACGGCGGCGCGGGCCTTGTCCTCGAATCCCGGCTCGCGGCCATACAGGTGATTGAAACGGCGGCATATTTCGCGGGTGAATTCGATGTGCGGCACCTGATCCTCCCCCACCGGCACCCGATTGGCGCGGTAGATCAGGATGTCGGCAGACTGCAGCAGCGGGTAGCCCAGGAAGCCGTAAGTCGAAAGGTCCTTCTCACTCAACTTTTCCTGCTGGTCCTTGTAGGTGGGCACGCGCTCCAGCCAGCCGAGCGGCGTCATCATCGACAGCAAGAGATGGAGTTCGGCATGCTCGATCACGCGCGACTGCACGAACAGCGTGGCCTGCGCCGGATCGACGCCGGCGGCGAGCCAGTCGATCGTCATGTCGCGCACGTTTTCCTCAATCATCTGCGGCGTGTCGTAATGCGTGGTCAGCGCGTGCCAGTCGGCGACAAAGAACAGGCACTGGTATTCGTTCTGTAACTGCAGCCAGTTTTTGAGGACGCCATGGTAATGGCCAAGGTGCAGGCGCCCGGTGGGGCGCATGCCGGAGAGAACGCGGTCGGAATACATTTTTGGTTAGGGGGAACGATAAGGGATGAGGTCAGGACAGCACGATCCGGATCAGGCCGACCAGTTGCGCGGGTTCAAGGCCGCTGACGAGCGCGATGAGGCCGATGAACAGGCTGATGAGTGGCCACAGGATGAATCCGAGGATGCCGGTGAACAGCAAGCCGAGCAGGATGAACAAGCCATACGGCTCCAGCCGCGAGTACTGGATCGCCTGCTTGACCGGCAACAGGCTCACTGCAATGCGGCCACCGTCGAGCGGCGGCAGCGGCAGGAGATTCAGGGCCATCAGGATGACGTTGATGAAGACGCCCGCAGCACCCATCAGCATCAGCGGCGCGCTGACGAAGTCGTTGCCGAGCGCATGACCGAGCTGGATCATCAACGCCCAGAACACGGCCATGGCGAAGTTCACACCGGGACCGGCGGCAGCGACCCACAGCATGTCCTGCTTGGGGCGGCGCAAGTTGCCGAAATTGACCGGAACCGGTTTGGCCCAGCCGAACAGGATCATGCCGCCGCCCAGCAGCTTGCTGGCCAGCAGGATCGCCAGCGGCACCAGGATGGTGCCCACCGGGTCGATGTGCTTGAGCGGGTTGAGTGTGACGCGGCCTGCTGCTGCCGCGGTCATGTCACCGAAGTAGCGCGCGACGTAACCGTGCGCGGCTTCATGCAGGGTGATGGCAAAGATCACCGGCAAGGCGAAGATGGCGATTTTCCCGATTAGCGTGAGTTCTTCCATTCGCTTCAGTCTTCGAAATCGGACGTGTCGCCCTTGCCGAAGCGCACCACAGACGGCGTATCGGTGGTCAGGTCGACCACAGTGGTCGGGGTGAGGCCGCAGGCGCCGCCGTCAATGACCAGATCGACCAGATGCTCGAGGCGTTCGCGAATTTCCCACGGCTCGGTCAGCGGCACGTCCTCGCCGTACAGCAGCAGCGTGGACGACAGGATGGGCTCGCCCAGTTCGGCCAGCAGCGCCTGCACGATGGAATGGTCGGGCACCCGCAAGCCGATGGTGTCGTGCTTCTTGTGCAGCAGCCGCTTCGGCACCTCGCGGGTGCCGCGCAGGATGAAGGTGTAGGCGCCCGGGGTGTGCGCTTTCAGAAATCGAAACTGGGTATTGTCCACCTGGGCGTAGCGGCCGAGTTCCGACAAGTCGCTGCAGATCAGCGTGAGATCGTGCCCGCCGTCGAGCCCGCGCACCGACAACAGCCGCATGGCCGCCTCCTTGTTGCCGATCTGGCAACCCAGTGCATAGCATGAGTCAGTGGGATAGACGATCACGCCGCCGCGCTTGAGAACCTCGACCGCCTGCTGGATCAGTCGCGGTTGCGGATTGTCGGCATGAATATTGAAAAATTGCGCCATAAATAATGAATGCCTGTAAAGGCTCAGGATAAGGAAGGAGAAAGATGGGCTGCCAGTTCCGGCCAGCCCTGCCACACCGGCCGGCAATAGTGCGGCAGTGCGGGCAGGCAGCCAATATCGACACCCTCCCCCGGCGCGTGAAAATCGGCGCCGCGCGAAGCCTTGAGATCGAAGGCACGCGCCAGGTCGGCGAACTTGCCGTATTCCGACGGATGGTGGCTGCCAGTGATGACTTCGATGCCCTCGCCGCCCAGCGCACGGAAGGCGTCCAGCAGCAGGTGCAACTGGCGTGCGTTGAAGGCATAGCGTCCGGGATGCGCGATCACCGCCGTGCCGCCGCTGGCGCGGATCCAGCCGACGGCGTTTTCCAGCGTGGTCCATTCGTGCTCGACGTAGCCCGGGTTGCCGCGTGTGAGGTAGCGCCTGAACGTGCTGCGCATGTCGGCTGTGTGGCCCTGCGCCACCAGCCAGCGCGCGAAATGGGTGCGCCCCACCATCTCCTTGTTGACGGCATAGTCGAATGCGCCTTCATACGCGCCGGTAATACCGGCGCGCGCCAAATCGTCGCCCATGCGACGCGCGCGCGCGATGCGGCCGAGTCGAATGTCGGCGAGGCCGGCAGCCAGTTCAGGGTTCAGCGGGTCGATGCGCAGGCCGACGATATGGACCGTCTGTCCGCCCCAACTCACCGAGATTTCGACGCCGGGGATCAGCGTCAGCCCCGACGCGTCCGCAGCCGTCCGCGCGGCGGCGATCCCCGCCACGTCGTCGTGGTCAGTCAGGGCGAGCGCATGCACGCCGTTGGCCGCGGCGCGCGCAACCACGTCGGCGGGCGACAACACACCGTCTGACACGTTGGAATGGCAATGCAGATCGATATTGAGCATCGATGATCGGGAGCGGGCAACCAGGGCAAAAGCGCTTGGTCAGGAGGGGGAATCATAGCAAAATAAGCAGCCCCCTGAATTTCAGGGGGCCGAAGTGCCATCCGAATGAAAATAGCACCATGAAAAAACTGCTGTTCGACCTGTTTCCCGTCATTGTCTTTTTTGTCGCCTACAAAATCGGCGATGCCAACGCCGAAGCCACGCGTGCCTTCATGGCCGGCGTGGGCCTGCCGCAGCCCGCGGGCGCGGGCGAAAAACCCGGCATCTACCTCGCCACCCTGGTCGCCATTGTCGCCAGCTTCGGGCAGATCGGCTGGGTCAAGCTGCGCGGCCACAAGATCGAGACCATGCTTTGGGTCACGCTGGGCATCATCGTGGTGTTCGGCGGCGCCACCCTGTGGCTGCACGACGAGAGCTTCATCAAGTGGAAGCCGACCGTGCTCTACTGGATTTTCGCGGCCATCATTTTTGGTGCCGCAGCCTTGGGCCACAACGTCATCAAAAGCCTGATGCGCACGCAAATGGAACTTCCTGCCCCCGCCTGGAGTCGACTGAATGCGAGTTGGGGCGGATTTTTTGCCGTCATGGGGCTTGCAAATCTGATTGTCGCCTTCAACTTCTCGACTGATGCCTGGGTCAATTTCAAGCTGTTCGGCAGCCTGGGGCTGATGCTGGTGTTCGTGATCGGTCAGAGCATGATGCTGACCAAATACCTGGATAAAGCCGATCTGGACCAAGCCAAACTGGACCAAGCCAAACTGGACAAGGAAGAAAAACAATAATGCTTTATGCCATTGTCGGACAGGATATACCCGACAGCCTGAATCTGCGGCTTGCCGCCCGCCCCGCGCACCTCGATCGCCTGCACGCACTGCAACAGGCGGGACGGCTGCTCCTGGCGGGCCCATTCCCCAACATTGACAGAAACGACCCGGGCAGCGCAGGCTTTTCCGGCAGCCTGATCGTCGCCGAATTCGCCACCCTGGCCGACGCGCAAGCGTGGGCCGACGCAGATCCCTATATGGCAGCGGGCATTTATGCCGGCGTGAGCGTCAAACCATTCAAGAAAGTGTTTCCTCAATGAGCACGACCGATCTGATCCACCAGCGCCTCACCGCGCTGGAACCCGAAACCTATACCCTGGAAGATGAAAGTGCCCAGCACAAGGGCCATGCCGGTGCTGCATCGGGCGGCGGACATTTCCGCCTCACAATCGTCTCACCCAGGTTCCGTAACCTCTCCACCCTCGCCCGTCACCGGCTGGTATATGAAGCCATGGGCGAGTTGATGCAGCGCGAAATCCATGCGCTGTCGATCACCGCCCTCACCCCGGAAGAACTTTAAAAGGAATCTCCATGCGACTCGCCCTTCTGAACGAACAATTAAGCATTCGACTAAGCCCGCAAGCGGGCAAGTCGCTGCTTATCCCCACTCTGATCCTGCTTGCTCTCGCCCCGCTGGCGCAAGCGCAGACCCCTGCTGCTGCGGCTGTAGTTGACGCCAGCAAGCCGCTGGCCGTGGTCAACGGCAAGGAAATTCCCGCCTTGTACGGCGAACTGGTCAAACGTGAAATGGCCCAGGGGCAGCCCGATTCCCCGCAACTCGACGCGCGTGTGCGCGACTCGCTGATCAATCTGGAACTGCTGTCGCGCGCCGCCCAGGACAAGGGACTCGACAAGGACCCGCAACTGGCTGCCGCTTTGGATATCCGCCGCAAGGATCAGCTGGCCAAGGCCTACCTGGAAGACTACGTCAAAGCCCATCCAATCACCGACGCAGAAATCCAGGCCACCTATAACAAGGCCAAAGCGGGACCGATTGAACCGGAGTACCGCGCACGCCACATCCTGGTGCAAACTGAAGCCGAAGCGAAAAAGATCATTGCCGACCTCGGCAAGAAGGCCAAGTTCGAAGATCTCGCCAGGAAACAATCGAAAGACCCCGGCTCCGCCAAGAACGGCGGCGCGCTCGACTGGTCCGACCGCCGCGCGTTCGTGCCGGAGTTCTCCGACGCCCTGGCCAGCCTGAAAAAAGGTGAAACCACGAAAACGCCGGTGAAGACGCAGTTCGGCTACCACGTCATTCGCCTCGACGATACGCGCCAGCCGCAGATGCCGCCGCTGGATGCGGTGCGCGGCGAAATCGTCAAGCAATTGCAGCAGTTGCGCATCCGCGATGCCATCACGGCAGCGCGCGCCGGTGCAAAAATCGAATAATCAGCTAATAATGATTAAGCGGGGCATTGCCCCCGACTTCACCTGACAGGGAGCCAAACATGGCCAAAGAACATAATCAACTGCAAGACGTCTTCCTCAACACCCTGCGCAAGGAGCGCATTCCGGTGTCGGTGTTTCTTGTCAACGGCATCAAGCTGATGGGGCGGATCGAATCGTTCGACCAGTTCGTGGTGCTGCTCAAAGGCCAGGATCAGGCTGCGCAGATGATCTTCAAGCACGCCATCTCGACGATTTCGCCCTCGCGCGAGGTGGTGCTGCCGCCGCGCGACGCCGCCACCGCCGAAGCTTAAGCGCTTCTATTCAACGTCGGGTAGCAGTCTGGCCGCTACCTGCGCGTTCACCAATACGACCGCCCCGCCGCGATACGCCTGCTTGTGCCGGGCGGGAATCGCATCCAGGTTCTGCCCGTCTTTCAGATAAATCACCACATAGGCTTCAGGATGCGCGGCCAGCCAACGTGTCAGCCCGACACCCTGAAGTTCGACCAGCGGAACTTCGAGACGGCCCAGGAACTGGTATTGCGCGTGGTATCTCGCAGCATTCGCCACCGGCAAGCCTTCGTCCTGCACCTGTTTGATCGCCTGTGCCATCGGCTTGATGTCGTAGAAGGGGCCGATCGAGCGTGTGACGGTCAACTGCACCAATGCAACCATGGCCACCCCCAGCAGTGCCAGATTCAGCGCCGGTGAAACGTCCCGCCGTCCGGCCACCCACGCTGCCAGGGCCAGCAGAACCAGCAGCACGCCCGGCCAGGCGGGCGGCAACGCCGCGACCTGATCGCGCAGTGCGGCAATCTGCCCGCTGGCCGCCAGAATCAAAGCCCCCCCCAACGCCATGACCAGCAGCGCCGGCAAGCCCACGCGGGAACTTGAGCGGTCTGCCAACACGCGTGCCGTCAGCAGAGCAAACGCCGGAAACAAAGGGACCGGATAATGCGGCTGCTTGCCGCTGATGAAGGAAAACGCGATAAACACCGGCAGCATCCAGGCCAGGCAAAAGCGCGTGCCGCGATCCAGGCCGAGCCGGCGGTGATGCGCCAGCGCTTTCCATAACCCAGGCCAGACAAACCAGGGAAACAGCAGCAGCGGCAACAGCGGCAGATACCACCAGAACGGCCGTCGATGGGCGAAAGACTCGACCATGCGATCAGCGGTCTGGCCCCAGAAAATCGCATTGCGATACGCTTCGCCGCCCGCCATGCCGGCCGGGATCGCCCACGCCAGGGCGATGGCCGCACCCAGCAGCACCGCCAGCAACACGCCGCCGAACCAGCGCCCCCAACGCAGACCCGGATTCCACCAGGGCGCCAGCACGGTGATCGGCAGCAAATTCAGCAGAATGACCGGCCCCTTGGTCAGCACGCCGAGCCCAATCGCGATTCCCAGCAGGACAAAGCCGTGCCGCTTGCCCGCAGCGGCGGCGAGCACGCCGTGCATGCCGACCAGCACCCAGAATGCGAGCATCACGTCGAACATGACCGAGGTTGAGAAAAACGCCCACAGCTGCGCGCTCACCAGCACCAGCGCAGCCTGTCCGCCAAGACCGGCCTGTTGCGGCCACAGACGACGGGCGAGCATATAGGTCAGCAGCAGCGCGCCGGCAGAAAACAGCGGCAGCACCAGGCGCGGCCACCAGTCGTTGACACCGAACAGCGCCCAGCCCGCATGGAACATCCAGAACATGAAAGGCGGCTTGTGGCTGTAGGGCTCGCCGTTCTTGAACGGCACCAGGAAATCGCCGCGCAGCCACATCTCCCAGGCAGCGCTGACATAGCGCGTTTCGTCGATCGGCGCCAGCGGCCTCGTCAATAGCGTCACAGCTGTCAGCGTCGCCAGCAGCAGCAGGCTCAGCAGCAGGCCGCACTTGGAGGAATCAGGGTTTCGCATCAGGTTCAGAGGTTGAGGGCTCGGTTTCGTCCAGCGCAGCATCGATCTCCGGATCGAGACTCTGGCCGTGTCGAAAACGGTGATAAAGATAAGCGCCGAGCGCACCGGAGATCAGAAAAAGGGCGATGGCCAGCGCGATTTTAAGCGCCGGTGCAATATGAGTCCCGCTACCAACCAGCGCGAACACCAATGTCTGCGGCAGATAGCCGAGCAAGGTGCCGGAGAAAAAATGCGCGGGGCGAATACTGGAAATGCCTGCCGCCAGATTGGTCAGCAGATTGCTGCCCACCGGCAGCAGCCGGATCAGCACCGTCATGGAAAACGGGTGATCGTGAATGAAGCGATCGAACCGCGCGGCGCGTTGTCCCAGCCGGGCGCGGAGCAGACCCTTGCCGAAGAATCGCGCATAAACAAAACTCAGCATGCAACCGAGCAGCGCCGCCAGCGCACCGAGCACCGTGCCCAGCCCGACGCTGAAGGCGTAGCCGCCGAGAAAAGCGATGATCTGGCGCGGCAGGCCGATTGCGGTGAACAGCCCGCCCATCAGCAGAAATAACAGCGCACCGTCGACGCCATGGCCGCGCACCCGCGCATCGATCCAGGCCTCGTTGACGCTGCTGCCGAGATCGCTGGTTTTGAACAGGTACCCTAGCAGCGCCAGGCTCAAAATCAGCGCCAAACCCTTGAGGATGACGCGCGCTTTCATCCAGCCCGCATTCGTTCAGAGATCGGAGTCGGACTCGATCGCCGGCAGACGACCCCGCCGCTGCAGCCAGGCGACGCCGAACAGGTCGACGATCCCCACCCAAAGGCGATTGTGGACACCGTATTTCGAACTGCCGCGTTCGCGTGCGCGGTGGTGGACCGGAACCGACACCACCGCGCCACCGTTACGCATCACCAGTGCCGGCAGGAAGCGGTGCATGTGATCGAAGTTGGGTAAAGCCAGGAAGGTTTCGCGAGCAAACACCTTGAGGCCGCAGCCGGTGTCCGGCGTGTTGTCGCGCAGCATGCGCGAGCGCACGCTATTGGCGATTTTCGACGATAGACGGCGTAGGAAGGTATCGTTGCGCTGTGCACGCCAGCCCGCCAGCAATTCGAGGTTGGCGGGCTGTGCCGGGTTGGCCAGTTCAGCCAGCAGTGCCGGGATATCGGCCGGATCATTCTGACCGTCGCCATCGAGGGTGGCGATCCACTCGTAACGTGCCGCATTCACGCCGGTCGTCACCGCCCGGCTCTGCCCGCACGAAACGCGGTGGCGGATCGCCCGCAACATCGGGAATTCGGCCTTCAGTGCCTGCAAGCGTACGGGGGTGGCATCGGTGCTGCCGTCGTCGACGTAAATGATTTCGAACGTGGTGCTGGCGGACAGTGCCACGGCGATTTCGCGCACCAGCGGCTCGACATTGTCCTGTTCGTTCTTGACGGGAACAACCACGGACAACCTGCCGTGATAGGCATGTTTCGGCATGAAGTTCTGCGTGGTCGAATAATGTGTGGCGGAGAGGGCGTCCGTTTTGCCATTATTCATGGCTTTTCATAAACGCCTATTTAATCAATAAATTCAATACGTTGTAGTTCACGGCTTTTCATAACAGTCTATCGCCTTTCATATCGAACTATACTTAGCCCAATACTTAGTGAGTATGGCGGAGAGTCGATATGGCAAAACAAATAAACAAGCTGACCCCGGAGTTTGTCGCAACAGTAGACAAGCCCGGTATGTATCCAGACGGACTTGGATTGTACCTTCAAGTTAGTGTCTGGAACACGAAGTCCTGGCTGTTCCGCTATCAGCGGTTCAACAAGCTGCGCTCCCTGGGCCTGGGTGCGTGCCACACCATCACCCTGCTGGAAGCCCGTAAGCGTGCCAAGCAAGCCCGCCAGATGCTACTGGACGGTGTTGACCCTATCGACAGCAAACACGAAAAGCGCCAGAAGGAAATGGCAGAGCAAGCGCGGGTGATGACGTTCGACCAGTGCGCGACTGCCTACATTGAAGCCAAAAAACCCGGCTGGAAAAACGCCAAGCACGCCGAACAGTGGACGAACACAATCAGCACCTACGCATCGCCCACCATCGGCAAGCTGCCCGTGGCTGACGTGGACACCGCGCTGGTGATGAAGGTATTGCAGCCGATATGGGCAACCAAAACCGAAACAGCAACCCGGCTTCGCAGCCGCATCGAGTCCATTCTCGGATGGGCGACCGTGAGCGGATACCGCACCGGAGAGAACCCGGCCCGCTGGCGCGACCACCTGGACAACCTGCTGGCGAAGCGAAGCAAGGTCAAAAAGGTCGAACACCACCCCGCCCTGCCCTACGCCGAAATGGGCGGATTCATGGCCGACCTGAGAAAGCAGAAGGGCATGGCTGCGCTGGCGCTGGAGTACACCATCCTGACCGCCACCCGCACCGGCGAGGTGATCGGCGCACGATGGGATGAAATCGACCTGGCAGGAAAGACTTGGACGATCCCGCCCGAACGCATGAAGGCTGAGAAGGAACACCGCGTTCCTCTATGTAATCACGCCATTGAAATTCTGAAGGAGCTGCAACCGCTGGGCGGCGAGTATGTTTTCCCCGGCTTGAAAGCTGACAAGCCCCTTTCTAATATGGCGATGCTGGCCCTGCTAAAGCGCATGGAGCGCGGCGACCTGACCGTTCATGGGTTCAGGTCAACGTTTAGAGACTGGGCAGCCGAGCAGACCGCCTACCCGCATGAGATGGCCGAGATGGCACTCGCACACGCCGTCAGCAACAAGACCGAAGCAGCTTACCGGCGCGGCGACCTGTTTAAAAAGCGCATCCGGATGATGAACGACTGGCAGAAGCACTGCGACACCATCGCCAGCAAGGCAGACGTGACGCCGATCAATCGCAAGGGAGCGTAACGTGAAATTTACAGACACGACGCGGCGGCGATTAATGAAGAAATACCGTGCTGCCTATCTGGAAGCGCGTCCAGACGGCTTACGAGATGCGGACGACGACGGGGAGGTTTTTGTTAGCTGCCTGGAAAAGATGGCCGGGGATACCGCCCGACAACCAGACAAAGAAAAACGACGAAAGGAGCGCGTCGAAGCATTCGCAAATGCCCTTGATCGACTGGTAGACGCTGCGTTAGCGATGGATGATCCTGCCCTAGGCTTTGCTATCTGGCGTGGTCTTTTGCAAACGGCGAAGGATGCATCAAATCCAGACAGCGCACGCGACACGGCAGAGGTTGAGGCCATTGCAGGCTATCAGTCGATCCTTAACGCCTATGAACTACAAACACAGCACGCCAATCTTTTTAAGACTTTCGCGATGGGCGCGCGGCTGGCGATCAAGGAGCTTCCACCGCTAGACAAAAAGCCATATTCATTCGAAGAACAGACCGCCGGATTTATTGAAGACTACCTGGGCAGGCGTGAAATCAGGTTCACTACAAGCGACACCGGCCTGGCTGGCGAGTCATTCCTGGCAGTGATGGAACTGGCCGAAGTGCCAATAGAGCGGGCGTCCTACTGGCTGGGGAAAGCCGCCCAAAATCCAGAATCGTGGTTGAACTTCATGGAGCGCATGAAGGCTGCAAATAATGAACGCTGAGTAGCGTCTGTTTTTTGCAATGCAAACGATAGGCGCGTCGATACCGTGGAACCTTCTCAAGCGAAGGAGGTTCACATGGAAAGACAAGCATTCACTATCCCGGAGTTTTGCGCAGCCTACAAAATCAGCCGTGGCAGGTTGCACGAGCTTGAGCAGGCCGGACTCGCACCCAAAACATACCGCATCGCGTCGAAGCCATACGTCAGCCTGAGCGCCGCCCAGGAATGGCAGGCGCGCATGGAGTCCGGCGCGGCTGAGAACTTCAAGCCCCTGCCTGCGAAGAACCCCGGCCACCCAGGCCGCACCCGCACCAACGGCGCAACCGCGTAAGGGCCGCGCCATGAACGCCCAAACAAAAGCCGCCAGCCCTGGCAGGGGCGAAGCGGCTCAGCACAACACAATCAACGCACAGTTTAGCCCAGTCGGCTCCCTCTTGTCACGTCTCGACAGAGTCAAGCGCACCGGCCCGAATACTTGGCTCGCAAGCTGCCCGACACGCGACGACAAGCACCCGTCCATGACGATCCGCGAGATGGATGATGGCCGCGTGCTGCTGCACGACTTCGGCGGGGACAGTGTCGAGGAGATTCTCGGGGCGCTGGGCCTGACGTTCAGCGACCTGTACCCGGAGCGCATCACCAGCCACCACGTTAAACAGGAGCGCAGGGTATTCCCGGCTGCTGACATTCTGCGCGCCATCGGATTCGAAGCCTTGGTAGTCGGCTGCGCGGCTTCGTCAATGCTGGCGGGCGAACCTTTCACGCAAACCGACCGCGACCGGCTGCTAGTGGCTGTCGGCAGAATCCAGGCGGCTCTTGATGCTGGGGGACTGAATCATGGATGAGACCCAATGCAGGCCAACCCCGAACAACACCAGCGCAGAGAAAGGCGCATCGACCCTGGACAGACTCGCCGCCGCGCGCATGGAAGCGATTTTGAAGGAACGGCCAAAGGAAACAGACGCCGAAGCGGTCGCCAGATTGTCGGCAATGACCGCGCTGGAATACGACCGATGCCGTGTGGCAGAAGCAAAAGCAATAGGCGTTAGACCAGCAACGCTGGATGCGATGGTGAAAGGCGAGCGAGCAACCGAGGATGCGCCGCAAACCCCATTCGCTGAAGTGGAATCGTGGCACGAACCCGTAGACCCTGCCGCGGTGCTGTCCGAGGTATCCGACTTAATCCTGAGATTCATTGTGCTGGACAGGGAGCAGGCAGACGCTGCGGCACTGTGGACAGCCTTCACCCACTTAATCGACGCTGTAGAGGTTGCGCCGCTCTTGCTGGCAAATGCGCCTGAGAAGGCTTGCGGCAAGTCTCAACTGCTAACGCTGATCGGGTGGCTGGTGAAGCGACCACTACCAGCAGCCAACTCATCATCGGCTTTCCTCTTTCGTGCCGTTGGGAAATGGACGCCCACCGTCCTGATAGATGAGGCAGACACCTTCATTCGGGACAACGAAGAACTGAAGGGTCTGATCAACGCGGGACACACACGGCAGAACGCCTACGTCGGGCGCGTCGTAGGTGACAACCACGAACCTACGCTGTTCCCGGTTTGGAGCGCAAAGGCGATGGCCGGGATTGCCCTGGAGAAACACCTTCCAGACGCAACCATGAGCCGCGCCATCGTCATAAACATGAGGCGCAAGCTACCAGGCGAAAAGGTAGAACGACTGCGTTACGCCGAACACGACCTGTTCGAAAAATACGCATCCATGCTGACTAGGTTCGGAGTGGATTATCACGACGAGGTGCGCCGAGCACGTCCAACCCTGCCCGATGCGCTATCAGACCGCGCCCAGGACAACTGGGAGCCGCTTCTGTCGATTGCCGGATGCGCTGGGCCTGCTTGGGTAGATCGAGCCACCAGGGCCGCGTTAAAGCTGTCTGGCAAGACTGAGACTGCGCAGAGTGCCGGCAACGAGTTGTTGGGCGACATTCTCCACGTTTTTGAAAGCAAACAGGCGGCACGTATCGGCACCACAGACCTAATTGCTGCACTTATCGAGGATGACGAAGCAGCGTGGGCGACATACAACCGGGGCAGGCCGCTTTCACCCAGACAACTTGCCAACATGCTGAAGGGATACGGCATCGCGTCAAAGAACGTCCGAATTGGTTACGAGCAGGCAAAAGGATATGACCGCCTGCAATTCGACGATGTTTTCGCACGCTACCTCACCGCCACCCCCGAAAATGCGCGTCCCGGCGTCCCGTTGGCCGCAAACCCAATAAGCAAGGGGCTTTACGTGGGACGGGATGACAAATCCGGTACACATACAGAATCCGCTCCCGTACCGCTGAAACCCTCATGGAATAAGGCCGGGGACGGTGGGACGCATAAAACGCCTGTTTTGAGGGATGGCAGCGCAGAGGTGGAATTCTGATGACCCCGATCACAGCACTGGACGCAATCGAGATGCTACGGATTCTCGGGTTATCAGTTCGGACGGAGGGAGGAAAGCTGTTTGTCTCCCCCCCTGAATTAATTGATGAAGATGTGGCTTGGCTGCTGCGTACCCACAAGGCCGCAATCATCGCGGAACTACAGAACGACGCGCCAGCATGGGCCTGGAGCGTCAACCACGGCACGCATTCAACCGAGACATACCACCACCCCGAGAGGACACGCCATCAAGTGCTGCTGTCCTATCCCGACGCGGTATCTGTAGAACGCCTGCCCGAATCAATGTGGCCTATCGACCCAAACAAAGGAATGGAATGAACACTATGGAAAAAATCACCTTTACCCAAGCCATCGAGCAGCACCAGTTAGCTCACGCAATGTTTGGCGAGGATGACCCCCGGACAGTAGAGGCACTCATGCAGGTGATGCTGCTGGCCCCGCTCGATCTGTTTGTCGAGATAGAGCAGATGGCGCACGCAACTTATCATTGATAACGTCAATCGAAACCTTAAAAGCTATTGACAGTAGGAGTATAATTGTGCGTATGAACACAGAATTTTTTCAGCAACGTACCAAGGACGGCGGGAAGCCTGCCTTCGGTTTGCTTGGCCTGGCTGCGGGATGCACCAGAGCTTTGCGGTTTTTGATGATTCGGGGCGGGATGCTCCCTGAGTTGAAAACTGCCCTGCAAAAGCGAGAACTGGAAAAGAAGCTGCGAGCCAACGGCTATGACAGACGGCTAGCGAAGATTGCGGTATCCGGGACTTACCCGACCGCTCAAACCCTATTTAAGGAAACACCATGAACATTGACACCACACTCGAACGAATCAGCAAAGCAGTCGACCAGCTGCCCACTAACGCCGACGTGGCAGAGCTGCGCGACCGCGTGATGCAAATCGAGCAGAAGGGCGTGCTGCGCCACGAAGGCCACACCGGCACCACCACCAGCCTGGGCGCTTCCGTCGCGGCCAAATTCGAAACCCTGCGAGACACCTTCAGCACGACTAAGAGCGTGGCATTCTCCGTCCCTCTCGACCTGAAGAGCATCAACGCCTTCGCCGGATCGTCGATTGTCGGAAGCCACGCAACCCTGCCGGGACTCTCCGCACCGACGGGAGGTAACCCCGGCACAATGCTGATCGGCAACCTGCCCATTCGCCAAACGCCCGGAGTCGCCACGGCTCACTACAGCCGGTACAGCGCAATGTCTGGCATGGGTGCATCGATCCAGGCGGGCGAAGGCGGGTCGAAGACCGAAGCCATCCCCCTGTTTCTGGACATCAGCCAAAACGCCGTCACCATCGCGGCGCTCTGTCCCATCTCGGAACAGGCCTTGCGGTCAACGGGCGAATTGGAAGCGGTCGTAAACGGATACCTGGCTGGGCAAGTGCTGCGAGCCGCAGACACCATGCTGATCGGCGGGACGGCTGAAGCGTCCTGGCCTTTCGCGGGGTATCAACCGCTGGCAACGGCTTACCCCAGCACCTTGGCCACCATCTCCGACGCCATCGCTGACTGTGTCCAGAATATGAGGGCTGACGGGCTGAATCCCGACGTTGTAGCGGTCAACGCAATGACCTACCTGGGAATCATCCTGCTGAAGAATACCGGCGGGGACTACCTGATCCCCGGCGCACTCACCAGCGCACCGTCCGACATTCGACTGCACGGATGCAAGGTGGTCTTCTCGGGAGCGGCAGCACTGGTAGGCAAGAAAGCCCTGGTAATCGACAGCCAGCAATGCGAGCTGGCTGTCGATGGCGGGATGCGAGTCGACATTGGCCATAACAACGACAACTTCGCCCGCAACCTCAGGACTATCAGAGTGGAAATGTCGGTGATCCCGACTTACCGCATGATCGGCGCGGCACGCTACGTCAGCACCACGCCTGCATAAATACCCATCGAGGGTTGCATTAACCCGGCCCGGCGGGTAGCGAGAGCTAAGCCGGGACGTGGATTAGCCGGACAGTGCCACGGACATAGACGAACCCCGGCAGCCATCGAGAGCGCAACGTAATGCGCGCTGCGATGGCAACCCCACATATAGGAGGGCGATCAACATGGATCGACTTACCAAGCAAGCAAGACAGAAAGCCGAAAAGCAATCAGAGCGTCAAGCCTTCAACAACGCAACCGCAATGACCGAAGCCTTACAGCGTGCGCTAGCTGCCAGACAGAACAGCGCATCAACCACCACGAACGAAGCGCACCACGGCCAGCATACGGCGGCAGGCACCCCATAGGCGGCAACAGAGTCCAGAGCAATGGAACTCTAGACCATGCTGGAAGCCATTTATTCGCACCGTCAATTCAGAAAAACGCGTTTTCTCAACTGCACCGGATAGGCGGGGAAAAACTTAAAACGAAAAGATTTTCTAGATCGTGCTTGCCCCTTTCTTTCATTCCTAACCCGAAAGACGCCGCCAGAACACATTGTGTGCGCGTACCTGCACGCTTGCGCGAGAGAGGATTCTAAAATGCTCAGCAAACCCGTTAAAACCGCCGTCAATCGCTTCGCACACGCCCAAGGTGCAAAGTACGCCGAAATCACAAAGCAGCGCGTTATGGCCGCACTGGAAGCCATGCGAGCCGATGGCGTGACACAGGCCGAACTGATTCAGCGCATTGAAGGGATCGCAGCCGAAAGCGTGCCGTCTGCGATTCTGGAGGGCTGAATAAATGCACCGCTGCGACCTTCACGTCATTGTCTGCCCGTTCAGTAATCCTTTGTGGGTTGATGAGCTTATGGCGGACTTGCGAGAGCAGCCTGTCAATCTGCACTTACCCGATTGCATCAAGGGCAATGTCGGCGCGGGACGGGCTGCTGGTTTTGCGATGGGAAATGCTGAGTTTGTGAGTTTTGCCGACCATGACGACCGCATACTGCCCGGCGCTGTCAGTGCCTGTATTGCGGCGCTTGATGCTGATTCAACCCTGGGCGCTGTCTTCACTGGCGAGCAGGTTGTTAACGATGAGCTTAAGCCTATCCGGGGCGCTGACGTTTCCCCGTATAGCCCCGAGATGCACCGACATTTTCCGTCCCACGTTCACGGCCTGATTGTTATGCGGCGGGCGCTGGTGGAACCCTTGCTAGACGACTTGCCGCTGCTGCGTGCCATTCCTGAATGGTGGCTAACGCTATCCATTGCCAAGACTGCAAGGCTTGAGCGCGTTCCGATGGTGGGGCGCTTGTGGCGCTGGCACTATCAGCAGGCCACCCGCTCTATGAGGAGGGAAGTAGGGCTAGAGCGTAGGGTTATTGCCGGGCTGTTTGTGTAGGCGTAGGATGCAGCCGTCCAACCCTGTTGGATAGCGGGGCGACCAAGTGTTGAAGCACGAGGCCACCCCTGACCACAGTCGACTAACTAGGAGTCAATCATGGCTGATAGCAATTCTACGCAAGATCAATCCAACGACCGCACAATTAACTTCGCGGCAGCAGGCCCGTTCTACACGCTGCACGCCGACGCAACCCACGGCGATGTTCAAGACCAATTATCCGCGCGGCTTTCGCAACTCTCCGCAATGCTGCAAATGACCAAGGGAGCGGGATTCAAAACCTTCAGCAACTGGTCGGATGAGATACAGCACAACTACCTGTGGGCCTGTTCCATGCTGGCCGAGGAGTGCAAGGGGTTGTGCGACTACAGCATCGACCTACCTGCTGACTGACTACGGAGATGGGATCATGGCTAAAAAGATTCTACCCCCTGCGGAGCTAACCCGCCTTCACCGCCTGACTGATGAGGAGGCGGATATGATTCTAAATTACCGGCTCATGCCCGCCCAGTCGCAACAGGCAACTAGGTATCTAGTTAAAACGCATGCTGAAGGTTGTATTGAGTCCACCGCTGGCAACGTCTTTAGCATCGCCCGCCCTGCTGACTGATCCTGGCGGCAACACCCACACCGGCCCAGCCTTCGCGCTGGGCTTTTTGTTGGCGGGAAAGTCAAGATGCTTAGAAAGATACTTAGAGATAGAAGCCTTGAATATTATTCTTATTTATCAAGCACTTATTTGATATATTGGCGGAGAGGGCGGGATTCGAACCCGCGTTAGGATATTATCCTAAACACGCTTTCCAGGCGTGCGACTTAAACCGCTCATCCACCTCTCCGGGAGCGCCGCATCATACCGGAAGCGCCTGCGCGCAGCAAACTGAAGTCGATCCCCAAGCTGCCTTCCCCTTCTCGGCGCAGGGAAATTGACATCCGCCTCTTGAAACCCTGTCATTCGCCCCAAGCTTTTCGCGAGAACCAATTGGGAGAACACATGCAGGACGAAATCAAAACCGGCACCAACACCGCCGAAACGCACCCCGAGAAGGAAATCATGCCTAATCTCGAAGAGCTGCTGAAAGCGGCCGAGCTGCAGGCGGCCGAGCATCACGATGCCTGGCTGCGCGCCAAGGCGGAAACCGAGAACATGCGCCGCCGCGCGGCGGAAGACGTCGACAAGGCGCGCAAGTTCGCAGTGGAAAACTTTGCCAGCGAACTGCTGGCGGTGAAGGACAGTCTTGAAGCAGCGCTGGCAGCCGAGTCGCCGAGCGTGGAAAACATGAAGGACGGCGTCGAGCTGACGCTCAAGCAATTGGCGGCGGCCTTCGGCAAATTCAATCTCGTCGACATCGACCCGCTGGGCGAGAAGTTCGATCCGCACCAGCATCAGGCCATCCAGGTGGTCGAATCCGACCAGCCGGCCAACACGGTGGTGACGGTGCTGCAAAAAGGTTACCGCCTCAACGAGCGTACGCTGCGGCCGGCGCTGGTGATGGTTGCCAAGGGCAAGGACGCCTGAGCGCGCCGTCTTGAATCAAGTCGGCCTTGAATTAAGACCGACCTCCCCCATATTTCAATCAAATCAATCTTTTTAGAAGGAACGCATCATGGGACGCATTATTGGCATTGACCTGGGTACCACCAACTCCTGCGTGGCGGTGATGGAAAACGGCAAGCCGAAGGTGATCGAGAATGCCGAGGGCACCCGCACCACGCCGTCCGTTGTCGCCTACACCGAGGAAGGCGAAATCCTGGTCGGCGCGCCCGCCAAGCGCCAGGCCGTCACCAACGCGAAGAACACCCTGTATGCAGTGAAGCGTCTGATCGGCCGCCGCTTCGACGAGAAGGAAGTGCAGAAGGACATCGGCCTGATGCCCTACAAGATCGTCAAGGCTGACAACGGCGACGCCTGGGTGGAAGTGCGCGGCCAGAAACTGTCCGCGCAACAGGTGTCGGCCGAAACCCTGCGCAAGATGAAGAAGACCGCCGAAGATTATCTCGGCGAGGAAGTGACCGAAGCCGTCATCACGGTGCCGGCCTACTTCAACGACAGCCAGCGCCAGGCGACCAAGGACGCCGGCCGCATCGCCGGACTGGAAGTCAAGCGCATCATCAACGAGCCGACCGCGGCCGCGCTCGCCTTCGGCATGGACAAGAAGGAAGGCGACCGCAAGATTGCCGTATACGACCTCGGCGGCGGCACTTTCGATATTTCCATCATCGAGATTACCGAGATGGAAGGCGAGCACCAGTTCGAAGTGCTGTCGACCAACGGCGACACCTTCCTCGGCGGCGAGGACTTCGACCAGCGCCTGATCGACTACATCGCCGATGAATTCAAGAAGGAGCAGGGTGTCGACCTGAAGAAGGACGTGCTCGCGCTGCAGCGCCTGAAGGAAGCCGCTGAAAAGGCCAAGATCGAGCTGTCGTCTGCCCAGCAGACCGAAGTCAACCTGCCTTACATCACGGCGGACGCTTCCGGGCCCAAGCACCTGGCGGTGAAGATCACCCGCGCCAAGTTCGAAGCGCTGGTGGAGGACCTGATCAAGCGCACCATCGACCCGTGCAAGATGGCCCTGAAGGACGCCGGCCTCACCACTTCGCAGATCGACGACGTCATCCTGGTCGGTGGCCAGACCCGCATGCCCAAGGTGATGGACGCGGTGAAGGACTTCTTCGGCAAGGATCCACGCCGCGACGTCAACCCGGATGAAGCCGTGGCCGTCGGCGCCGCGATCCAGGGCGGCGTGCTGCAGGGCGAGGTGAAGGACGTACTGTTGCTCGACGTCACCCCGCTCTCCCTCGGTATCGAAACCCTGGGCGGCGTGATGACCAAGCTGATCCCGAAGAACACCACGATTCCGACCAAGGCCTCGCAGGTGTTTTCCACCGCCGACGACAACCAGAGCGCGGTAACGGTACACGTGTTGCAGGGCGAGCGCGAAGTCGCCTCCGGCAACAAGAGCCTGGGTCAGTTCAACCTCACCGACATTCCGCCGGCGCCGCGCGGCATGCCGCAGATCGAGGTCACCTTTGACATCGACGCCAACGGCATCCTGCACGTCTCGGCCAAGGACAAGGCTTCCGGCAAGGAAAACAAGATCCGCATCCAGGCCAGTTCCGGTCTCTCCGAAGAGGAAATCCAGCGCATGGTGAAGGATGCCGAAGCCAATGCGGCCGAGGACCACAAGGCTGTCGAGCTGGCGACGGTGCGCAACGCAGCGGACAGCATGATCCACTCGGTGAAGAAATCCTTGGCCGAACACGGTGACAAGGTGTCGGCCGAGGAAAAGGCCGCGATCGAAACCGCGCTGCAGGAATGCGAGGAAGCCGTGCGCGAAGGCGACAAGGACACCATCGAGGCGAAGACCAATGCGCTTGCCACCGCCAGCCACAAACTTGCCGAGCAGATATATAAAACCGAACAAGCCGGTGCACAGCCGGGCGAAGCGCCCGGTGGCGGCGCCGGTGCGGCGGACGACAACGTGGTGGATGCCGAATTTGAAGAGGTGAAAGACAAGTAAAGGCAGCCGAGTGTGGAGAGCGAAGAGCCGAGTGTGGTGAAAGCCCTCTCGGCTTCTTCGCTCTAACGCTCGCGCTTCCTCACCCCGCTATCGACTCACTGCTCTCGACTCACTGTTAATCCATATGTCCAAACGCGACTATTACGAAGTCCTCGGCGTCGCCAAGAACGCCTCGGACGAAGAAATCAAGAAGGCCTACCGCAGGCTGGCCATGAAGCACCATCCTGACCGCAATCCGGACGACAAGGGCGCGGAAGAGAAATTCAAGGAAGCCAAGCAGGCCTACGAAATCCTGTCCGACTCGGACAAGCGCGCCACCTACGACCAGTTCGGCCACGCCGGTATCGACCAGCAGACCGGCATGGGCGGCGGCTATGGGGGGGGGGCGAGTGGATTTTCAGATGCCTTTTCGGACATCTTCGGCGATATTTTCGGCGGGGGCGGCGGCGGCCGCCGCGACCGCGTGTATCGCGGTGCCGACTTGCGCTACAACCTGGAAATCGGACTGGAGGAGGCTGCGCGCGGCACCGAGACCAAGATCCGCATCCCCTCGCTGGAAGAATGTGGAGTGTGCCACGGCAGCGGCGCCAAGCCCGGCACCACGCCGACCACCTGCACCACTTGCGGTGGACATGGGCAGGTGCGCATCCAGCAAGGCTTCTTCTCGGTGCAGCAGACCTGCCCGCGCTGCAGCGGAACCGGCAAGATGGTGGCCGATCCCTGCACCGCCTGCCACGGCGAAGGCCGCGTCAAGAAGCACAAGACCCTGTCGGTCAAGATTCCCGCCGGCGTCGACATCGGCGACCGCATCCGCCTCGCCGGTGAAGGTGAGGCCGGGGTCAACGGCGGCCCGGCGGGCGACCTTTTTGTGGTGATCCACCTCAAGGAGCACCCGGTATTCAAGCGCGAAGGCGACGACCTGCATTGCGAAATGCCGATCAGCTTTGCCACCGCTGCGCTTGGTGGCGAGCTCGAAATCCCCACCCTTGACGGCCATGCCAAGATCAAGATTCCGGCCGAAACGCAGTCGGGCAAGGTGTTCCGTCTGCGCGGCAAGGGCATCAAGGGCGTGCGCAGTCATGCGCCCGGCGATCTGCTGTGCCACATGCTGGTTGAAACGCCGGTCAACCTCTCCGAGCGTCAGCGCGAACTGCTGCGTGAACTCGAAGCGCTGAGCCCGGGACGGAACAACAATCCGCGGGCACAGTCGTTCATGGACAAGGTTAAAGCATTTTTCGTGCAGTAAGCCCCAGCGTTGGCGCCTTTGACGATCGGCGCCAGCGGGGTAGTCTTGTCGAGCACGGCACCCTCTGTTCGCGACTGGACCGCGATTTTTTCAACCTGCACTAAGCTTGATTGGTATCACCAAGAACAAACCAACAGGAGGATAGAACCATGCGCAAACCTTCACTGATCGCGGCAAGCTGCGCCATCCTGCTTGCCTTCCCTGCAATTGCCGCAGACGAGCCCGTCATCGTCAAAATCCCCAGACTCACCGTCGAAGCGTCTGGGAAAATTGCCCATGCCGCAATGGATGCCTGCCGCAAGCAGGGCATCCAGATCGGCGTGACCGTCGTTGATCGCAGCGGTGACGCCATGGTGGTGATACGCGACACGCTGGCGCCAAGAATCACACTGGAAATCAGCCGGCAAAAGGCCTTTACGGCAGTCAACTTCAATGCCGCCACGTCGAGTATGGAAAACCGCTTCAGTCAGCCTTTCTCGGTCGGCAAGGTAGATGGCCTGGTGTTTTCCGCAGGCGGCATCCCAATCGAGGCCGCCGGCAACATCGTCGGCGCGGTCGGCATCTCCGGCGCGGCAACCGGCGAACAGGACGAGGCCTGTGCCCGCGCCGGCATCCAGGCGATCCAGTTCGAACTCGAAACGGCGAACCTGTAACACTCAGGCCGGGGAGCATTTCGTGTCCCAGAGGGCGAACCCAGAACCGGGTTCGCCCTTTTCATTTTTTCACGCCCGGGACGCGGTATGATCCCCGCCATGCCCGCCTCCTGCCTGCCCGAAGCCCCGATG
Organism: Hydrogenophilales bacterium; assembly: GCA_024636675.1. Lineage (GTDB taxonomy): Bacteria > Pseudomonadota > Gammaproteobacteria > Burkholderiales > Thiobacillaceae > Thiobacillus. Next base: position 23,717 of record JAGXGM010000025.1, on the reverse strand, counting down.
TCACCTGTTCTGTTGACGACAAACCTTCTTCCAGGCCGCCCATGACTGACCTCTTCCACAGCGAACACGCGGTCGATTTTGAGCGGCGTTTTGGCGGCGTGCGCCGGCTCTACGGCACGGCGGCTTTCGAGCGTTATCAGCAGGCCCATGTCTGCGTCATCGGCATCGGTGGCGTCGGCGCCTGGACCGCAGAAGCGCTGGCACGCACGGCCATCGGCCAGCTTACCCTGATCGATCCCGACCATCTGGCCGAATCCAACATCAACCGCCAGGTCCATGCGCTGACCCACGAACTCGGAAAATCCAAGACCCAGGCCATGACGGCGCGCATCCATGCCATCAACCCGCTATGCCGTGTGACCAGTGTGGAGGAATTCCTCACCCTCGAGAATCTCGCCATACTGCTGGCGAACCGCTTCGACTATGTGGTCGACGCTATCGACAGCGCCCGCGTCAAGGCCGCGCTGATCGCCCACTGCCGCCGCAATAAGATAAAACTGGTCTGCGTCGGCGCCGCCGGCGGCCAGGCTGACCCCGGTCGGGTGCAACTGGCCGATCTCGCCCGAACCACCGAAGATCCCCTGCTCGCCAAGGTGCGCGCGCGCCTGCGCCGTGACCATGGCTTTCCGCGCGATGCCGGGAAGAAGTTCGGCGTCGACTGCATATATTCCACCGAGCCACTCACCTATCCTAGCCCCGAGGGCGGCGTATGCTACGAGCGTCCGGAGGACGCCCATCTGCACGGACTCAACTGCGCCGGCTTCGGTTCGTCGGTGTGCGTCACCGCAACCTTCGGCCTGCGGGCAGCGGCACACGTCCTCAACAGGCTGGCAGCGCGAGAAAAGAAGACGCCAGGTTGATCAGTACGCCTGCCCGGGTAGAACAGGGCCCGCGACGAACGCCCGGTTCAGGGTCGCGCTGCGGCAAACAGGCGGAAGAAGTTTTGCGTCGTGATTTCACCCACCGCTTCGGCCGTCATCCCGCGCACCCGCGCAATTTCTTCCGCCACATGCTTCACGAACCCCGGCTGGTTGGTCTGTCCGCGATGCGGCACCGGCGCCAGATACGGTGAATCAGTCTCGATCAGCATGCGTTCCAGCGGGATGGCCGCCGCCACCTCGCGCAGGGCGACGGCATTTTTGAAGGTGACAATGCCGGAAAACGAGATGTAAAAGCCTAGCTCGACTGCGGCTTCTGCCACCGCCAGGCTTTCGGTGAAGCAGTGCATCACGCCACCCACCTCGCCCGCCTGCTCTTCGCGCATGAGGCGCAAGGTATCGTCGGCCGCAGCACGGGTGTGGATCACCAGGGGTTTGCGGCTGGAGCGTGCAGCGCGGATGTGGGTGCGAAAGCGCTCACGCTGCCATTCGAGGTCGCCGGTCAGCCGGAAGTAATCCAGCCCGGTCTCGCCGATCGCCACCACCTTGGGGTGATCGGCCAGCGCGACCAGTTCTTCCACCGTCGGCTCGGTGCAGTCCTCGTGGTCCGGATGCACGCCTACGGAAGCGTAGACGTTCGGGTGCGCCTGGGCCAGACTGAGTATTTCTGGAAATTTCTCCAGCTCCACGCTGATGCACAGCGCGTGACTTACCTGGTTGGCTGCCATGAGATCGAACACCTCGGGCAGCTTGTCGGCAAGATCGGGGAAATTGATATGGCAGTGGGAATCGATGTACATGGATCAGAGACAAGGTTCAAATTACAGGATGCAAGACCCTTGAAGGCGCCATTTTTTAAAGAGCTCGGCGCCGCTCTTGCCACTTGAATTTAGCACCTGTCCTACATGGTGTGTGTAAGACGCACCGATTTTAACGAGCCACCCAGCAAGCCTTCGATCTTGTGCTGTGCCGCCTTGCCGCTCTCATTGAAGGCGAACTGCACGCCGACGCCCTGGGTGCGACTGCCGTGCGCGCCGGCGGGCGTCACCCACACCACCTTGCCGGATACCGGCAATTTGGCGGGGTCATCCATCAGGGTCAGCAGCATGAACACTTCCTCGCCCATCTTGTAGCTCTTGTTGGTGGGAATGAACAGGCCTCCGCCCTTGATGAAAGGCATGTAGGCTGCAAACAGCGCAGATTTTTCCTTGATCGACAGGGAGAGCACGCCAGGGCGAACTTGCGAGGTGACATCATTGACTGCTGTATTCATATTCAACTCTCTCAATCAAACAGGTGCCGGTACCGAATCAGCCAGGCTTCCAGCTGCAGGCTGCGGTTGAGCGGATGCGACAGCGTCCTGCCTTCGCTTGCCTGGATTCTGGCGAGCGCCAGCAACTTCGCCAGATCAGCCTCTTTCCCCAGCTGCGCCAGCACTTCTGAAAAATCGCGGTTAAATCGCACATTGCCTTGCAACCTGACTGCCAGCAAATCACTCAACCACTTGTAAGCCACGTTGTGCCAGGTCCGTGCTCCGACCGTTTTCCAGCGTTCACCCAGCGTCACCGGATCAAGCTGGTCGGGGCGCGCCAGGCCTTCCAGCACGCTACGACGTTCATCCAGCTCGCCACTGTCGGCCCAGCGCAGTGCGTCGAGCGGCGTGCCACCGGAGAGTGCCAGCAGGTTGCTTGTATCGTTCACCCCCTGCCCGGCCAGCCACGCCGCCGCCGTCTCGACAGCCGGCAGACCGATGTCGAGACGGGTGCAGCGGCTGCGGATGGTCGGCAGCAGCCGACGCGGCTGATCCGAGACCAGCACGAATACCGTATTTAACGGCGGTTCCTCAAGCACCTTTAGCAGGGCGTTGGCGGCCGCCGGATTGAGGCTGTCCGCCGGATTGACCAGCACCACACGAAAGCCTGCCCGATAGGTTGAGAGCTGGACAAAGTCGACCGTTTCGCGCGCCTGGTCAACTTCGATGGTGGTGGCCATCCGGGTCTCGCCCTGCTTGCTGGTTTTCTCCTGCAGGGTGACGAGCCGAAAATCCGGATGCCCGCCGGTATCGAACCAGTGGCAAGCCGGACAGTGGCCGCAGGCCGCGCCGCCGGTGAGCGGCGCTTCGCACAGCAGGGCCTGCGCCCACGCCCGCGCCAACTCGCCCTTGCCCACCCCGCGCGGCCCCGCCAGCAGCAAGGCCTGCGCCGGACGGGCGCGCGTCGCCAGCAAGTGCTGCCACGCCGATTCCAGCCAGGGATAGGGCGCGCTGCTCATGTCAGTGTCTGCAACAGCTGGCCGATTTCGGCCTGGAGTTCGGCAATGCTATGGCGCGCATCCAGCACGCGAATGCGTGCGGGTTCGGCCTGCGCACGATCGAGATAGGCATTGCGCACGCGACTGAAGAAGTCGTCGGCCTCGCGCTCGAAACGGTCGGCCTCGCGCGCGGCCGAGCGGCGCGCCTGCGCGACCTCAGGCGGCACGTCGAACAGCAGGGTGAGGTCGGGCCGAAAACCGCGCTGCACCCATGTTTCCAGCGCGACGATGCGTTCCGTCGCGATGCCGCGTCCCCCGCACTGGTAGGCATAGCTGGCATCGGTAAAGCGGTCGGATAGCACCCACCCGCCGCGCGCCAGCGTCGGCAGAATCAGGCGAGCCAGGTGTTCCTGGCGCGCGGCGAACATCAACAACAGCTCGGTGTCGGGATCCATGTGCTGATGCAACAGCAGTTCGCGCAGGGTTTCGCCAAGCGGCGTGCCGCCGGGTTCACGGGTGACGACGACTTCCCTGCCCTGCCGCCGCAGCCAGTCGGCGACGAATTCCAGATGCGTGCTTTTGCCAGCGCCGTCGACGCCTTCGAGGGTGATGAACTTGCCGGCGGTCATCGTTGGTAGCGGTTCACGGCGCGATTGTGCGCATCCAGGTTGCTGGAGAACACATGGGTGCCGTCATTGCGCGACACAAAGTACAGCGCGTCGGTTTTGGCCGGGTTGAGCGCGGCCTGGATCGCGGCCTCGCTGGGCATCGCAATCGGCGTCGGCGGCAGCCCTGCACGGGTATAGGTGTTGTAAGGCGTGTCGGTCTGCAGATCGACGCGGCGCAGGCGGCCGTCAAAGCGCTCGCCCAGCCCATAGATCACAGTGGGATCAGTTTGCAGGCGCATTCCCAGCCTGATCCGGTTCATGAACACGCCGGCGATCTGCGGGCGCTCGAACGCCGCGCCGGTTTCCTTTTCGACGATTGACGCCATGATGAGCGCTTCGTACGGAGTGCGGTAGGGCAGTCCCGGCGCGCGGGCTTCCCAGGCAGCCATGAGCTTTTCCTGCTGCAGGCGATAGGCGTGGCGCAGGACGTTGAGGTCGGACGAATGCGGCGCGAATGAGTAGGTGTCGGGAAACAGCAGGCCTTCGGGGTGGCTTTCTTTGGCGCCGATCGCCTGCAGCAGTTCGGCATCACTCATGCCGGCGCTGTCGTGCTTCAGCAGCGGCTGCGCGGCAAGGGCTGCGCGCACCTCGCGCCAGTTCCAGCCTTCGATGAACTGGACGACCGCCTGCGAAACCTCCCCCCGCTCGAGCTTGCCATAGAGCGCCAGCGGCGAGAGCGGCTTGTCCAGCGTGTAAATACCGGCCTTGATTGCCGCACCCTTGCCCAGCACACGCCCGAGCAGCCAGAACACGGGCGCGTTGCCGATCACGCCTTCGCGTTCCAGCATCACGCTCAAGCTCCGCAAATGGGTGCCGGGCATCACATTGAAGGTTTTCGGCAAGGGCTCGATGTGCAAGGGCTGGTTGCCATACCACGCCAGCCCGCCGACCAGCATCAGCACAGCCAGCGCGGCGAGCACGAACAATCGCTTAATCAAGGTCATCATTCAAAGCTGTTTTCAAAGTATCGGTCCAGCCCGCAGGCGACCAACTCACGTCATCCAGCCGGGCCACGCGGCGCACCCCGATGACGCTGTTGCAAATCATCACTTCGTCGGCCGCGAGTATAGCGTCTGGAAGCGAACGTTCGATACGGGCGCGAATGCCACGACGCATCGCCGCGCGCAGCAGGCGCGTTCTCGCCACGCCGGCCACCCCACATAGACTCAGCTCGGGGGTAAACAGTTCACCTTCCTTGGCCCAGAAAAGATTGCTCATTACGCCCCCGATCACCACGCCGCTGTCGTCGCACAGCAGCCCCTCGAAAATCGCCGGGTCGTCCCACTCCGACCGTGCCAGCACGTTCTCCAACCGGTTCAAATGCTTGATCCCGGCCAGCCGGGGCTGCCGCGCCAAGCGCAGCCTGCACCAGCGCGCCGTAACATCGACGGCTGCGTCGGGCAGGGCATGTGGCGGCAGCGGCGCAGCCAGCACGATACGGGTACAAGTCTGGCCTTGCTGGGACGCATAGCCGCGTGCACCGCTGCCCCGCGTGAGAATGATCTTGACGACGCCCTCTCCTGTTTCGGCCACCCTGCTGATTTCGGCAAGCAGTTCCGCTTCGTCTGGACACGCCAGCGCCAGCGCTGCGCAGTCTGTGGCGAGTTTGGCGTATTGATCGCGCCACCACAGCGGCTGGCCGGCGTGCGTGCGCAGGGTGCGGAACACGCCGTCGCCGTAGGCCAGCCCGCGGTCCAGCGCGCTCACGGTGTCGGACCGCTGGCCGTTGACGAGGATCATGCTTCAAGCGCGCGCAACAGGCCACGCGCCTTGGCGCGGGTTTCGTCGAGTTCGCGCGTGGCGATGGAATCGGCGACGATGCCGGCGCCGGCGCGAAAACTCAGCGTGCGTCCGCGCAAGAGAAAACTGCGGATCAGGATATTGAAATCGAAACTGCCGTCGTGATTGATATAGCCGACGCTGCCGGTATAGCTGCGGCGCGGCGCCTGCTCCAGCTCATGGATGATCTGCATGGTGCGCACCTTGGGACACCCTGTGATGGTGCCGCCGGGAAATACCGCGCGCAAGGCGTCGAACACGCGCATGCCGGCGCGCAGCTTGCCGCGTACGGTGGATTCGATGTGATGCACGTGACGATAGCTGGCGATTTCCATCAGCGCGTCCACTTTGACGCTGCCCGGCTCGCACACCCGCCCGAGGTCGTTGCGTTCCAGGTCGACCAGCATGACGTGCTCGGCGCGCTCCTTGGGATGCATCTGCAGACCGCCACGCAGCGCGGCATCCTCGGCCGCATCGTCGCTGCGCGGATGGGTGCCGGCAATCGGCCGGGTTTCCAGCATCCCGTCCTGACCAAGACGAACCAGCCGCTCGGGCGACGAACTTACGATCGACCATTCATCCAGTTGCAGCAGTGCGGAAAACGGTGCCGGATTACGCTGCATCAGCTGCGCCAGCAATGACGCCGCGGGAACCGGCGCGGCGAATTCCGCCTGCCAGCCGCGCGACAGATTGACCTGGAACACGTCGCCCGCGCGAATGTAGTCCTGAATGCGCGCAACGCCAGCGAGAAACGCCGCAGGGTCGTCTTCGCGCAGGTCGCACGGCGCCGGAACGGCCGGCAGCGGCGGCAGCGCGGCATCCAGATCGCGTTGCATGTGGTCGAGCAGTTCGGCCTGACCGGCTTCTGCCACCAGCACGCAGCGCCCGTTCGCGCGATCGAACAGGATCGCAGCGGGAATGCGCGCCAGCCAGGCAAGGGGAAAATAAGGGTCGGCCGCCAGACCGACGCTGGGCTCGAACAGGCCACCCAGTTCGTACGCGAACGCGCACAACCAGCCGCCGCAGAAGGGGAGTTCATGACCCGATTGCGGCGAGGCGGGCTGCAACTGCATCGCAGGGTGCGACCGCAATCCGTCCAGACCATCGATGGAAGAAATTCGCACGGCATCCTGCGGAAACGCAAACAAAACGTCCCAGCCGGCATCGCCGCTGCTCAGAAAGAGGCCGGGGTACCGCGCCGGATCCGCGGCCTGAAGCCGGATCAGATCAGGCCGCAGGGTATTGGACGACAGCGGCCACTCCCGGATTTCAGGCATGGCCGGTCGATCCGTAGCGAGGGTCAAGCGCGCTTGAAAATCAGCGAGCCGTTGGTGCCGCCAAACCCGAAGTTGTTCTTGAGTGCAAACTCGATCTTCATGTCGCGCGCGGTGTTGGCACAGTAATCGAGATCGCACTCCGGGTCTTGCGAGAAAATGTTAATGGTCGGCGGCGACACCTGATGATGCACCGCCAGCACGGAGAACACCGACTCCACGCCGCCGGCGCCGCCCAGCAGATGGCCGGTCATCGACTTGGTCGAGTTGACCACCGTCTTGTAGGCCGCATCGCCCAGGGCGAGCTTGATCGCATCGGTTTCGTTCTTGTCGCCCATCGGCGTCGAGGTGCCGTGCGCGTTGATGTAATTAACCTGATCAGCATTGATGCCGGCATCGCGCATCGCGTTCAGCATCGAACGCCTGGGCCCGTCGGTGCTCGGCGACGTCACGTGGTAGGCGTCTCCACTCATGCCAAAGCCCACCACCTCGGCGTATATTTTTGCACCGCGTGCCTTGGCGTGCTCGTACTCCTCAAGCACCAGCACGCCAGCGCCCTCGCCCAGCACAAAGCCGTCGCGATCCTTGTCCCACGGACGGCTGGCGGTGGCCGGGTCGTCGTTGCGGGTGGATAGCGCACGGGCGGCGGCGAAGCCGCCAAGACCCAGCGGCGAGGTCGCGCACTCGGCGCCGCCGGCGACCATCACGTCGGCATCGCCGTGTTCGATCATGCGGGCGGACAGCCCGACTGCGTGCAGGCCGGTGGTGCAGGCGGTGACAACCGCCAGGTTGGGTCCTTTCAATCCGAACTGGATGGAAAGATTGCCGGAAATCATGTTGATGATGGAACCCGGAATAAAGAAAGGGGAAATCTTTCTCGGGCCGGATTCCATCAACAGAGTGTGGGTTTCCTCGATCAGCGGCAGCCCGCCGATCCCGGAGCCGATATTGACGCCAATGCGCTCGGCATTGGCTTCGGTGACTTCAAGACCTGAGTCGCGTATCGCCTGAATGCCGGCGGCCATACCGAACTGGATGAAAACATCCATGCGGCGCGCCTCCTTGGGATTGAGGTATTGCCCAACATCAAAATCCTTGACCTCGCCCCCAATCTGCGATGAGAAAGGCGAAGGATCAAAACGGGTAATCCGGGCGATCCCGCTACGACCGGCAATCAGGTTTTCCCAGGCTTCAGGGATGGTGTTGCCGACCGGGGAGACGATCCCCAAGCCGGTCACGACGACGCGACGTTTGGACAAAACTCAGTCCTCTTGACTGGGGTGAACGATCAGCTCGAATGGCTGTTGACGTAGTCAATCGCCTGCTGGACGGTGGTGATTTTTTCCGCGTCTTCGTCGGGGATTTCACAGCCGAACTCTTCTTCCAGCGCCATCACCAGCTCGACCGTATCGAGCGAATCGGCACCCAGATCACCGACGAAGGAAGACTCATTCTTGATGTCTGCCTCGTTGACGCCCAACTGCTCGGCGACGACTTTAATTACACGCTGTACGTTTTCCATTACTCATCCTCTCTTGAAATTAGGCATCAACAAAATTGAAGCCCGGAAAATAAAACTGTGCGATTCTACCAAACTTTGCAGGGCGGTTATGCCATGTACATTCCGCCATTGACATGCAGGGTGGTACCAGAAATATAGCCGGCGGCGGGTGATGCCAAAAACGCGACTGCCTGCGCAATGTCCTCTGCCGCGCCCAGCCGTCCCAGCGGGATATGCGCAAGCAACGCCTGGCGTTGCGCATCCGGCAGCGCGCGCGTCATGTCGGTGTCAATGAAGCCCGGGGCCACGCAGTTCACCGTGATGTTGCGACTGCCGACTTCACGCGCCAGCGACTTGGTGAAACCCATGATGCCGGCCTTGGCCGCGCTGTAATTGGTCTGCCCGGCATTGCCCATTGCGCCCACGACCGAGGCGATGGAAATGATGCGTCCCGTACGCGCCTTCATCATCGCGCGCAGCACCGCGCGCGACAGCCGGAACACGGATGTCAGGTTGGTCGCCAGGATGTCGTCCCACTCCTCGTCCTTCATCCGCATCAGCAGATTGTCACGGGTGATGCCGGCGTTGTTGACCAGAATGCCGATGTCGCCGAACTGCGCGCCGATCGCCGCAATGACGGCATCGACCTCCGCTGCGTCGGTGACATTGAGCTTCATCCCGCTGCCCTTGATGCCGGCTTCGGCAAGGTAATCGCTGATGGCCTGCGCGCCGGTGCCGCTGGTGGCGGTGCCGACCACGGTAGCGCCTGCCTGACCGAGTGCCAGCGCGATCGCCTGGCCGATTCCACGACTGGCACCGGTCACTAATGCCACCTGTCCTTCAAGATTCGCGCTTGGCGCGAGACGTCCTTGCATGGTGTCTCCTTCTTATTGACTGAGTGCGGCCGCGAGGCTGGCTTCGTCCACCAGCGCCACCGCCGGCAAGCTGTCGTCGATGCGCTTGGTGAGGCCAGCCAGCACCTTGCCGGGGCCGCATTCGATCACGCGCTCGATGCCGGCGGCCTTCAGGGCCTGCACGGTTTCGACCCAGCGCACCGGAGTATGCAACTGCTTCGCCAACGCAGCACGGATCGCGTCCGCGTCAGTATGGCTTTGCACATCGGTGTTGTGCAGTACGGGAATCGCCGGGGTCGCGATCGTCACGTCCTGCAGATGCGCCAGCAGCTTTTCGGCGGCCGGCAGCATCAGCGACGAGTGCGACGGCACGGACACCGGCAGCGGCAGCGCGCGCTTGGCGCCCTTTTCCTTCGCCAGCACCATGGCACGTTCCACCGCTGCCTTGTTGCCGGCAATCACTACCTGGCCGGGCGAGTTGAGATTGACCGCCTCGACCACTTCGCCTGCTGCCGCCTCGCTGCAGACTGCGCGCACCGCATCATCGTCCAGGCCCAGGATCGCGGCCATGGCACCTATCCCTTCGGGAACCGCCGCCTGCATCGCCTCGGCACGGAAGCGCACCAGCCTGATCGCATCGGCAAAGCCCAGTGCCCCGGCAGCCACCAGCGCGGCATATTCGCCCAGGCTGTGCCCTGCCAGCAGCGCAGGCGTTGCGCCGCCTGCAGCCTGCCAGACGCGCCAGACGGCGACATCGGCCGCCAGCATGGCGGGCTGGGTGTTGACCGTCTGGTTGAGCAAGTCGGCCGGGCCGTCAGTGACCAGCGCCCACAGGTCCTGACCCAGGGCGTCGGAGGCTTCGACAAAGGTGGCGCGCACGTCGGCGCAGCCGCCCCAGCCCTGCATCATGCCGATCGATTGCGAGCCCTGCCCGGGGAAAACGAAAGCCAGCTTCATCAAAGGCCTTTCTAGTATTTGAGGAGCGCGGAGCCCCAGGTAAACCCGCCGCCGAAGGCTTCCATCAGCACCGTCTGGCCGCGCTGGATGCGGCCGTCGCGCACCGCCACGTCGAACGCCAGCGGCACCGAAGCGGCCGAGGTGTTGCCATGGCCGGCTACGGTGGTAACAACGTGGTCCATGCTCATGCCGAGCTTTTTCGCGGTGGCGGAAATGATGCGGATGTTGGCCTGATGCGGCACCAGCCAGTCGATGTCGGACTTCTGCAGGCCATTGGCTTCCAGCGTTTCGTCGACGATGCGATCAAGCGTGTTGACGGCCATCTTGAATACGGGATTGCCTTCCATCCGCATCAGCGCAGGCTCTTTCATGCCGGTCGAAGGACCGGTGGTGGTGCGCAACAATTCCTTGTGGCGACCGTCAGCATGGATGTGGGTGGCGATGATGCCGGGCTCGGTCGATGCGCCCAGCACCACCGCACCGGCGCCGTCGCCCCACAGGATGCAGTTGCCGCGGTCGTTCCAGTCGGTGATGCGCGACAGGGTTTCCGCGCCGATCACCAGCACGTGTCTGGCGGCACCGGTCTTGATGAACTGGTCAGCCACGCTCAGGGCATAGATAAATCCGCTACATACTGCCTGCAGGTCGAATGCCGGACGACCGTTGGTCATGCCGAGCTTGGACTGCACAATGCAGGCGGTACTGGGAAAAACCAGGTCAGGCGTGGTGGTGGCGACCAGCAGCAGATCGATGTCATCCACCGCGAGCCCGGCCACCTCGAGTGCAGCACGCGCCGCCTGCACCGCCAGATCGCTGGTGAATTCGCCCTCGGCGGCAATATGCCGTTCACGGATGCCGGTGCGATCAACGATCCATTGGTCGTTCGTATCGATCAGCTTTTCGAGGTCGGTATTGGTGAGGATGCGGGCAGGCAGATAGCTGCCGGTTCCGAGAATGCGGGAATAGGTCAAGCGGCCACCCGTTGCAGGAGTTGGATCTGGTCGGTGATGCGTTTCAGCACGTTGTTGCGGACTTCATCGCTGGCAGTTTCGATTGCGTGTTCGAACGCGAAGCAGTCGGCCGAGCCATGGCTTTTCACCACCACGCCCTTGAGTCCCAGCAGGGTGGCGCCGTTGTAGCGGCGCGGATCAAGGCGATGCTTGAAGGCCTTCAACACTGGCAGGGCGATCAGACCTGCGATGCGGGTCAGCCAGTTGCGCTTGAATTCGGCCCGCAAGGTAGTGGCAATCATTTTGGCCAGCCCTTCGGAAGCTTTCAGCGTGACATTGCCTACAAAACCATCGCATACCACTACGTCAGTGGTGCCGAGGAAGATGTCGTTGCCTTCGACGTTACCGTAAAAATTCAGATGGCTGTCGCGCAGCAATTCGGCGGCCTGCTTCACCATTTCATTGCCTTTGATCGCCTCCTCGCCGATGTTCAGCAGGCCCACGCTCGGATTCGGAATGTGCTCCACCGCCGACACCAGCATCGCGCCCATGATGCCGAACTGCAGCAAGTGTTCGGCTGTGCAGTCGACGTTGGCACCCATGTCCAGCACCAGTGCGTGCCCCTTGATCGTCGGCATCACCGCGGCAATGGCGGGGCGATCGATTCCGGGCAGGGTTTTCAGGACGAAGCGCGCGGTCGCCATCAGCGCGCCGGTGTTGCCGGCCGACACGCAGGCATCGGCCTCGCCTGACTTGACGAGGTCGATGGCCACCCGCATCGAGGAATCCTTCTTGCCGCGCAGCGCCAGCGCGGGCGCCTCGTCCATCGCCACCACCTGGCTGGCGTGGCGCACGATGAGGCGGGGCCCGGAATTGGCGCGGCGCGCCTTGAGCTCGGCCGCAATGATGTCCTGCGGCCCGACCAGAATCACATTCAGGTCGGGATGACGCGCAAGACAACGGATCGCCGCCGGAACCGTGACATGGGGACCGTGGTCGCCCCCCATGACGTCAATGGCGACTGTGATGTTTCTCATGCAGCCGGAATCGTTAGCCAGAACGCGCCGAACCGCAGCGCGTCAGGAAATTATTCGCCTTTTGCCTTGACGACTTTACGGCCACGATAAAAGCCGCTTGGGCTGATATGGTGACGCATATGCACTTCACCCGTGGTCGGCTCGATGGCCAGTTGCGGGCTGGTCAGGAAGTCGTGCGAGCGGTGCATGCCGCGCTTGGACGGGGATTTCTTATTCTGCTGGACTGCCATTTCTTGCTCCTTATAAATCCGTTACACCCAAACCGGATGTATTAAAAATCACTGCGCCCCGGGAATGGGGCATTCACCTTCTGCATGCATCACTGCCAGCGGCAGGCTCAACAACACTTCATCTTCAACCAGATCGACAAGGTTCAGGGTCTCGCCGGCCTGGATTGCGTCGCTGTCAGGCAACGCATCCAGTCGTTCCATCTCGGCTTCGTTGCGCGCCAGATAGAGCGTGCGCCCGACTTCAACCACGTACGGCATGCTGCCTAGACAACGCTGGCAGGGCAGCTCAACCTTGCCGCTGACCGTCAGTTGCAGGGACAAGCTGCCCCGCTGATCCACGCGCCCAACGACTCGACAGATCAGCGCGCCTTGCGTAAATTCATGGGCCAGACGCGGAAACGCAGCCACCTCTGACCGGATTTCCCACGACTGCCCGTCCCGGCAAAAACGCCAAGGATCGACTTCAATTGGCTGAAGTATGCCGGATTCAAGCATGACGCACCCGGTTAAACATTAGCCAGCGATGATATGATTTCGCGTTCTTTTTGTCAAAGAAACCCCAGCCTTCCCAACGTCAGGCGAATCCATGCTTAAGAAAATACTGGTCGCCAACCGAGGCGAGATCGCCGTCCGCATCGTGCGCGCCTGTGCCGAACTGGGCATCAAATCGGTCGCCATCTACACCAACGCCGACCGCCATGCCCTTCACGTGAAGAAAGCCGACGAGGCCTACCACATCGGCAAGGACCCGATTCTCGGCTATCTGAATGCGCACACGCTGGTCAATCTGGCGGCAGCCTCGGGCTGCGACGCCCTGCATCCGGGCTACGGCTTCCTCTCCGAAAACCCCGATCTCGCCAGCATCTGCGCGCGCCGCGGCATCCGCTTCATCGGTCCCTCGCCCGAGGTGATCCGCCGCATGGGCGACAAGATCCAGGCCAGGAATGCCATGATCGCCGCCGGCATTCCGGTGATCCCCGGCTCCGACCACAACCTGGAAAATGTCGAGGAAGCGCGTGTGCTGGCCGGCAAGTTCGGCTATCCGGTGATGCTCAAGGCCACCAACGGCGGCGGCGGGCGCGGCATCCGCCGCTGCGACAGCGAGGAAGAGCTGCTGAAAAACTACGACCGCGTGGTATCGGAGGCCAGCAAGGCCTTCGGCAAGCCCGAGGTCTTCGTCGAGAAATGCGTGGTGCGGCCCAAGCACATCGAGGTGCAGATCCTGGGCGACACTCAGGGCAATGTGATTCACCTGTTCGAGCGTGACTGCTCGATCCAGCGCCGCAACCAGAAGCTGATCGAGATCGCCCCCTCCCCCCAACTCACCGAGGCGCAACGGCAATACATCGGCAAGCTGGCGGTACGCGCTGCCAAATCGGTGGGCTACGTGAATGCCGGCACGGTCGAATTCCTGCTCGACCAGGACAACCAGTTCTATTTCATGGAAATGAACACCCGGCTGCAGGTCGAGCACCCCATCACCGAAACCATCACCGGCGTCGACATCGTGCAGGAGCAGATCCGCATTGCGTCCGGCCTGCCGCTGCAATACAAGCAGGACGAAATCAAGCATCGCGGCTACGCCATCGAATTCCGCATCAACGCCGAAGACCCGAAAAACGAGTTCCTGCCCAGCCTCGGCCGCATCACCCGCTACTATTCCCCGGGCGGCCCTGGCGTGCGCGTCGACGCTGCGATCTACACCGACTACGTGATTCCGCCCTACTTCGATTCGATGTGCGCCAAGCTCACGGTGTGGAATCTGAACTGGGAGGCGACCATCGCACGCGGCCGCCGTGCCCTCGACGACATGCTGGTGTACGGCGTGAAAACGACGATTCCCTACTATCAGGAAATCCTCAAGAACCCCGAATTCCGCAGCGGGCGTTTCAACACCAGCTTTGTCGACGATCATCCGGAACTCACCCAGTACACCGAAAAGAAACCGCCGGAAGTGATCGCGGCCGCTATTGCGGCCGCGATCGCCGCCCACCAAGGATTGTAATTATGGCAAAAGTACATATCACCGACCTCGTTCTGCGCGACGGCCACCAGTCGCTCATCGCCACCCGCATGCAGACCGTCGACATGCTGCCGATCTGCAGCAAACTCGACGCAGTCGGCTTCTGGTCGCTGGAAGCCTGGGGCGGCGCCACCTTCGACGCCTGCGTGCGCTTCTTGCGCGAAGACCCGTGGGAACGCCTGCGCAAACTCAGAAAGGCGCTGCCCAACACGCGCATCCAGATGCTGCTGCGCGGACAAAACCTGCTCGGCTACCGCAACTATTCCGACGACGTGGTGCGCGCCTTCGTGCAGAAGTCCGCCGACAATGGCGTAGACGTGTTCCGCGTGTTCGACGCGATGAATGACCTGCGCAATCTGCGCGTCTCGATCGAGGCGGTGAAAGCTGCCGGCAAGCACGCTGAAGGCACCGTCTCCTATACCACCAGCCCGGTGCATAACATCCCGCACTTCGTCGAACTCGCCCGCGGCCTGGCGGAAATGGGCTGCGACACCATCGCCATCAAGGACATGGCGGGGTTGCTCACGCCCTACACTGCGTTTGAACTGGTGCGTGAAATTCGCGCGGCCACCAACCTGCCAATCCACACCCACAGCCATGCCACCTCCGGCCTGGCGCACATGACACATCTGAAGGCGGTGGAAGCGGGCGCGACCATCATCGACACCTGCGTCGGCGCATTCGCCGAGGGCGCCAGCCATCCCACCACACAGAGCATGGTGGCCGCGCTCGCCGGCACCGAATACGACACCGGCCTGTCGCTGCCGCTGATCGAGGAGATTTCGGCCTACTTCAAGGAAGTACGCAAGAAATACTGGCAGTTCGAGTCGGCTTTCACCGGTACCGACACCCGCGTACTGATCAACCAGGTGCCGGGCGGAATGATTTCCAACCTCGCCAACCAGCTGAAGGAGCAAGGTGCGCTCGACAGCATGGATGCCGTGCTCGAGGAAATCCCGCGGGTGCGCGAAGACCTCGGCTTCCCGCCGCTGGTGACGCCGACTTCGCAGATCGTGGGCACCCAGGCCGCGCTGAACGTGATGACCGGCGCACGCTACAAGTCGGTCACCAACGAAGTGAAGCTCTACCTGCAGGGTCGCTACGGCCAGGCGCCGGGCCACATCAACGAAGAAGTGCGCAAAATTGCCATTGGCAATCTCGACGTCACCACCTGCCGCCCGGCCGACCTCTTGAGCGACGAACTCGACAAGCTGCGGGGCGAGATCGAGGGCCTGGCGAAGTCAGACGAGGACGTCCTGACCTATGCCATGTTCCCCGAAATCGGCAAGGTCTGGCTGCAGGAACGCGCAGCCGGCAGCCTCAAGCCCGAACCGCTGCTGCCGCCGGCCGCGGCGCAGCAGGACAGCGGTCCGCGCTACGCCGCCGACGAATTCAAGATCACGCTGCACGGCGAGACCTACCACATCAAGCTGTCGGGCAGCGGCCGTAGCGATTCTGCCCAGCGGCCCTATTTCGTGTCGGTCGACGGCGTCACGGAAGAAGTGCTGGTCGAATCGCTGAATGAGGTCGCCATCGAAACGGGCGGCGACAGCGCCCCGCGCAAGGCCGCTGCGGCCCCCAGCGCGTCCGACCAGAAGCCGCGCGCCAGCCACCCCGGCCACGTCACCGCCGCAATGCCCGGCACCGTCGTCGACGTGCTGGTCAGCATCGGCCAGACCGTCAAGGCCGGCGACGGCGTGCTGGTGATCGAGGCAATGAAAATGGAGAACGAAGTGCAGGCGCCGATCACTGGCGTCGTCATCAGCATCTTCGCCAAGAAAGGCGACGCGGTGACACCCGACATGGCGCTGGTCGAAATCCAACCCGAATGAAGCTTGTCCTGGCCTCCACTTCGCGCTACCGGCGCGAACTGCTGTCGCGTCTGTGTCTTCCGTTCGAAGTGCTGTCGCCCGATGTCGACGAAACCCCCCTGCCGGGCGAGGCGCCCTGGGCCACCGCCCTGCGCCTGTCGGTGCTCAAGGCGCAGGCTGCGTCGGCGACCCATCCCGACGCGCTCATCATCGGTTCCGACCAGGTGCTGATGCTCGAAACCGAACAGTTAGGCAAGCCCGGAAATTTCGACAACGCCTTCGTGCAACTGAAGAAAATGCAGGGCAAATGCATGGTGTTTCATACCGCGCTGACGCTTTTGAACAGCCGCACCGGCCGCCTGCAGACGCGCGACGTGCCGACCGAGGTGCACATCCGCAGCCTCAGCGATGCGCAGATCGTTGCTTATCTGGAAAAGGAAAGGCCCTACGACTGCGCTGGCGCGGCCAAGAGCGAGTCGCTCGGCATCGCGTTGATGGAACGCATGGACACCCACGATCCCACCGCGCTGATCGGCCTGCCGCTGATGGCGCTGACCGAAATGCTCAACAACGAAGGCGTGGACGTGTTGACCTGGCCGGGCATGCTCTGAGATGGCCCACGGCACGCTCTACCTGATCCCGGTGCCGCTGGGGCCGATCGGGCCCGAAATCTGCCTGCCGCCCGATACCCTCGCGGTCGCGCGCCGGCTCGAGCACTTCGTCGTCGAACGCGCCAAGACCGCACGCGCGCACCTGAAAGCGATGGGCCATCCGCAACCGATCCAGGCGCTGCAGATCGAGGAACTCAACGAACACACCCCGGCCGCCGCCATCCCGGCGCTGCTGGCGCCGCTCAAGGCCGGGCACGATGTCGGCCTGCTGTCCGAGGCGGGCTGCCCCGCCGTCGCCGACCCCGGCGCTGCGCTGGTCATGGCCGCGCATCGGGAGAATATTCCGGTGGTTCCGCTGATTGGCCCGTCGTCGATCCTGCTGGCGCTGATGGCCTCGGGCCTGGGCGGACAGCGCTTTGCCTTCCACGGCTATCTGCCCGCCAAGGAACCCGAGCGCAGCCAGGCCATCCGCGACCTGGAGAAAACCGCGCGCCGCGATCGCGCCACCCAGCTTTTCATCGAAACGCCGTACCGCAGCGAAGCGCTGCTGGACGCCCTGGCCACCGCGCTGTCACCCGACACCTACATCAGCGTCGGCGCCGACCTCAGCCTGCCGAGCCAGCTGATCCAGACCCGGCGTGCAAAAAGCTGGCGTGGGCAAGCCGGTGCGGTCAAGGACCGCTTGGTGGTGTTTGGAATTGGTATTTGAGGCGGCCCATATTTTGGTCCGTCATTCCGGCTATCGCCGGAATGACGGACCAAAATGGGCAACCAAGCCCAAGCGTCCACGATCAGCGATTGCGCCGGGCCGCGCGCTCGCGGGGTTCTGACTCGGCGTTGACATCCAGTATCCGCACCTTGACGCTTTTCCCCTTCAGCTTGCCCGCAGCGAGCCTGCGCTGAACGTCGTGCGCGATGCCCCGCTCCACCGCGACGTAGGTGGTGGATTCGGTAACGGTGATCTTGCCGATCTGGGCGCTGGCGAAACCCGCCTCGCCGGTGAGCGCGCCCAGCACGTCGCCGGGGCGGGTCTTTTCCTTGCGGCCACCGAGTATCTGCAGGGTCGCCATCGGCGGCAACATCGGCTCGTCGCTGGTGGCTTCCAGCTCGGAAAGCGGATGCCATTCAGGCTCGGTGCCGAGTTCCTTGACGATGTTGGCGACGCGCCGCATCTGGCTCGGGCTGGCCAGGCTCAGTGCCCAGCCTTCCTGGTCGGCGCGCCCAGTGCGGCCGATGCGGTGGACGTAGACCTCGGGGTCGGGGGTGACATCGACGTTGATCACCGCTTCGAGCTGGGCGATGTCGAGCCCGCGCGCGGCGACGTCGGTCGCGACCAGCACTGAACAGCTGCGGTTGGCGAACTGGATCAGCACCTGGTCGCGCTCGCGCTGTTCCAGTTCGCCGTGCAGCGCCAGCGCGTGGAAGCCCTGTTCGCGCAGGACCTGCACCAGATCGCGGCATTGCTGGCGGGTATTGCAGAAGGCCAGCGTGCTGACCGGGCGGTAATGTTTGAGCAGCCGCGCCACCGCCTGCAGGCGGTCGTCGTGACTCACCTCATAGAAGCGCTGGCGAATCTTGTCGTGCTCGTGCTGCTCCAGCAGCTTCACCTCTTGCGGCTGGCGCAAGAGGCGCCGGCTCAGTTCCGCGATGCCCTCCGGGTAGGTGGCGGAAAACAGCAGCGTCTGGCGCGTGCCGGGGCACTCCCGGGCAATGAAGCCGATGTCGTCGTAGAAGCCCATGTCAAGCATACGGTCGGCTTCATCGAGCACCAGCGTGTTGAGCGCATCCAGGTTCAAACTGCCGCGCTGCAGGTGGTCCATGATGCGGCCCGGTGTGCCGACGACGACGTGGGCGCCGTGCTCCAGGCTGGCCATCTGCGGGCGCAGGGTGGAGCCGCCGACGAGGGACAGAATCTTGATGTTGTCTTCGCCGCGCGCCAGCCGGCGCAACTCCTGCGCCACCTGGTCGGCCAGCTCGCGCGTCGGGCAAAGCACCAGCGCCTGCACCGCGAAGTAACGCACATTCAGGTGCGTCAACAGAGCGAGTCCAAAAGCCGCCGTCTTGCCGCTGCCGGTCTTGGCCTGCGCGATCAGGTCATGACCGGCCAGCGCGATCGGCAGGCTGGCCGCCTGGATCGGCGTCATGTTGAGGTAACCCAGCTGGCGCAGATTGGCCAGCATGGCGGGCGCCAGCGGCAGCTGGTCGAAGGGCGCGCCGGCCGTTGGGATGTCGGCGGACGAAGCGTCGGGCGGGGTGTTCGGGTGAGCGGTCATGCCGGATTATACGGGGCGCACGGGGCTGTCTGAAGCGGCGTTTCAGCCAGCTTCCAGCATTCGCAGCTGCCGCGCCTCCTCTTCGTCGCGGGCATCGCCGATTTCCCGCAGGACGCCGTCCAGGTCCACCGGCTTGGTGCTGTGCGCGAAGCGGCCCGTCAGCTGCACCTCCGGATGCAGCGCGCCGTGTTCGTACAGCGCCCAGATTTCCTTGCCGTATTCGGTCCCCAGCAATTCCGGCGCGAAGCGCCCGAAATAGGCGGTCAGATTGGCGACATCGCGTTCCAGCATGTCGGGGGCGTGGTTGTTGCCGGCGGCGTCCACCGCCTGCGGCAGGTCGATGATCACCGGGCCGTCGGCGCTGATCAGGATATTGAATTCGGACAGGTCGCCGTGAATCACGCCGGCGCACAGCATCAGTACGACCTGCTTGAGCAGCATCTGGAAATGCACCCGCGCCAGTTCCGGCGTGAATTCCACATCGTTCAGACGCGGCGCAGCGTTGCCGTCCTCGTCGCAGACCAGTTCCATCAGCAACACGCCGGAATGGAAGTTGTAGGGCGTCGGCACCCGCACGCCGGCGCCGGCGAGGCGATACAGGGCATCCACTTCGGCGCTTTGCCAGGCGGCTTCCTGGGCCTCACGCCCGTAGCGCGTGCCTTTTGCCATGGCGCGCGCCTGGCGGCTGTTCTTCACCTTGCGGTTTTCGGTGTAATCGACGCTCTGGCGGAAGGCGCGCTTGTTGGCTTCCTTGTAAACCTTGGCGCAGCGCACCTCGTCACCGCAGCGGACGACGAAGACCATCGCCTCCTTGCCGCTCATCAGCTGGCGCGTTACGTCGTCGATCAGGCCGTCTTCGACCAGGGGTTCGAGTCTTTTCGGGATTTTCATGGTGTTCTTTTACTTGGGATGCATTCTGTGGGTGGCCAGTTTCCGCGGCCAACGCATTAGGACAATGATGAAGCCACTGCGTTCGGCACCGGCACCCGAGCGCTCAGAATTGCAGCCAGTCGAGCCGCAGGGTCAGTTGCTCGCCGGATTCGGTTTCGGCAAGCAGCCATTCGGCACCGTCGCGAGCGTAGACATCCAGCGGCATCAAGCGCTGGCGCCCGGCCCGATCGCCTGTGGTGACGTTCACATCCAGCCATTGCCGCTTGAGGGCAGCGAATTCCAGGCGGTCGTGATCCGAACAGGCGATCGTTCGGTAATCGCTCACCGCAATTTCACACCTGCCTGTTCGAACGGCGTCCAGGCCTTCGCCATGGTCGCGCCGAGGCGGCCGGCGAGGCGTTCGACCAGACTGTCCTGGCGAGTGTAGTCGACGATGTCTTCGACCTTGATAACGTCGCGCGCGACCGATTCGACGCTTCCGAAGCCGTCGGCGAGTCCAAGCTGGATGCTTTTCTCGCCACTCCACACTAAACCGCTGAAAGTTTCGGGCGTTTCCTTCAGGCGTTTGCCTCGGCCTTCCC
Source organism: Hydrogenophilales bacterium (assembly GCA_024636675.1). Lineage (GTDB taxonomy): Bacteria > Pseudomonadota > Gammaproteobacteria > Burkholderiales > Thiobacillaceae > Thiobacillus. Next base: position 3,149 of record JAGXGM010000025.1, on the reverse strand, counting down.
GCACCACCGCGATGAACTGGCCGTGGATTTCCTCGAGCATCTGCCTGGCGAAGGCCTGCTGCGTGGGGTCGACCGGCGAGAACGGATCGAGGAAGCCCTTGTTATCGCCGGCTGTCAGCAGGCGGCGTTCGACACCGAGCTTTTCCATGGTTTCGGTGAAGCCGAAGCCGTCCATCAGCACGCCAATCGAGCCGACGATGCTGGCCTTGTCGACGAAGATCTTGTCGGCACCGACAGCGACGTAATAGCCGCCCGAGGCGCAGATGTCGTCGACCACGGCGTACAGCGGCGTTTTCGGATACTTGGCACGCAGGCGCTTGATCTCATCGTAAATCTGTCCAGCCTGCACCGGACTGCCGCCAGGACTGTTGATGCGCAGGATCACGCCCTTGGTTTTTCCGTCCTCGAACGCGCTCTGCAGGCTTCCGATCACCGAGTCGGCACTGGTCTGATCGGCCGCGATGACGCCCTGCAAATCGATCAGCGCGGTATGCGCCTTGATGGATACACCGTCCGAGCGGAACCAGCCGGCGGCCAGAAACAGCACGATAAACAGGTACAGAAAGCCGAGTGTCTTGAACAGAATGCTCCAGTGACGGCTTCGACGCTGTTCCTGCACTGCCGACAGTGCCAGCTTTTCCAGGACAGTACGTTCCCAGTTTGCCGGGGGCGTTTTTTCCGGTTCACTCATTGTTTTTCTTCCATCAGACTGTTTCCAATAAATACACTTGGCCATCGTGCTCGACGACCGGGACAGGGATCAGGCCGCGCCCGGCGCAGCGTCCTCCGACGCACTGCCCGCTTGCGGGATGGTAGAGCGCGCCATGGGTAGCGCAAATCAAGTATAGCCGCGAGTCGTCGAAGAACTCGCCTTCCTGCCAGTCAAGTTCAACCGGCATATGGCCGCACTGGTTGAGGAAGGCATGCGGCTGACCGTCGTAACGCACCGCGAATGCCTGTTGCGGCTTGTCGAAGCAGTTCACTTCGAAACGCACGCCACGGCCCAGTTCGGCCAGATCGGATGAAGCGCAGATCAGGCGTTCGCGTTCAGCCACGCGTGCACCTCGGCAAAGCTGTTCATCAACGCCAGTGGCGCATGCGGATGCAGATCGCCCGCTTCGTGCGCGCCATAGGTCACGCCCAGGCTGGCGACCCCGGCATTCGACGCCATCAGGAGATCGTGGCTGGTGTCGCCGATCACCAGGGTGCGGGCAGGATCGGCGTCGAGTTCGTCGATCAGCTCCAGCACCATCGCCGGATGCGGCTTGGAATGCGTCTGGTCGGCGCAGCGGGTGGCCGCAAACCACGGACCCAGGCCGCTGGCTTCGAGCGCACGCGACAGGCCGGAATGGCTTTTCCCGGTGGCTACGGCAAGCGTGAAGCCGCAGGCGTGCAATTGGCTGATCCCGCTGGCCACACCGTCGAACAGCGGAATCTGCGCGTCGCGGCCGAAATAATGATGACGATAGCGCTCGACCAGCCGCGGATAGTCGTCGACCGGCAGATCCGGCAGCAGGGCTTGCAGCGCCTGGATCAGGCCGAGGCCGATGATCTGGCGCGAATCACGGTCGCTCGGCGTGGCCAGGCCGATGTCCACGCAGGCGCGCTGGATCGAATCGACGATCACCCCGGCAGAGTCCATCAGGGTGCCGTCCCAGTCGAAAATCAGCAGATCAAATTGTTTGGGTTTGTAATTCATTGTGCTTTCAAGGTATCCAGAAAAGAGGCGAGTTCCGCGGGCAGCGGCGCCTCGATCAGCATGCGCTCGCCCGAAATGGGATGCTCGAAGCTCAACTGGGCCGCGTGCAGGAACATGCGCTTCAGCCCCTGCTTCATCAGCCGCTTGTTGAGCTCGAAATCACCGTATTTGTCGTCCCCCGCGATCGGAAAACCCAGATGCGAGGTATGGACGCGAATCTGATGGGTGCGCCCGGTCTTCAGTTCCGCTTCCAGCAGGGTGAAATCGGCGAATACCTGCAGGCGGCGGAAGATGGTGTGTGCGCTCTGCCCTTGGTCGCGCACAGTGACGCGCTTTTCGCCATCGTCGGTGACGCGCTTGTGCAAAGTCAGCTTCACGTGCTGCACCGGGTTCGTCCAGCGCCCCGCCACCAGCGTCAGGTAGCGCTTCTCGATCTTGCCCTCTCGCATCGCGGCGTGCAGCCCGGTCAGCGCACGCCGCTTCAGCGCGATCAGCAGCACGCCCGAGGTTTCGCGGTCGAGCCGGTGCACCAGCTCCATGTAACGGCATTCCGGCAGTTCCAGCCGCATCTGCTCGATCACCCCGCGCGAAATGCCGCTGCCACCGTGCACCGCCATACCGGCCGGCTTGTTCAGCGCAATCAGAGCGTCGTCGCGGTACAGGATATGCGGCAGCAGGCGGATGCCGCCCTGCGGCAGATGGGTGGCGGGGGTAATGACCGGCACCGCGACGCGCACCGGCGGAATGCGCACCTCGTCGCCCAGCTGCAGGCGATAGCTGACCTCGACGCGGCCACCATTGATGCGCACCTCGCCGCCGCGCACCAGCTTGTAGATGCGGCTTTTCGGCACGCCCTTCAGCCGCGCCATCAAAAAGTTGTCCAGACGCTGGCCATCCGCGCTGTCGTCGATCTTCAGCCGTCGGACCGAATCTTTCTCTAAGTCATTCTTTTTCATATACACTATCTTCGGTTCAGGGCGAGTTTTGCCTGACCTTTTTGCACGGCATGATTGCCGGACAAATTTTAAAGATCACGCCGGTTACCACGCTCACCGGCTGCCGCCTGCACGGCCCGTCTGGATTCCTGCCGCCCAGCTAACATCAAGCTGACGCGGATAGTCGAAACCACTCGCCCCGTGCTGGTCGGCAAAGCAGCGATGTTATCAATGACGCGACCACAAGCATACGAAATCAGTATTCACGCCCGGATTCAACCCGGCGGGAATCGGAAAGACCGCACTGGCTTTGCCGGCGACACTCTCCAGGAACAGGACACCTTTTACTCCATGCCATTTCACCTAACCCATCTCGTGATCGCATGAGCCGCCCGCTCTAGGCGGCAGTCTGGCCTGTCCCGTATGCACGCGCGCGGGAGTAAACAATGAAGCGCATGCTTTTCAACGCAACCCAGGCGGAAGAACTCCGGGTTGCCATCGTCGACGGCCAGAAG
>JAGXGM010000024.1 GCA_024636675.1 Hydrogenophilales bacterium | reverse complement strand
GAAGGCGGCTTCAAGAAGTGGGGCTACGAGCTCGCCGCGCGCGAATTCGGCGCCAAGCTGATCGGCGAAGGTCCGTGGATGGAATTGCCCAACGGCCTCGTGATCAAGGACGTCATCGCCGATGCCTTCCTGCAACAGATCCTGCTGCGCCCGGAAGAGTACGACGTCATCGCCACGCTGAACCTCAACGGCGACTACATCTCCGACGCGCTGGCAGCGGAAGTCGGGGGCATCGGCATCGCGCCGGGCGCCAACCTGTCCGACACCGTCGCGATGTTCGAGGCCACCCACGGCACCGCGCCCAAGTACGCCGGCAAGGATTACGTAAATCCCGGTTCACTGATCCTGTCGGCCGAGATGATGTTGCGCCACCTGGGCTGGCTCGAGGCGGCCGACCTCATCCTGTCCAGCATGGAAAAAGCGATCGCGGCGAAATCCGTGACCTATGACTTCGCGCGCCTGATGGACGGCGCGACCGAGGTGAAGTGCTCGGCGTTTGGCGAGGCGATGGTCGCAAAGATGTAAGGTTGCGCCGGCACAACCGCTCATTCCACCGGCTGGATATTGGCCGCCTGCTTGCCCTTTGGGCCCTGGCTGACTTCGAAAGAGACTTTTTGGCCTTCCGTCAAAGTCTTGAAGCCATTGGATTGGATGGCGGAAAAATGTGCGAACACATCCTCGCCGCCGTCATTGGGGGTGATGAAGCCAAACCCCTTGGCATCATTGAACCACTTGACTGTACCTGTTGCCATTCAAACTTCCTCCTTGGCGTGATGCAAGACATGACCGCGATAAGCACAATTGCACCCTGGGGTGCAAATGCAGGCGGCTGACAGGACGGCTGGTTTGTTTTGGCCGTCGGTCTGAATTCAAGTGCGCTATCCGCTGATGCCCTTGCGGGTATGCCAAAGCTTGATGCTTCTTGAAACCAAACTGTTTTATTTCTACTACCCGGAATGTGTTTTTTCAAGCTGGAATCGCGGAAAAACAAGGGCCTCTGGCTGGCTATCGTTTCCCGTCAGCCGAAAAAAACAGATGCGGACGGCCATGGCGCAACCATCCGGGGGGGAGGCTATTTAGCTTGAACGATGCGGTACGATGCGCGGCATGCGCACCACGTGGGACGTCTTCTGCAACGTCGTCGATAATTATGGCGACATCGGCATCGCCTGGCGGCTGGCGCGCGGGCTGGCCGCCGAGCATGGCCTGGCCGTGCGGCTGTGGGTGGACGACCTGAACACGTTCCAGCGCATCTGGCCGGCAATCGATGCGGCGGCCGCCGAGCAGTCCTGCGAGGGGGTCACGGTATGTGCCTGGCGCACGCCATTTGCGGCAGCTGCGCCGGCGCAGGTGGTGATCGAGGCCTTCGGCTGCGCCTTGCCGGAAACCTGCCTGGCTGCGATGAGCGTGCAGTCGCCGCCACCGGTGTGGATCAATCTCGAATATCTCAGCGCCGAGCCTTGGGTGGCCGAACATCATGGCCTGCCGTCGCCGCATCCGCGTCTGCCGCTGACCAAATATTTCTTCTTTCCCGGCTACACGCCGGCCACCGGCGGGCTGCTGACCGAGGCCGACCTGGCCGCGCGGCGTGCCGCATTTGTGCAGGGCGGGATGCCCGCGTTCTGGCGCCAGATCGGCCTGGCCGCGCCGCATATCGATGAATTGCGGGTGTCGCTGTTCGCCTACGAAAATCCGGCGCTGCCGCCCTTGCTCGATGCCTGGGCAGCCGACGCGCGCCCGGTTACCTGTCTCGTGCCCGAAGGCCGGGTCATCCCGCAGCTGGCGGCATGGCTGTCGGTCGCCGACCTGCAGGCCGGCGCCTCGCATCGGCGCGGCGCCCTGCAGCTGCACATCCTGCCGTTTCTGGACCAGGACGCATACGACCATCTGCTGTGGGGGTGCGATCTCAATTTTGTTCGTGGCGAGGATTCCTGCGTGCGGGCGCAGTGGGCGGCGCGCCCGCTGGTGTGGCAGGCCTACCCGCAGGCCGACGCGGTGCATTGGGACAAGACCCATGCACTGTTGATGCACTACACGGAAGGGCTGGACGCCGCCGCGGCACGCGCGGTGATCGGAATGTGGCGGCACTGGAACGGGATGCCGGAGGCAGATAGCCTGACGGCATGCTGGGCGGCGTGGCGGGCGCAGCAGACCGCCATCGAAGCGCATGCGGCGGGCTGGTGCGACCGCCTCGGACAGGCCGGGCGGCTCACCGACAAGCTGGTTGATTTCGTTGAAAATAAGTTAAAATAATGGGCTTTCTTAATCCCTTACACGCTCTCGCAGCAGGACAGACCCATGAAAACCGCACAGGAACTCCGCGCCGGCAACGTCGTGATGATCGGCAAGGACCCGATGGTGGTATTGAAGGCCGAATTCAGCAAATCCGGCCGCAATTCCTCCGTCGTCAAAATGAAACTGAAGAACCTGCTCACGGGTTCGGGCACCGAAAGCGTCTACCGCGCCGACGACAAATTTGAATCCGTCAACCTCGAGCGCAAGGAATGTACCTATTCCTACTTCGCCGATCCGTTGTACGTGTTCATGGATGGCGACTACAACCAGTATGAAATCGAAGCCGACAACCTCGGCGACGCGCTGAACTACCTCGACGACGGCATGCCGGTCGAAGTGGTGTTCTACGACGGCAAGGCGATCTCGGTCGATATGCCCACCACTGTCGTCCGCGAAGTCGAATACACCGAGCCGGCCGTGCGTGGCGACACCTCCGGCAAGGTAATGAAGCCGGCGCGCATCAAGCCTACCGGGTATGAACTGCCGGTGGCCGCATTCGTCGACATCGGCGACATGATCGAGATCGACACCCGTACCAACGAATTCAAGCGTCGCGCCAACTGAGCGTGCTTGTTGCCGATTGATCGGCACACAACCGCGGCCTGCCCCTTGGGGAAAGTCCGGGTGCTTGTATCGACAAAGGGCAGCTTCGGCTGCTTTTTTGTTTTTTGCTCGTCCACCTCCGGCGTTAAAATAGCAGGCTGCTTTTCCGCTTTTTCGTCCCATGACCGATCCGCGTTTCATCCACCTCCGCCTGCACACTGAATACTCCGTCGCCGATGGCCTGGTGCGGGTGGGCGAGGCGGTCGGGCGGGCGCGCGAAATGGCCATGCCGGCGCTCGGGGTCTCCGACCTGTCGAATACCTTCGGCTGGGTAAAGTTCTACCGCGCCGCGCGCGGCGCCGGCATCAAGCCGATCTTCGGCTGCGACGTGTGGATGACGAACGCCGCCGACCGCAACCGTCCCTCGCGTCTGCTGCTGCTGGTGCAGCACCGCGAAGGCTATCGCCGCCTGTGCGACCTGCTTACCCGCGCCTATCTGGAAAACCTCCATCGCGGCCACGCCGAAATCGATCCTGCATGGCTGCGTGACGGCACCGACGGCCTGTTGGCGCTGTCGGGCGGCGACAGCGGCAACGTCGCGCAGGCGCTGCTCGACGACAAGCCGGATGCTGCGCGCGCTGCAGCCGAGGCCTGGGCCGCGCTGTTTCCCGGGCGCTATTACCTGGAACTGCAGCGTTACGGCCAGCCGCATGCCGAACGCCTGATCGACGGTCTGCTCGACCTCGGCGCGACGCTGGCGCTGCCGGCGGTGGCCACCCACCCGATCCAGTTCGTCGCGCCGGACGACTTCAAGGCGCACGAGGCGCGCGTCTGCATCGCCGAAGGCATGATGCTGGGCGATCCGCGCCGGCCGCGCCCGTTCACCGCCGAGCAGTATTTCAAGTCGCCGGACGCGATGGCGGAGCTGTTCGCCGACCTGCCCGAGGCGCTCGCCAACAGCGTCGAAATCGCCAAGCGCTGCAACCTCACGCTGGAACTCGGCAAGAGCCGCCTGCCCGACTTCCCCACGCCGGCCGGCATGAGTCTCGACGACTACATGCGGCAGCGTTCCTTCGAGGGCCTGCACGAACGCATGGCCCACCTCTATCCTGACCCGGAAGTCCGCGCCGCCAGGCTGCCTGAATACACCGAGCGGCTGGAATTCGAGCTCGGCACCATCATCCAGATGGGCTTTCCCGGCTACTTCCTCATCGTGTCCGACTTCATCAATTGGGCCAAGCACAACGGCGTGCCGGTGGGGCCGGGGCGCGGCTCCGGCGCCGGTTCGCTGGTCGCGTACAGCCTGTCGATTACCGACCTCGATCCGCTTGCCTACGACCTGCTGTTCGAGCGCTTCCTGAACCCCGAGCGGGTGTCGATGCCCGACTTCGACGTCGACTTCTGCCAGGACGGACGCGAGCGCGTGATCCAGTACGTGAAGGACAAGTACGGCCATGCCGCGGTGTCGCAGATCGCGACCTTCGGCACCATGGCGGCCAAGGCAGTGCTGCGCGACGTCGGCCGCGTACTCGACCTGCCGTATCTGTTCGTCGACAAGTTCGTCAAGCTGGTGCCCAACGAACTGGGGATCAGTCTCGCTGAGGCGCGCGAGAAGGAACCGCAGATCGATGAACGCGCACGCGACGAGGAAGAACTCGCCGAACTGCTGCCGCTGGCCGAAAAGCTCGAGGGCATCACCCGCAACGTCGGCATGCACGCGGGCGGGGTGCTGATCGCGCCGGGCAAGCTCACCGACTTCTGCCCGCTGTACCGCGCCGAAGGCTCGGAATCGATGGTGTCGCAGTTCGACAAGGACGACGTCGAGGCGATCGGCCTGGTCAAGTTCGACTTCCTTGGCCTGCGCACGCTGACCATCCTCGCCGAGGCGGTGCGCTTCGTGCAGCGCCACGAGGACCGCAAGGACTTCAGGCTAGAGGATCTGGCGCTCGATGACCCGGCGGTGTACCGGCTGTTTGCCGACGGCAACACCACCGCGGTGTTCCAGTCCGAATCGCGCTCGGCCAAGGATCTGGAAAAGAAGCTCAAGGGCGATTGCTTCGAGGACATCATCGCGCTGATGGCGCTGAACCGCCCGGGCCCGCTCGGTTCCGGCATGGTGGACGACTTCATCGCGCGCAAGCAGGGCAAGCAGAAGCCCGAGTATTTCCATGTCGACCTCGAGCCGGTGCTGAAGTCGACCTACGGCATCATCGTCTACCAGGAACAGGTGATGCTGGTGGCGCAGATCCTGGCCGGCTACAGCCTCGGTGCTGCCGACATGCTGCGGCGCGCCATGGGCAAGAAGAAGCCCGAGGAAATGGCGGTGCAGCGGTCGATCTTCCTCGAGGGCGCAGCCAGGCGCGGGGTCGACACCAAGATCGCCGAGCGGCTGTTCGACCTGATGGAGAAGTTCGCCGAATACGGCTTCAACAAGTCGCACTCGGCGGCCTACGCGCTGATCGCGTACCACACCGCCTGGCTCAAGGCCTACTACCCGGCCGAATTCATGGCGGCGACCATGTCGTCGGAAATGTCCGACACCGACAAGGTGCGGGTGTTCTACGAGGACTGCCGCGCCAACGGGCTGACGATGCTGCCGCCCGACATCAATTCATCCGGTTACCGCTTCGACCCGGTCAGCAAGACCGAAATCCGCTACGGCCTCGGTGCGATCAAGGGCAGCGGCGAGGCGGCGATCGGCGCCATCGTCGCCGAGCGCGAAGCCAACGGGGCATATAAAGGCCTGTTCGACTTGGCGCGGCGGGTCGACAAGCGCTATCTCAACCGCCGCGTGCTTGAGGCGCTGGTGAAGGCGGGTGCCTTCGATTTGATCAATCCCCACCGCGCCAGCCTGCTGGCCTCGGTCGGCGCGGCGCTGGAAACCGCCGACCGCGCGGCACGGAGCGGCGGCCAGGTCGGCCTGTTCGGCGAACTGCTCGACGGCGGCGAAGACCTGATCAATGTGCCCGCGTGGCCCGAACAGGAAATGCTGCTGCAGGAGAAGTCCGCGCTCGGCTACTTCTTCAGCGGCCATCCCTTCACCTCGTATCTGGCCGAGGTGTCCGGTTTCACCAAAAGGCAGCTCGACAGGCTGGAGCCGGCCCGCGAGCTCCAGATGCTGGCCGGCATCGTCGTCTCGCTGCGCACCCAGATGACGCGGCGCGGCAAGATGATGATCCTGCTGCTCGACGACGCGACCGCGCAGGTCGAGGTGGTGATCTTCAACGAGCTCTACGAGCAGAACCGTCATCTCCTGAAGGACGACACCCTGCTGGTGATCGAAGGCAAGGTCAATCGGGACGATTATTCGGGCGGCCTGCGGGTCACCGCGGAAAAGATCTACGACCTGGCCGGGGCGCGCACCCGCTTCGCCCGGGGCCTGCGGCTGGCCTGTAATGGCCAGTGTCACGCCCAGTCAAACAGTGGCCGCAAGCTGGCCGAATTGCTCGCGCCCTACAAGGCGCAGGAGGGCGGCTGCCCGGTCTGGGTGGATTACCGCACCCCCGAGGCGAGCTGTCGCGTGCGGTTGGGGGAGGGCTGGCAGGTGCGGCTGGACGACCGGCTGCTCGAATCGCTGGGCGACTGGCTCAAGCCCGAGGCGGTGCAGGTGGTTTACTGAGGGGGATTCCCAATGATATTAAAGTACTGGTTCGCCGCTTTTGGGCAATAAAGCGTTGACACGCATCCAAGAATATTAGACTATTCTAATAACACTGAGGTCGCCGCAATGGCACTTCGTGTTGTCTCCTCCAATCCTCCTCCTTTGGTGGATACTCTGCCCGGCTCTCGAGTCGGGCATTTTTTTGCCCGGCATTTCCGTGCGGTTAAACAGCTAGCCGGTCCGCTTCTCGAATCCGCTGAACTGGCCCTGCGTATCGGTCAGGGTGACGCGCTCCACGCGCGCCATGGGCGGGCCAGCGTGCGCCCATGCAATGAGCGCATCGACCGCTTCGTCCGAACCCTGGACCACGGCTTCCACTGCGCCATCGGGCGTATTGCGTACCCAGCCCGTGACGCCCAGCCGCTCGGCCTCGCGGCGCATCGATTCGCGAAACCAGACGCCCTGCACGCGGCCCTGAATCAGCAGGTGTTGCGTCTTCATGCCGGTTTCATTTCGATCACTTCACCTTCATGCCCGGCTGCGCGCCTGAATCGGGCGACAGGATGAACAGGCCCGGCGCGTCGCCCGAGGCAGCCAGCACCATGCCTTCGCTCATGCCGAACTTCATCTTGCGCGGGGCGAGATTGGCGACCACCACGGTGAGCCGCCCCACCAGCGCTTCCGGCGCATAGGCCGACTTGATGCCGGCGAACACTTGGCGCGTGCCGAGTTCGCCGACATCGAGCGTGAGGCGCAGCAGCTTGTCGGCGCCCTCGACGTGCTCCGCGTTGGCGATGCGCGCGATGCGCAGGTCGATCTTGGCGAAGTCGTCGATGCTGATCGTGTCGGATACCGGCGTGTCGGATTTCGGTATGGCGGTCGCCGGCTGCGCGGCGTGTACCTGCGTTTCGGCGTGGCGCACCGGCGCGGGAGCCGGCGTCGGTTCGAGGTTCTGTTTGTTGGCGTCTACCATGGCTTCGATGGATTTGGGGTCGATACGGGTCATCAGGTGGCTGTATGCGTTGATGCGCTGGCGGATGAAGAGGCTCTGGGCATCTTCCCAAGCCAGCGGCGGAATATTGAGGAAGGCTTCGACCTCGCCGGCGAGCTTCGGCAGCACCGGCTTCAGGTACAGGGTCAGCAGGCGGAAGCAGTTGAGCGCAACGGTGCAGACTTCATGAAGGCGATAGACCGCCTCGGGCTTCTTCGCCAGTTCCCAGGGCTTCTCGTCGGCGACGTACTGGTTGGCGCGGTCGGCCAGCGCCATGATCTCCCTCAAGGCCTTGGCGTAATCGCGCGCCTCGTAGTGCGCGGCGATGGTGTTTGCTGCGGCCTGGAAGTCACCGATCAGTTCGATGTTCGCCACGCCGTCGGCGAGCTTGCCGTCGAAGTTCTTGTGGATGAAGCCGGCAGTGCGGCTGGCGATGTTGATGAACTTGCCGACCAGGTCGGAGTTCACACGCGCGACGAAGTCGTCGAGGTTCAGGTCGATGTCCTCCATCGAGCCGTTGAGCTTGGCGGCGTAGTAATAGCGCAGCCACTCGGGATTGAGCTTCTGCGCGAGGTAGCTGTCGGCGGTGATGAAGGTGCCGCGCGACTTCGACATCTTCTGCCCGTTCACCGTCAGAAAGCCGTGCGCGTACACCGCCGTCGGCAGGCGGTGGCCGGAAAACTTGAGCATCGCCGGCCAGAACAGGGCGTGGAAGTACAGTATGTCCTTGCCGATGAAATGCACCAGCTCGGTTTTCGAGTCCGCGCCCCACCAGGCGTCGAAGTCGAGGCCGTTGTCCGCCGCGTACTTGGCGAAGCTCGCCATGTAGCCCACCGGCGCGTCCAGCCACACATAGAAATACTTGCCCGGCGCGTCGGGAATCTCGAAGCCGAAGTAGGGCGCGTCGCGGCTGATGTCCCAGTTGTTGAGCCCCGAGGCGAACCATTCCTGCATCTTGTTGGCGGCCTCGTCCTGTAGCGCGCCCGACTTGGTCCACTCGCGCAGGAAGGCCTCGCAGTCGCCGAGCTTGAAGAAGTAGTGCTCGGAATCCCTGTGCACCGGCGTCGCCCCCGACACCGCCGACACCGGGTTCTTCAGTTCGGTCGGGCCGTAGGTGGCGCCGCACACTTCGCAGTTGTCGCCGTACTGGTCCAGTGCGCCGCACTTCGGGCATTCGCCCTTGATGAAGCGATCCGGCAGGAACATGTTTTTCACCGGATCGTATAGCTGGGCGATCGTCTTCACATCGATCAGGCCGGCTTCCCACAGGCGCAGGTAGATTTTCGAGGCCAGCTCGCGGTTCTCGTCGGAATGCGTCGAGTAGTAATGGTCGAAGCCGATGTTGAAGCCGGCGAAGTCGCGCGTGTGCTCGTCCCACACCCGTCCGATCAGCGTTTCCGGGGTGATGCCTTCCTTTTCGGCGCGGAGCATGATCGCGGTGCCGTGGGTGTCGTCGGCACACATGTAGCGGCAGTCATGGCCGCGCATTTTCTGGAAACGCACCCAGATGTCGGTCTGGATGTATTCGACCAGGTGGCCGAGGTGGATGCTGCCGTTGGCGTAGGGCAGGGCGGAGGTGACGAGGATCTGGCGGGACATGGAAAAAGCCGGGCGAATACCCAATGGGCACAAGAGCCCGCCATTTTAACGGCTAGAAGCGCGCGCCGGGCTGCTTGAGGAATTCGATTTCCTCGGGGGTGCTGGGGCGCCCGAGCAATTCATTGCGGTGCGGAAAGCGGCCGAAACGGACCACGACGTCGCGATGCTTGCGGGCGTAATCGAGGAAACCATCGAACAGTTGCCGCTCGTCGGCCGCGGCTTCGTGCGCCAGCTTCTCGTACAGCGCGACCGACTGCCCCTGAATCCCGGTCGATTCGGCGTGCTCCAGTGGCAGGTAGACGAACACCCGTTCGATCGGGGTGACGCGCGCATCCTCGCCGCGCTGGATCATGTCGAGGGCGAGCGCCAGCGATCGCGCATCGTAGGCGAACGACTGGCCGTTGTTGCGATGGATATGGTGCGGAAACTGGTCCAGCACCACGATCAGCGCAAGCCGTTCGCGCGGGCTGGCGGCCCAGCTGTCGAGTTCGCCCTTGTCTGCCGCGATGAGCGTCTCGGCAAAGCGTGCTGTCACGATTTGATCGTTGGCCGTGGACTTGGCGAACCACAGCGGCCGCTGCCGCGCGGCGATCTCCGCCGCCGAACCTGCCGCGCCGAACCAGAAATCGAGCACCGCCTCCGGCGCGGCGATCATCGCGATCTCAGAAAATATCGTCGGGCAGGTTGTTGTGCGAGCCGTCGCAGAAGGGCTTGTCCAGGGTGTGCTTGCAGTTGCACAGCCATACCGTGGCCTTTTCCGCGAGGACGAACGACAGCGGTTCCATGTCGGTGCCTTCGTGCGAGCCGTCGCAGAACGGCTGCGTCATCGATCGACCACAGGTGCACCAAAAATATTCACCGGCTTCGAGTTCGAGTTCGGCGGGATTGCGGTCATACACAACGGGTTCGGACATGGGGGACTCCTGCGCAAAAGGCGACATTCTAGCCGCATCGGTTGTTTTGAAAGCCGTACGGTTTTTGTGGTCAGGCAGATTGGCTTGAGTTGCGTCCGTGCATGCGAGGCGTCGTAGCTGGGGTTGCCGGACGACATGGGGCTGATCAAGCGGCTTGGCGACGAAGCTCGCGGGCGCTGGATCGCTTGCAGGTATGTGGAATCGGGGGCTTGCAGGAGCGCTGCCGTGTGTGTGCGGCAGCGTCAGATCCGGTCGTTACGCTGTGGCGGAACGACCGGCTACAGACTTACTTCTTCTTGGTGCCGTTTACCAGGCCCTTCAGCGTTGCGCCCGGCTTGAATGCGGGAACCTTGGACGCCTTGATCTTCAGCTCTTCGCCGGTCTTGGGGTTGCGGCCGGTACGGGCGGCGCGCTTGCGCACCTCGAATGTGCCGAAGCCAACCAGCGTGAGCGAGTCGCCCTTTTTCAGCGTGTCCGAAATGATATCCAGCAGGCCAGCGACGTTGCGCTCGGCATCTGCTTTGGTGGACTGAGTGTGGGCGGCCAGTGCGTCAACAAGTTCTTTTCTGTTCATGTCTTAAAAGCTCCATTGGTGTTGAGTGGGAAACCCCGGTGCCGATTATTGTGGAATACCTCCCCTGCTGGCAATGCCCCAATTTCCGTGCCTGGCGGGCCGGAACCCTATTCGCTCGATGCCAGGAATCGATACATTACCCGAATCCTGTATCACGTAGACAATAGGAAATTGCGCTTATTCCATGGTGATCAAGGCGAAGTGGTCTGAAATGCTATCGGAATCATATACTTATCGCTTGCGATGAAGACGCCGCTAAACCGCGGCCTGAAGGCCATACGCTACCGCATGCCGGTCCCCTTGCGGGATCGATGCTTGCCTGGGGCTGCAATACCTTATCTTCTGCCAGGACCGATGCAGACAGAGTCTCGGCCCCTTTCCCGCGCCAGCATGCGCCATTGGAGTCTGCATTGCCTCCAAAACCTGCGTTGAACATGCCGCTGCGCAGACCCTGGCTGACAGGGCGGCCTGTCGTCCGCATGGGTTAAACTCGGCGCCATACAAGGGGCTGCCTATCCTGCAGGTCCGCACCGATTTTCTGTAAAACAAGACGAGCACCGCCAGGTATGACCGTAACCCTCGACAAGCCCTGTCCCTTCTGCCACCTCGACCCCCTCCGCATCATGGCCGAGGATGAGCTTACCGTTGTCTATCGCGACGGCTTTCCCGTCTCGCTCGGCCATACTGTCATCATTCCGCGCCGCCACTTCGCAACCCTGTTCGATGCCACTGAAGCCGAACAGGCCGCGCTGCTGAAGTCGCTGGCGCACGCCAGGGACATCCTCGACAAATACCATCAGCCGGACGGCTACAACATCGGCATCAACCACGGTCAGGCCGGCGGGCAGAGCGTGCCGCACCTGCACATCCATTTGATTCCCCGCTACCGGGGCGACAAGGAAGACCCGCGCGGCGGCGTGCGCTGGGTACTGCCGGACAAGGCGAAATACTGGGCGTGATGCAGGTTTCAGACTTGATCTGACAGGCAGTGCGGGATCGGGTCGAAACCTGTAAGCCTGTGCCCAGCCGAACGGCTGTTGTTCCGAAAAAATAACCCGGTTATTCAGGCTCGCCGAGTCGTTTCAGCATTGCGGCCGCCGCCCGTTCCGACGCCACCAGCACCAGCTTCATGGTCGCCCGCGTCATCCCTACGAACAGTTTGCGCAAGGCCGCCTCGTCGAGTTCCTCGAAGTCGATTTCGGTGAAGACGATGCAGGGCGCGGACTGGCCCTTGAAGCGGTGTACCGAATCGATGAAGAGTTCGCCTTCGGAGTAGACCGGGCTGCCCAGGAGGTCGTAGCGGCCGGTGAAGGCCTTGAGGGGATGCGGCCCCAGTTTGTCGAGCGGGGTAAAGCGGCTGTGCTCACGGCCGCGGTAGGTGACGACCGATATGTTGCCCATTTTGAAGCCGGCGCCGAGGCCGCGGGTGATGGCGGTCTTGGTCTTGTCCATCAGTTCGGCATGGATGGCGTAGGTGAGGATTTCGACGTCGGAGCCGTCGAGCGGGCTGCCGGATTCGATGGTCTGTTCCGGTCCGACCAGACGCTGCAGGCGATCGAGAATGTCGCGCGGGGTGCGGTAGTTGGTCTGCGCGCGCAGGACGACCCAGCCGGGCAGTTCGACCGCGGGGCGGCCGTACAGGTTCTGCATCGGGTCTTCCAGCCACCAGGCGCGGCCATTCGGCTGCAGGAGCTTCATCAGGTTGTCGCGCCAGGCGGGCTGGAAGTCCTGGCCTTCGTCGATGACGAGTTCGTCGAACTGCCAGCCGGCGTCCGGCTGGTAGCTGGCGATGAATGCCTCCAATGCCTCGAAGGCGCCGGGCAGGGTGAAGTCGGGCACCTGCCCGGTCGAGCGCAGGATGCGGTCGCACAGCTGGTGGTAGGTGGCGACCGTGGCACCGGCGGGGGCAATCAGCGCGACATGGTCGGCCAGCGGACGGTTGTAGCAGACGTAGAGCGGGCGTCGGCCGGCGTTCACCGCATCCTGCAGCACACTGAGCGCGAGCTGGGTTTTGCCGGCGCCGGCGGTGCCGATCACGCGCAGGCGGAACGGTGCGCATTCGATGTTGCGCGCCCATTCGGCCAGCCCGCCGGAGAGCCGGGTGTAGAGGGTGCGCGCCTGGCCGATCACGGTGGCGACGTCGGGCACCAGCCGCAGTTCGTTGCGCAGGAAGCGGTGGATCTCTGCGGCAAGCGGCCGCGCCGGGTCGTGCTCGGGCAGCAGGCTGCGAATGGTGTGGATCAGCTGTTCGCGACGGCTGGCGTCGATGATGCGCGCGGGGTCGATGCCGGCGGTGCCGGGCTGCCTGACGCTGTAGTCGGGGCAGTAGAGCAGGCTGTCGAGCAGTGGCTTTTCAGCGGCGCAGTATTGATGGAGACGCTTGCGCAGGGCCTCGACCGAGCGGGCCATCTGCACCGGCACGCGCTTTTCCTTCTTGTCGTACTGCTTGACCAGTCCCTCCGGCGTCTCGGTAAGATAGCCGGATTTCTGCTCGATCAGCAGCAGGTTGCCGGCCGGATTGACGATGGCAAAATCGATCTCGCCCACCAGTGCATGGCCCTGGGCAACGCGCGTCCAGTGCACGCCATGGTAGACGGTGTAGGCATCGGACAGGCCGCCGGCGAGCAGCGCCAGGGTCTCGACCTCGCGCTGTTCCGCACCTGTGGCCGGCAGCGCCTGCCAGCCTTCCGGGATGATGTGTGCCATGGGAAGCGAGGGTGATGGTGACCTGGGGATTGTACCGACGGACGTGGCGTCGAACGTAGCCGTGACGATGACTACAATTGGTGTGCGGATCGCAAGGAACGGGGCGGAAACGTTGCGGCAGGAAACCGGCATGCCGGATCGGGCAGTGAGGACAGTGCTTTGAATGGGTACGACGGAAAGTGGTCGGGGCGAGAGGATTCGAACCTCCGACTCCTGCGTCCCGAACGCAGTACTCTACCAGGCTGAGCTACGCCCCGAAGCAGATGGCGGGTTCAGATGTATCGAACCCATTTTGAAGAACTACCGGGAAACCAACAAAACGGTGCGGTCAAAAACTTCGGTCAACCGCGAAAGCCGACAATTGTAGCAAAGCTGTCTTGGAATTTGAATCCGCCAGACAAGAAATTGCTGAATTGGCCATCCGGGTTTCACGTTGTGCGGCTTCGCGGGTGTACTGCAGGGCGTTCGTGTCCTTGATGGCGGCCAGCACGCTCTGGAATTCCGTGAGGCCGCCATGCTCGATGGCCAGACGGATGCTGGCAGCCTGGTCCGGAGTGCCGTGCTTCATCGCATACAGCAGCGGCAGGGTAGGTTTGCCCTCGGCGAGGTCGTCTCCGATGTTCTTGCCGGTTTTGAGGAAATCGCCGGAGTAGTCGAGCACGTCGTCGATGAGCTGGAAAGCAGTGCCGAGGTGCATGCCGTAGCGTCCCAGCGCGTCTTTCTCTTCTTCGGTGCCGTTGCCGATGACGGCGCCCAGCCTGCCCGCAGCCTCGAACAGCTTGGCGGTCTTGTAGCGGATGACGCGCAGGTAGTTCTCTTCGTCGATGTCGGGATCATGGCAGTTGAGCAACTGCAGCACTTCGCCTTCGGCGATGGTGTTGGTGGCATCGGAGAGGATGCGCATGGCTTCCATGTCGGCAACGCCGACCATCATCTGGAAGGCCCGCGAATACAGGAAGTCGCCGACCAGCACGCTGGCGGCGTTGCCGAACAGGGCGTTGGCGGTTTCGCGGCCGCGCCGCAGCTCTGACTCGTCGACTACGTCGTCGTGCAGCAGGGTGGCAGTGTGGATGAATTCGACCACTGCGGCCAGCTCGTGATGTGCGCGTCCCGAATAATTGAAGCAGCCGGCCGACAGCAGCACCAGCGCTGGGCGCAGTCGCTTGCCACCGCTATTGATGATGTATTCCGAGACCTGACGAATCAGCACCACGTCGGAGTGCAGGCTTTCGCGGATGACTTGATCGACGGCGCGCATGTCGGCGGCCAGATAGGATTGCAGGCTCTCCAGGGACACGATTCAGGCTTGTTATTGGATAAGCCCGCAATGGTAGCAGCCCGCCGGGCTTTTTCGTTGCAATGCACGAGCGCGGTGCGTGTATTCAAATAGCCCGCCAAATGGTTTGACTTGCGGTAGCATCACCGTTAGAATCTCGCGCTTTCCCGGGATCGAAATTGGTTGGAGACCCCCCATGTACGCAGTCATCAAAACCGGCGGCAAGCAATATCGCGTGAGCGCCGGTGACAAACTTAAAATTGAAAAGCTGGACGGCGAGATCGGCAGCGAGATCACCTTTGATCAGGTATTGATGGTCGGCGATGGTGCCGATATCAAGATGGGCGCGCCCATGCTGCGCGGTGCTTCGGTTACAGCCACTGTGCTGAACCAGGCCCGTGGCGACAAGATCAAGATCTTCAAAATGCGCCGTCGCAAGCACTATCGCAAGAGCCAGGGCCATCGTCAGCACTTCACCGAAGTGCAAATCGGCGGCATCACCGCATAAGGAGCTCATAAATGGCACACAAGAAAGCAGGCGGCAGTTCGCGTAACGGCCGCGATTCAGAGTCGAAACGTCTGGGCGTGAAATGCTACGGCGGCGAACTGGTTCTCGCCGGCAACATTATCGTGCGTCAGCGCGGCACCCAGTTCCACCCCGGTGACAACGTCGGCATCGGCAAGGACCATACCCTGTTCGCCAAGGCGCCCGGCACGGTCAAGTTCGAAGTCAAGGGCGCTGCCCGTCGCCGCACGGTCCGCATCGAGCCGGTCGCAGTGTGATTGGCTCGACCGTCTGAGCTGATTTGAACTGAATCCGATTCGTTCGCCAAAAAGCCCTGTCCGCCGGATGGGGCTTTTTTGTTTGTGCAGAATTAACTAGGCTATCTCCAATATGAAATTCATCGACGAAGCCAAAATTCAGGTTATCGCCGGCAACGGCGGAGATGGCAGCGCTTCGTTTCGCCGCGAGAAAAACATTCCATTTGGTGGCCCCGATGGCGGCGACGGCGGTCGCGGCGGCAGCGTGATCGCCGTGGCCGACCGCAACATCAATACCCTGGTCGAGTTCCGTTTCAAGCGCATCTTCAAGGCGCAAAAAGGCGAAAACGGGCGCGGTGCGCAGTGCTACGGCAAGGGCGGCGAGGATCTGATTGTCCGCGTGCCGGTGGGAACGTTGTTCACCGACACCAGCAGCGGTGAGGTGGTGGCCGACCTGGCCGCGGATGGGCAGACGATTTGCCTCGCCCGTGGCGGCAAGGGCGGGCTGGGCAACCTGCACTTCAAGTCCAGCACCAACCGCGCACCGCGCCAGCACACTCTGGGCGAGCCGGGCGAGGAATGGGAACTGGAGATGGAACTGAAGGTGCTGGCCGACGTCGGCCTGCTGGGCATGCCCAACGCGGGCAAGTCGACCTTCATTCGCGCCGTATCGGCGGCACGTCCCAAGGTGGCCGACTATCCGTTCACCACGCTGGCGCCCAATCTGGGCGTGGTGCGGGTGGACAGCGAGCGCAGTTTTGTCATCGCCGACATTCCGGGCCTGATCGAGGGCGCGGCAGAAGGTGCGGGACTGGGCCACCAGTTCCTGCGCCATTTGCAGCGTACGCGGGTGCTGCTGCATCTGGTCGACATTTCGCCGCGCTGGGAAGACAGTGGAGACCCGGTGCATGAGGCGCGCGCCATCGTCGAGGAGCTGCGCAAGTACGACCAGAAGCTTTATGACAAGACGCGCTGGCTGGTGCTGAACAAGGTCGACATGGTGGACGAGGCCGAACGCGAGGCCGTGGTGGCCAGGTTTGTAGCGGACTACGAATGGAGCGGACCGGTGTTCGCGATTTCAGCGCTCGACGGAACCGGTTGCACGGCGCTGACCTATGCGGTGATGGATTACCTGAGCACGCAGGCAGCCGTAATCCTGGAGGAAGACGAACCCGCCGCAGGTTCGTCTGCTACCGTGCCCCCTGCTGCCGATTAAGCTGTGTGCGATTCGGTCGGCGCTGCGTCGCCGCCGACCCGCTTCCAGTCGTTTTCCAGCAGCGCCACCTGATATTTCGCCCAGCGTGCGAATTCCGCCGGGCTGCAATGGCCTTTTTTGCGACGGCAGGCGCCGGCGATCCCCTTGAAGTGATAAACCGTTTCGCCGGTTTCGGCATCGGTGGCGATTTCGGCCAGCTGGCGCACGCCCCAGGTGCGGCCGTAGGCGCCGTTGCTATAGAAGAATCCTAGCTTGAGTTCATTCTGGATCATGTCGTGATGCGTCGATAAATGTCGGTTACTTTCACCGGCAATTGTCGCACGTCATCCAGAATGATGTAACGCGCCGCGCCGTACATGTGCGGCAGGTAGTCGCGTGCTTCACGGTCGAGGGTGACGCAGAAGGGATGAATGCCGGTGCGGCTGGCTTCCATCAGCGCCATGCGCGTGTCCTCGACGCCGTATTGGCCGCGGTACACATCGAAATAATCATCCGGACGGCCGTCCGACAGCGTCACCAGCACGCGGGTTTTGGCGTCGACCTGATTCAGCAGCTTGGTCATGTGACGCAGCGCGAAGCCCATGCGGGTGTATTCCTGCGGGCGGATGCCCGAGATGCGCGCCTTCACCTCGTCGCCGTAGGCTTCGTCGAAGGTCTTGATGCGGAACAGCTCGCAGCGCTTGCGCGTGGTTCCTGAAAAACCATAGATCGCGTAGCGGTCGCCCAAAAGTTCCAGCGCCTCGCACAGCAGGATCAGCGCCTCGCGCTCGGCCTCATTGATCCAGCCCTTGGTCGAGCCGCTCATGTCGACCAGAAATGCCACCGCGATGTTGCGCTCGGCACGGTGCAGGCGGACGAACAGCCGGTCGCTCATTTCGCGGCCGTCACGCGCATCGGCCAGCGCCTCGATCAGCGCATCGAGGTCGATTTCGTCGCCCTGGGTCTGCCGTTTGTCGAGGCGATTCTCGTCGCGCAGCGCCTCGAACTTGCGGCGCAGGTGCTTGACCACGCCGGCGTATTTGGCCAGCGTGTCGCGATAAAAGCTGTCGTGGACCGGGGTGACGGTCTTTTCCCGCATCACGCACCAGTTCTTGCGGTAATGCTGGCGGCCGTGGTCCCACTCGGGAAACAGTTCGGCCCCTTTCTCGTGATAGGTGCCCTGCCACACAGAGTCGGGGTCGTCCGGCTGGTCGAATACGCGGTTCGCATCATATTCGCCGTCGCCCGCCGGGACGAGGTAGTCCGGGGGGATTTCGCCGAAGTCCAGATACACCGAGGTGAGCAGTTGCCTGACGCCGTCGGGCGGGGCGATCGGAGCATCGTCGAGGGTGATGTCGAAATCGAGCTGGCCGTTTTCGTCGCGCGGCGTCACGTCCAGTTCGGGCGGCACATCGGCCGCTGCCTGCGGATCGGGCTGCGCGGCCGCGTGCTCGTCCAGCAGTTCGGCCAGCTTGATGCGCAGCCGCGCCTTTTCCTTGTCCAGCCGGGCGGCACGGGCGGCGGCAATCGCATCCGGGCGCAGGCAGCCCTGGTCGCTCCACTGCGGGCAGTCGGCTTCGTCGTAGGCGCCGCCGAGCAGGGCCAGGCTGTCATCGAGCGTCGCCTGGTCGGCAGCCAGCGCCGTCTCGAAACGCTGCCAGCCCGGCGGCAGCGGGCGATCGAGCTGCGCGCGCAGGCGCTGCATCTGGCGGTGCAATCCCGGCAGCTCGCGCGCGATGCGCGCGGACAGCCGCAGCGTTTCCAGTGCGTGCAGGCGGGTGAGGGCGCGTTCGGGATCGGCGTAGCCGGCGGCAATCGCGGTGTGGTCGACGCGCAGGCTGCCGTAGCGGGTTTGCGCCCAGAGCAGCGCAACCGTGATCTTGGCAAGCTGGAAGTTATCGTCCAGATTCGGCAGTGCGGCGATCAGCGGAGGCAGCATGATGCGTTCGCCGTCGGTCCAGGCGGCGTCGCCTTCCTCAAGCCTCAACCGGCGGCCGGAGAGGCCGCAGACGAAATTGCCCAGCACCGGCGCGATGTCCTCGAACAGTGCGCCTGCGGCATCGTGCCGATGCTGGTCTTCGTCGAACGTATCGACCTGCTCCATCACCCTGAGTGCGTTCTGCAGGCCAGTGCGGTCGAACACGTCGCAGGTATGCACCGCCCATGCTTCGAGCAGGCGCCGCTCCATGCGCGGCAACAGCGCGGGCGCGCGGCGGCCGAACTGCCAGGCGAGCGTGATGTGGGTCGAGGCAATGCGGCGGATCCAGCCGAGGATGAAGTCCTGCTCGTCGCGCACCAGTATGGTGAGTTCGGCGGCGAGTTCCTCGACCTTGAAATAGGTGAATTCGGTTTCCAGCCAGATGTGGAGGCTGGCTTCCATCTCGGCTGCGGTGAGCGGCGGCTGCGCCATCAGGTGCCCATCAGAAAATCGATGAGGAGAGTTCCTGGATGGCCTTGAGCATATCGTCGTCGTCGGTGACGGCCTGGGCGACCGCGGCCTTGCAGGCGGAGACCGGGCTCACCCCGTCGAAGATCAGCTTGCCGGCATGCACCAGCAATCGCGTCGAGGCGCCTTCCTCCAGTCCGCTGCCCTTGAGGTTGCGCGTCATCTGCGCAAAGCGCACCAGATTGCTCGCCACGGTTTCGGGCACGCCGGATTCGGTGGCGACGATGCGGCGTTCGAGTTCGGCACTCGGGTAGTCGAATTCGAGTGCGACGAAGCGCTGCCGGGTCGACTGCTTGAGATCCTTGAGCACGCTCTGGTAGCCGGGATTGTAGGAAATGGCGAGGCAGAATTCGGGCGGAGCTTCGACTTCGAGACCGAGCTTTTCCATCGGCAGGGTGCGGCGGTCGTCGGCCAGCGGATGGATCACTACCATGGTGTCCTTGCGCGCCTCGACGACTTCATCCAGATAGCAGATGCCGCCTGTGCGTACTGCGCGGGTCAGCGGACCGTCGACCCACACGGTTTCGCCGCCCTTCACCAGATAGCGTCCCACCAGGTCGGAGGCGGTGAGGTCGTCGTGGCACGACACCGTGATCAAGGGTCTTTTGAGGCGCCATGCCATGTGCTCCATGAAGCGCGTCTTGCCGCAGCCGGTGGGACCTTTCAGCAGAACCGGAATCTGCTGTCGCCAGGCCGCTTCGAACAACAGGATTTCGTCGCCGACAGCTTCGTAATACGGTTCTTTTTCGATCAGGTGGTGCGCAGGGTCGAGGGTGCGGGCATTCATGTCTGGAAGGTTGTTCAGAAGCAGCCGGATTGCTGTTTTTTGCGTTCGAGGTCTTTGACTTCCTGGTCCCACGCGTTCATCTGATCCTGCGTGTAACCCTTGCGCCGCGCCGCATCCATTTTGTCGAACACGCGCCCCAGTTTGTCGGTCAAGGCGTCGCACTGACGCGCCGAGGCCGCCCGTGCGGCGGGCTTGCCGGTGGTGTGCTGGGTATCGAGGCGCAAGGTGGCGGTTTCATTGGAACCATTCGCCGCTTTGGGGGCGACGGGCTTGACCGGCTCGATCCGGATGGGCGCTGGGCGGAACGGATCGGGTGGCGGTGCGGGATCGATCTCGACTTTGCGGGCCTCCCGGGCATTGTGGCAAGGCAGGTTGGAATAGGTGACCTTGCCTTCCGCGTCGATGCACTTGTTGAGCGCGGCCTGCGCCGATGCCTCTGCGGGGAGCAGGGCCGGCAACACGAGCAGGATAAGTGCAAGGAAACGCATGGTGACTTCAGTGTTCGCTCGAGTACTTGTCGTCTTCCAGTTCCATTTTTTTCTGGAATCCGGCTTCCTTGTTCTGCTCGGCCAGGGCGCGCTTGCGTGCCAGACGCTTTTCGTACGCGCCCGGGTGCTGCTCGACGAAATCTTCGCCGAACAGCGCGTGGCGCAGGAAATTCATGCCGAAGTCGAGCAGGGCTTCGTCGTCGGCGATCAGGGCCGCCATGACCTCGACCGGAATGTTGTAGGTGTCATTGAAGCTCGGGCTCATGACGAACGCACGGAAGCGGTCGACGTCGTAGCTTGCCATGAAGAACAGCTGGTTTGAAATGGGTGTGGGCGTGCCGATGGCCGGCCCGGCCGACTTGCGCTTGACCACCAGTTGCCGCCACGCACGGGCCTTCTCGTCATATTCGGTGACGCCCTGTTCGGCGCGGTATTGCTCGATGGTCTGCGTCTTGTCCTCGAAATGGCCGAGGCAGTGCGGCTCTTTCACCATGGCGTACGCGCTGCGGTCGACGTATTCGTCGGAGCGGCGCATGGTCAGCAACGCGACCGGGTAGTAACGGCAGGAAGTCGGGCGGTCTTCGTAGACGCCGCAGCCTTCCGGGGTCATGAACTGGCAGGCGGTGCCGCCTTCGACCGGCTTCAGCTTCACGCCGGGCATGCCGTCCTTGTCCATCTCGAACGGCACCGAATACTGATTGAGAAATTCGCCGGACGACATGTCGAGGCGCTTTTTCAGGCGCAGGATGTCGTAGGGGGTCAGCGGAATGTCGATGTTGCTGCAGCATGCGTTCCAGCACTTGACGTCGCGGTGGCAGCGAAACTGCAGCGTCGCGTCTTCCGTCAACATGATGGGTTTGACCGGGCTTCCTGCAAACGGGGAATCTTCGATCATGTCTTTAAATTCAGCTTCGTTCATGGTTCAACCTCTGGGGC
The DNA here is from genome assembly GCA_024636675.1 of Hydrogenophilales bacterium. Taxonomy (GTDB): domain Bacteria; phylum Pseudomonadota; class Gammaproteobacteria; order Burkholderiales; family Thiobacillaceae; genus Thiobacillus. The sequence goes on along the minus strand of JAGXGM010000024.1, from coordinate 2,266 downwards.
TTGGCCCCTCACTTCAAAAATCGATAACACACAGTCGGGAGTGCGTAGGGTACGCGCTTTCGACTGGATGCTGAACAACCCTGCATGCCTTGCTGCTATTGAAGCGGGAAAAAAACCGGGCGCCTGATGGCGCCCGGAGTTTACTGCCTGGCTAATTCTTGCGAATTAGTGGGCAGCGGGCTTGAACAGCTTGGACTTGTCGACCAGATCCACGTGGGCGCGCTTGAAGCAGTTCCACTGTTTGGATTCCTTGTCGTACACGGAGTTCACGAAACAATGCCAGTTTTCCTCATCGACAAAGTTTTTGTCCATGCGGTAATAGAAGCCGGGGTAACGGCTTTCCTGGCGGAACTGGATGTGCTTCATGTGGGCTTCCGCCGTCAGGATACGGTGGTAGTTTTCCCACGCGCGGAGCAGTTCGTGCAGGTCTTTCGCACGCATCTTCTCGGCGTCTTCCTTCAGCATGTTCAGCTTTTCTTCAGCCACACCCAGCATGTTGGCGTTGGTCGTGTAGTAGGTCGCGACACCGGCAACATACTCGTCCATGATTTTTTGCAGACGGAACTGCAGCATCTTGGGCGTGATGTAGTTGGGGTTGACGTCGATCGCCGTGGTGTAGTCCTTGTGCTCGAGGTAGGTACGCACCGGCTTGTAGATGTCTTCCACCAGCTGCTCGACGGAAGTGTCGAGTTCGGGTTTCCAGTCCTTGTTGTCGATGCAGTACTTGACCATGGACTTGGCGCACATGCGGCCTTCGGCGTGCGAGCCGGAGGAGAACTTGTGGCCGGATGCGCCCACGCCGTCGCCGGCGGTGAACAGACCCTTGACGGTGGTCATCGAGCGATAGCCCCAGCTCCAGCCCTTGGGCAGGTGTGCCGGGATCTTGTCCGCGTCGGCGTGCGCTTCATCAGTCGGCGCGCCCACATCGGTTGGACCCGACACCCAGATGCCGCAGCAACCGGAGTGCGAACCCAGCAGGTAGGGCTCGGTCGGCATCAGTTCGGAGTTTTTCTTTTCCGGCTCGATGTTCTCGCCCACCCAGATTCCGCACTGGCCGACGCACATGTCGAGGAAGTCTTCCCAGGCTTCGGCTTCAAGGTGCTTCACTTCGCGCGGGGTCAGGGTCTCGCGCAGCTTGGCGAGGGCGGTCACGGTGTCCATGTAGATGGGGCCGCGACCTTCCTTCATTTCCTTCAGCATCAGGTGGTTACGCAGGCACGATGCGGGAACGGCAGCCTGCCCGTAGGGCGGGTAGTCGTTCAGCATCTCCTTGTTTTTCACCATATAGACTTCGCCGTAGGCGTTGACGGCCTGGGCCTTGAACAGCAGGAACCAGGCGCCGACCGGGCCGTAGCCGTCCTTGAAGCGGGCGGGAACGAAGCGGTTTTCCATCATGGTCAGCTCGGCGCCGGCTTCGGCAGCCATCGCGTAGGTCGAGCCTGCGTTCCACACCGGGTACCAGGCGCGGCCGGTACCTTCACCGACCGAACGCGGACGGAAGATGTTCACGCAACCACCAGCAGCCAGCAGAATCGCCTTGGCCTTATACACCACGACTTTATGGTCGCGGGTCGAGAAGCCGACTGCACCCGCGATGCGCTGGGGGTCGTTCTTGTCGTTCACCAGCTTGACGATGAAGATGCGCTCTTCGATGCGGTCCATGCCGAGTGCTTTTTTGGTAGCTTCAGCAACGATCCATTTGTAGGATTCGCCGTTGATCATGATCTGCCATTTGCCTGAACGTACGGGTTTACCGCCGTCCTTCAGCGCGGGCAGACCCTGGGCGCCATCATGACGCTCGCCGTTTTCGTCGGTTTTCCAGATGGGCAGGCCCCACTCTTCAAACAGGTGCACGGAGTCATCCACGTTACGGCCCAGGTCATAGGCCAGGTCGTCGCGGGTGATGCCCATCAGGTCGTTGGAGACCATGCGGGCGTAGTCGGCGGGATCCTGCTCGGCGCCGATATACGTGTTAATTGCGGACAGACCCTGCGCTACAGCGCCGGAACGGTCCATTGCAGCCTTGTCGACCAGCTTGATCTTCAGATCAATGCCCATTTCTGCCTTGGCTGCATCAGCCCAACGCATGATTTCGTAGCCGGCGCCGCAGCATGCCATGCCACCGCCGATCAGGAGGATGTCTACTTCCTCCTGGATAACTTCGGGATTACCAAATTCTCCAGCCATTTCACACCTCTTCTAATTTAATCTGGATTACTTACGGATCAGTTCGGCAGGGTTACCTGGACGGTAGCCGCCCATCATG
>JAGXGM010000023.1 GCA_024636675.1 Hydrogenophilales bacterium | reverse complement strand
AGGTTGGCCTTGATCCTCACCCCTTTGTCTGACGACCATAGCAGAGTGGAACCACCCCTTCCCATCCCGAACAGGACGGTGAAACGCTCCCGCGCCAATGATAGTAGGCACTGCGCCTGTGAAAGTAGGTCATCGTCAGACTCCTTATACGTGCCCAATCGGCACTTAAAACCCCCCTCCATAAAAGAGGGGGTTTTTTTATGGGAATTCGCGCGGCCAAGCCATGTAGAATTCCGTGCGTGCACGCCCGAACCCACCACGCGCTATTTCCACTCTTGCGTCGCCTGTCCGATGGCCAATTTCACTCGGGCCAGACGCTAGCGCAAGAATTCAGTCTTTCCCGATCCAGCATCTTCAATGCAATCGCCCTGGCCGAGTCGATGGGCCTTGCGATTCATGCGGTACGGGGCCGCGGCTACCGCTTGCCCGAGCCCGTAGAGTGGCTGGATGGCGAGGTTATTGCCCGCCACTTGGGGGCCGCATCAATGGCCTACACGGTTCACGTATTCGACAGCGTGGATTCGACCAATACGGCCTTGATGTCGGCTGCCTTGGGTGGTGCCGCGGATGGCACCTTGTTTTGCACCGAGTACCAGCAGGCCGGCAAGGGCCGGCGGGGGCGTCGGTGGCATTCGGTTCTTGGTGGCGGTTTGGCGTTTTCGGTACTCTGGCGTTTTGAGAGCGGGTTGCAGTCTCTATCCGGCCTGAGCCTGGCGGTGGGCCTGGCGATTGCGCGTGCGGTAAATCGTCATAGCCGCCACCCGGCCCGATTGAAATGGCCCAATGACGTATTGGTGGACTACCGCAAATTGGCGGGGGTTCTGGTCGAGGTTCAGGGCGATATGCACGGGCCTGCCTTAGCGGTGGTCGGCATTGGGTTGAACGTCCGGTTGAACGAAGCCCAGCGTGATGCGGTCGATCAGGCCGTGGTCGATCTCGCCGAGATGGGCGTGACGGTGGGGCGCAATCAGTTACTGGCGGATTGCCTGCTGGAGTTACACGCGGTGTTGACGCAGTTTCGTCAGCACGGGTTCGCGGCCTTGCGTGAACACTGGCTGGCGCTGGATGCGTTTGCGGGCAGGGCCGTGTCGCTGAGTTTGCCGGATGCGTGCAGCATTCAGGGTATGGCGTCGGGTGTCGACAATAACGGTGCATTTCTTCTGCGCGACGCGCAGAAGACGTTGCATGCCTACAGCGGCGGTGAAATCAGCTTGCGTCTGGGAGATGCGCAGTGAATCGGCGGCTGCTGATCGATGCCGGTAACTCGTGTCTGAAATGGGCCGTGGTCGAAGACGGACAGTGGCGGGCGCAAGGCCGGAGCGATTACGCTGACTGGGCTGCCTTGAAGGTGCAACTGACAGCTGGTACCCATTGTTTCATCGCCAGTGTGGCACGTACTGCGAACGAACAGCGGCTTGCCGCGCAGTTGGAGGCGGCAGGCATCAGAGCACACTGGCTGGCGGCTGAGGCGGACTTCGCCGGGGTAAAAAACAGCTATCTGAACCCGCCTCAACTTGGGGTGGATCGCTGGATGGGGTTGCTCGCCGCGCGCCAGCGTACCCGCGCGCCAGTGCTGGTGGTGTCGGTGGGAACGGCGATGACGGTGGATGCGCTGTCGGCCGATGGCGTGTATCTGGGCGGCGTGATCGTGCCCGGCGTAAATTTGATGCGACAAGCGTTGCAGCAGGGTACGGCGCGGATAGCGGACGGGGTGGGAAACTGGCAGGCTTTTCCGCGCGGCACCGCCGACGCGGTCGAAAGCGGAATTGTGGCGGCGCTGTGCGGCGCTATTCAGCAGCAGCATGCGCGCCTGGCTGAGGTTTCCGGAACGGTGCCGTACTGTCTGCTAACGGGTGGTGACGCCGGTATGGTGTTGGCGCATTTGGCGCTGCCGACCGAACAGGCTCCCGCGCTGGTGCTTGAAGGGGTGGACTGTGTCGCCCGAAAGAGGATGGCTTGATGAGATGGATCACTTGGGGATTGCTGGTGATGAACCTGGCTGTAGCCGGGATTTTCATGGGGCGCAGCCACTGGCCGCAGGCTGCGTCGAAGAATGCGCCGCTGAATGTAGATCGCTTTAGCCTCCACAGTCAGTCCGCACCTGCCCCCAGGGGCTTGTCGCGGCCTCGCCCTGCGATGGTCGAGTCGTTGTGCGTGGAGTGGCGCGGCCTGAATCTGGATGAATTCACGCAGGTGCGCGAACAACTCAAGGCCATGGTTGGGCAGCGGGTGATGTCGTTTACCGAAGTGCCGCTGAATATCCGGCATTGGGTGATATTTCCGCCTTTGCCCAGCCCGCAGTCGGCGGCGGCCAAATTGACCGAACTGGCCGCGGCAGGCGTGCAGGATGCCTTTGTGGTGACGGACGGGGCTTGGCGCAACGCCATTTCACTCGGGCTATATGCCGACGATGAAGCGGCGCGCCGGCGCGTACGCGATGTGGAGGACAAGGGCGTGCTCGGCACACGCGTCGAGTTGCTGCCGCGTCGGGGAACGGAGTATTACTTCGTGATTCGCAGCGAAGACCCGGATGCGCTGAAGAGCCTGGGTGGGATCAAGCAGGCCTATCCGAACAGTCAGCAGTCACGCGTGGCCTGCCCGACACAATTTTAGAAGCCGCTCAGCAGGTACTCGAGCGCAATGCCGCCGAACACGGCGGCGCCGAACCAGGTGTTGTGCAGGAAAGCGCGAAAGCATTGCTTGGGATCGCGCAGCCGGATCAGCTTCATGTGATACAGCGCTATCGCCGCCGCCGCCGCCAGTCCGCCATAGAAGGCCCCGCCCATTTCCCGCTGCATCCCGACCCAGCCGAGTAGTCCCAACGCCGCCGCATAGCATATCGCGATGGCGGCCAGGTCAAAGCGGCCGAAGGTGATTGCTGACGTCTTGATGCCGATCTTGAGGTCGTCGGCGCGGTCGACCATAGCGTATTGCGTATCGTAGGCAACCGCCCAGAAAACGTTTGCTGCCAGCAGCACCCAGGCTTCAACGGGAATCTCACCCCACAGCGCGGCATAGCTCATCGGGATGCCGAAGCCGAACGCGATGCCGAGGTAGGCCTGTGGAATCGCGAAGAAACGCTTGGTGAAGGGATAGCTGGCGGCCAGAAACAGCGCGACGAGCGATAGTTTCAGCACCAGCGTATTAAGCGGCAGGATCAGCAGGAATGCCAGCAGTGACAACCCCGCCGCCAGCAGCAGCGCCTCCTTGGGTGAGACCTTGCCAGCGGCCAGCGGGCGCTCGCGGGTGCGCGCCACATAGGGGTCGATGTCGCGGTCGGCGTAGTCGTTCATGACGCAGCCGGCCGAGCGCATCAGCACAACGCCCATGACAAAAATCCACAGGATCAGCCAGTCCGGCCGCCCGTTGCTGGCCAGCCACTGCGCCCACAGTGTGGGCCACAGCAGCAGCAGGATGCCGATCGGCTTGTCGAGCCGCATCAGTTTTTCGTAATGGGAAAGGCGTTCGGTCAGGGTCATGGCGCATCGATCTCGGGCAGAAAGACCTCGGTCACCAGAAGCGGGTGGCCATTGAAACAGAATACCGAGCGGCGAGCCCACAGATGATGTGCGGTAAGCCCGGTGTGGCGCCTGGCGGCACGATAGAGCAGGTGTCGTGCATCGAGCCGGCGCATCGTCAGGCCGAGTCGGCGGATACGCGGATCGGAAAACAGCGCTTCCCCCAAGGGCTTCGTTCCCAGACGGGTGATACCGCGCCAGCCGCCGCGCAGGCTGGTGCGCGGAAGCACGCTGTGGGCAAACACCCGCATGTGGCCGCCGCCGATGAGCAGGACATCCCGTACGTAGACGTGTGTTTTAGGATGCAAACAGAGCGTCCGGGCTTCGTCCGGAAACGGCGGCGCGAATCCACGTGCGACTGGACTGACCTTGAAATCGGTATGGCGTGTCTTCAGGCGGTGGGTGAGCGAGCCGCGGTCCGACAACCAGCTGCGCAGCGCGCGTGGCGCGCGAAAGGGGTGCGCGAGCCACCCGTGTTGGTGGCCAATGTGGCGGCGGGTGTCGTTCCGAAAAGCAGTCACCATGGAATCAAGGACAAAACACGCATTATGCCAAAGCGGCAAAGACATTCGGGCGGTGCTAGCATGATGGCCGCATTCAAACGAATAAACGAGGAGATCGAATGCCTTTGCATATCCTGCGGCCTCGTGCTGCCTTGGCGAGCCTGGCGGTGGCCTGGCTCACCTTATCTGGTTGCACGACCAGCCAGCTTGTCGCGCGCGGCGCGGCGCCATTAATCGACCACGGCGTTGCGGCGATGAACCGCGAGACCGATCTTGAACTCGCACGCGCAAGCATCCCTGCCAACCTCAAGATGATCGAAGCGATGTTGCTCGCCGACCCTGGCAACGCCGCGTATCGGGTGCAAGCGGCGATGGGGTTTTACGGTTATACCCTGGGCTTTGTCGAAACCGATGACCGTGACCGGGCGGCTGCGTTGTATGGGCGTGCGCGCGCGCATGCCATAGCCGCGCTCGATCACTGGGGACTGGCCCGGGCTACGCTTATGGGCGATACGGCCAAATTGGAGCAGGCACTGGTGAAACTCGACGTGCGTGCGGTACCCGCGCTGTTCTGGACTGCGTCGACCTGGGGGAAATGGATCGAACTCCAGCTCGACGACCCGGCGCGGCTTGCCGAACTGCCGCGCGTTGAGGCGTTGATGCAGCGTGTCCTTGCGCTTGACGAAACTTACTATCACGGCGGCGCGCATGTTTTTTTCGGTGTCTACTACGGCGGCCGCGCCCCCATGTTTGGCGGTGACTTTGCCCGCGCAGCCATGCACTTCGATCGTGCTGCAGCGCTCAGCCAGAACCGGTTGCAGTTGGTTGAGGTGTATCGTGCACGCTACCTGCTGCGGCAGATGGGCGCGCGCGAAGCGTTTCACACCACGCTGGGTCGCGTGCTTGACGCGCCTGCCAGTTCCGATCCAGACCTTAATCTAGCCAATGCGCTGGCCAAAAAACAGGCCGCCGACCTGCTCGCCCAGGAAGAGGAATTATTCTGATGTGCAGAACGCTACTCAAAGCCTTGTGTGCGCTCGCCCTGTTGGGGGCGAGCGCAGTACACGCGGCCGATACCTACGTGCTCAAGTTTGCGACGCTGGCACCTGCCGGCTCGACCTGGATGAAAGCCTTCGACGCTTGGGGCCGGGAACTGGCAGCAAAGAGCCAGGGGCGGCTTACGGTCAAGTTCTATCCCGGCGGCATCTCGGGTGACGAGCCCGACATGCTGAAGAAAATCCGCTTCGGCCAGTTGCAGGGGGCGGCGTTGTCGGGCCATGGCGTCGGCGAAATTTTCCCGCCCGCGCGCATTCTCGAAACGCCGTTCCTGTTTCGCGATCATGCGGAAATTGACGCAGTGCGCGCAAAGATATTGCCTGCGCTCGATGCCGGGTTCCGTAAAAACCATTACGAGCTCGTCTCCTGGATGGAAGTGGGCAACATCCATTTTTTCTCGTCCAAGCCGCTGGCGAATCCGGACGATCTCGCGCGCCGCCGGATCTGGCAATGGCAGGGCGACCGCTTCATCGACGCATTTTTCAAGGTAAACGGCTGGTCACCCGTTTCGTTGCCGATTACCGAAGTCTACACCGGCCTCTCGACCGGACTCGTCGATACCGTGGTGAGCACGCCGCTTGCCAGTATTGCGATGCAATGGGCGGGCAAGACGCCATACATGAGCAGTCAGCCGATGGCAACGGGTATCGGCGCAGTGGTGGTGTCCAGCAGGTTTTACGCCGGACTGCCCGCGGATCTGCAAGCGCTGCTGAAAAATACGGGAACGCCGCTTTCGCGAAAATTGATCGCTGATACCCGACGCGATGATCTGAAATCGCTCGCTGTGCTGGCGAAAAGCACCCAGCCGATGGTCGGCCTGCAAAAGATCAACTTCGCCGAACAGGCTGCACTCACCCGCAAGGCAGTCAGTGCGCTGGAGGCCAAAGGTTATTTGTCTGCAGAGATCAACCGGCAGGTGGATGCTGAACTCGCCGACTATCGCCGCGGCAAGCAATAAGGTGGGGGTGCTGCGCGCCTGCCGCTGGCTGGAGAGATCTCTTATCCGTGTTGAGCTCGGTGCGGCCCTGACCGCCTACGCGGTCATTCTTGCCTTGTCGATTGCCGACATCGTCGGGCGCAATCTGTTCAATGCAACCCTGCCTGACGGTGATCTGGCGCTGCGGCAGTTGGTGCTGTGGGTGGCACTGCCCGGCGCGGCGCTCGCGGTCGCCGCACAACGCCATCTGCAGCTTGATCCGGCCAATCTTGCGGCGCGCCCGCGTTGGCGGAAATTGACCGCGATTCCCTTTAACCTGGTCGCTGCAGCCGTTTGCGCGTTGCTCACGCAAGCGGCGTGGGCTTACTGGCAGGACGACATGCTGTATCAGCCAGCGGCCACAGCCTGGCTGGCCTGGCTGGGTTTGATCCTGCCCGTCGCATTCGGGCTGCTGGCGCTGCATTTTCTGCTGCGTGCGGTGCTGACGATCGAGGATACCCCCGCTTGACGGTCATTCTTTTCATCGTCCTGGCCGTGGTCGGGATGCCGCTTTTTGTCGTGCTGGGGGCCGCTGCGCTCACTGCTACGCGCGAGGCCCAGCTCGACCCGGCATTGCTGATGGTCGAGTTTGCGCGACTGGCTGCATCGCCCAATCTGGTTGCCATCCCCCTCTTCGTGCTGGCTGGGGCGACGCTGGGGCAGGGCGGCGCGGCGCGGCGCCTGGTGCGCTTCTTCAACGCGCTGCTGGGCTGGATGCCGGCCGGGATCGCCTGGGTCACGACGGGAACGTGCATGCTCTTCACCGCCTTTTCCGGTGCGTCGGGGGTGACGATCCTGGCGCTCGGTGGGCTGTTGTATCCCATGCTGAAACGCGAGCATTATCCTGAACGGTTCGCGCTCGGGCTCGTCACCTCGGCCGGGTCGATGGGGCTGTTGCTGCCGCCCAGCCTGGCGGTGCTGTTGTATGGCGTGGTGGCGCAGGTCGATATCGGCGACCTGTTCGTGGCCGGTTTGCTGCCGACCTTCCTGCTGTTTGTGATGGTGGGCGGCTATGCCTTCCTGCGTGGTGCGCGCGGGGCACCCCGTCATCATTTCAGCCTGCGCGAACTTGCCGCTGCCGCGCGTGCCGGCTGGGCCGATCTGCTGCTGCCTGTCGGCGTAATCGGTGGGCTGGTGGGCGGCGTGTTGACCGTCGCCGAACTCGCCGCTTTTACCGCGCTGTACGCGCTCGTGCTCGAAACGCTGATTCACCGCACCATCGCAGTGAAATCGCTGGTGTGGGTCGTTTATGAAGCCGCGATGCTGGTGGGCAGTCTTTTCATCATTTTGGGGCTGAGCCTGGGGCTCACCAATCTGCTCATCGATGCGCAGGTTCCTATGCATCTGCTCGAATGGGTTCAGGCCCAGGTCACCAGTCCGCTTGAATTCCTGATATGGATGAATCTCGCCCTGCTGGTAGTTGGCAGCATGATGGATATTTTTTCCGCCATCGTCATCGTCTCCCCGCTTTTACTGCCGCTGGCGATGCACTTCGGCATCCATCCGGTGCATCTGGGGATTGTCATCCTGGCCAATCTTGAAATTGGTTATCTCACTCCGCCGGTGGGGATCAATCTTTTCCTCGCCAGCCAGCGTTTCCGGCAGCCCATATTCGCGGTATTTCGGGCCACGCTACCGTTTTTGTTCGTGCTGATTGTCTGGTTGCTGCTGCTGACGTATTGGCCGGAACTGAGTCTGTGGCGCCTGGATTGACACGTCGGATTCGACTTTGCCGATACGGGGGACGCCCCGTGCGTATCGTTGTAAGCGCACGGGGCGCATCCTCGCTGCCAACATGCGGGTGCAAGGGAGCGCAAGGCCCTCTGTGTTTTTTCGGGCCCGGGTTACGGCTCAGCTTCCCGCCAGCGCCTGCCGGCTTCCCAGCCAGCGTTCTACATGGCGCGCCGCAATCTCCGGGTGATGCGCGAGGCAGCGTTGCGCCCAATCGCGAGCGGTTTCGAGCAGTTCGACATCGCGTTCGAGAGCGGCGAAGCGCAGCATCGGCAGGCCGCTCTGACGGTGCCCCAGTAACTCTCCCGGCCCGCGCAGCAGCAAATCCTGCCGCGCGATTTCGAAGCCGTCGGTCGACTCGAAAATAACCTTGAGGCGTGCCCGCGCCAGTTCCGACAGCGGCGTTTCATAGAGCAGCACGCACACCGATTCGCGGCTGCCGCGCCCGACCCGGCCGCGCAGCTGATGCAACTGGGCGAGCCCCATGCGTTCGGCGTGTTCGATCACCATCAGCGCGGCGTTGGGCACATCGACGCCGACCTCAATGACGGTGGTGGCGACGAGCAGATGGATTGCGCCAGACTGAAACGCGCCCATCACCGCCTGCTTCTCCGCCGGCTTGAGGCGGCCATGCACCAGCCCGATGTTGAGTTCGGGCAATTGCGCGGTCAGTGCGGCGTGGGTGTCTTCGGCGGTTTGCAGCTGCAGCTTTTCCGACTCCTCGATCAGCGGACAGACCCAATACGTTTGCCCGCCTTCGAGGCAAGCCTCGCGCACGCGCGCGAGTACGTCGTCGCGCCGGGCAGAACTCACGAGTTTGGTGACGATGGGGGTGCGCCCCGGCGGTAGTTCATCGATGGTGGAAACATCGAGGTCGGCAAAGAAGCTCATTGCCAGGGTGCGCGGGATCGGCGTCGCGCTCATCATCAACTGGTGCGGTTCGTTGCCCTTCTGCATCAGCGCCAGCCGCTGGCCGACGCCGAAGCGGTGCTGCTCGTCGACTACAACCAGGCCCAGTCGATGGAAGCTGCCGGCTTCCTGGAACAGTGCATGGGTGCCGAACGCGAGATCGGCCTCGCCCGCGGCAATCGCCTGCCAGGCGGCGGCGCGCTCGGCCTTGCGCTGGCTGCCCGAGACCCAGGCGCAGCGCACCCCGAGGCCGGACAGCATCGGCGCCAGTTTGCGGTAATGCTGCTCGGCAAGGATCTCGGTCGGCGCCATGAACGCGGCCTGAAAGCCGTTCTCGATCGCCTGCAGGCAGGCCAGTGCCGCCACCACGGTCTTGCCGCTGCCGACGTCGCCCTGCAGCAGGCGACGCATCGGGTGCGGTTGCGTTAGATCGGCACTGATTTCCTGCCAGGCGCGCGCCTGCGCTGCCGTCAACTCAAACGGCAGCGCCTTGGCAAAGGCAGCGGTCAGTTGCTGCCGTGGCGGCAGGGGCAGGCTCTGGCGTGATCTGCGCTGCCGGCGCGCGCTCGCCAGCGACAGCTGCTGCGCCAGCAGTTCGTCGAAGGCCAGCCGCTGCCAGGCGGGATGGCGGCGCGACTCAAGCTCGGCGAGCGCGCAATCGAGCGGCGGCTGGTGCAGCAGGCGGATGCTGGCCTCCAGATCGGGCAAGCCGAGTTCAGCCAGCCATTCAGCGGGCAGGGTGTCGGGAATGGGGGCTGCCAGTGCGCGTTCGACCGCGCGGCGCAGGGAGGCCTGGCCGAGTCCGGCGGTGGTGGGGTAGACGGGAGTCAGCTGCGCAGGCAGCGGCGTGTCGTCACCGGCTTTGGCAAAGCGCGGATGCACCATCTCCAGCCCGAGAAACCCGCCGCGCACCTCGCCGTTGAAACGGAAGGATTCGCCTGGCTGGAACAGCTTGAGATGGCTGGGATAGAAGTTCAGGAAGCGGATGCCGAGCATGCCGCCGGCGTCCTCCACCGTCACCGTCAGCATGCGGCGCGGCCGGTAGGCGACGCTGGCGTCCGTCACCACCGCCTGCACTTGCGCCGTCTCGCCCGGCAGCAGGTCACGGATCGGCGTGAGGCGGGTTTCGTCTTCCCAGCGCAGTGGCAGGTGCAGCACCAGATCGGCGTCGCGGGTCAGGCCTAGCTTGGCGAGTTTGGCGGCGAGCGCCAGGCTGACAGGGAAGGAAAACGGCGAAGCCGTTTTCAAGCGCTTATTCCAGCGCCATCACAGCATCGGCTTCGACCAGTGCGCCGCGCGGCAGGGCGGCCACGCCGACCGCAGCACGTGCCGGATAGGGTTGGCTGAAGTAGCCGGCCATGATTTCGTTGACCCTGGGGAAGTGGCCGAGGTCGGTCAGGAACACGTTCAGCTTCACCACATCGGCCAGCGAACCGCCTGCCGCAGTTGCCACTGCGGCCAGGTTCTTGAACACCTGGTGGATCTGCGCCTCGATGCCATCGACCATCTGCATCGAGGCGGGGTCCAGGCCGATCTGCCCGGACATGTAGACAGTGTGGTCGACCCGCACGGCCTGCGAATAGGTGCCGATCGCAGCCGGGGCGTTGGCGGTCTGAATGATGCTTTTGTTCATGCTGGATTCCGGGTTGGAGGAAATGCTTATTGAGGCAGCGCAGCGCGGCCGTCCTTCCTGCCCTTGATGCGGAAAATCCGCACCACGTCGGGCAGCACGCGCAGGCCACGCATTACGCGCGCGAGGTGCATGCGGTTTTCCACCTGCACGGTGAAGAACAGCACGGTGTAAGGGCTGCCGTCTTCTTCTTCCATTGCGATGTTGCCGATGTTGGAGCCGTGTTCGGCGATCGCGGCCGCGACCTTGGCCAGCACGCCGCGCTGGTTGCCGACGACGATCTTGATCGAGACGTCGAACATGAGGCCGGGCTCGGCTTCCCATTCGACGTCCAGCCATTTGTCCGGGTCGGTGCGGAAGGCCCGGATCGAGGTGCAGTCGTGGGTATGGATGATGAGGCCGCGATCCTTGTGGATGAAGCCGAGAATCGGGTCGCCGGGAATCGGGTGGCAGCACTGCGCCAGTTCGACTGCGACGCCTTCGGTGCCGCGGATGCTGATGGCGTGGGGATGCGCCGGTTCGCCGGTTTTTTCGCCCTGCACATGTAGCAGCTGGTGTGCCACCACCAGCGGCAGTTTGCGTCCCAGGCCGATCCCGGCGAACAATTCTTCGCGGCTCTGCAGGCCGTAGTCCTTGACCACGCGTTCCCATACTGCCGGGTCGGGTTCGATCGGTTCGGGATGGAGTGCGGCAATGGCGTTGTTGAGCAGGCGCTCTCCCAGTGCGGCCGCCTCTTCCACCCGCGTGTTGCGCAGGTAGTTGCGGATGTGCGAACGCGCCTTGCCGGTGACGACAAAATTGAGCCAGGCGGCGTTGGGGCTGGCGTTGGCCGCGGTGAGGATCTCGACGTGATCGCCGTTGCGAAGCTGGGTGCGCAGCGGCATCAATTCGTAGTTGATCTTCACCGCGATGCAGTGGCGGCCGACGTCGGTGTGGACGGCAAAGGCAAAGTCCACCGCGGTAGCGCCGCGCGGCAGCGCCATGATTTTGCCCTTGGGGGTGAACACATAGACTTCGTCGGGAAACAGATCGATCTTGATGTGTTCGAGAAATTCGGGCGAATCGCCATGGTCGGCGTGGATGTCGAGCAGCGATTGCAGCCAGCGGTGGGTGCGCGTCTGCACGTCGTTAAGCGCGGATTCCGGGGATTTGTACATCCAGTGAGAAGCGACGCCGGATTCGGCCAGCCGGTTCATGTCGGTGGTGCGGATCTGTATCTCGATCGGGGTACCGTTGGGACCGAACAGGATCGAGTGCAGCGACTGGTAGCCGTTGGCCTTGGGGATCGCGATGTAGTCCTTGAACTTGCCCGGGATCGGCTTGTACAGCGCATGCAGAGCGCCCAGCGCCATATAGCAGGTCGGCTGGTCGCGCACCACCACGCGGAAGCCATAGATGTCGAACACCTCGGAGAATGCCAGGTTCTTTTCCTGCATCTTGCGGTAGATGCTGTAGAGATGCTTCTCGCGACCTGTGATGGTGGCCTCGATGCCAGCCAGTTCAAGCTTCTCCTGCAAGGCGATCTTGATCTTGTCGACCAGCTCGCGGCGATTGCCGCGCGCCGCCTTCACCGCCTTCGCCAGCACCTGGTAGCGGTTGGGATGGCTGTAACGGAAGCCGAGGTCCTCCAGCTCCTGGTAGACCGAATGCAACCCCAGCCGGTTGGCGATGGGTGCGTAAATCTCCAGCGTTTCGGCGGCGATGCGGCGGCGTTTTTCGGCCGGCATCGAGCCCATGGTGTGCATGTTGTGCAGGCGGTCGGCCAGCTTGACCAGAATCACCCGCACATCCTGCGCCATCGCCAGCAGCATCTTGCGGAAGTTTTCTGCCTGCGCGTGCTGCTCGGAGGCGAAGGCCAGCTTGTCGAGCTTGGAGACACCCTCGACCAGCAGCGCGACCGCCTTGCCGTAACGGGCCTCGATTTCGTTCACCGTCGCCGGAGTATCCTCCACCACATCGTGCAGCAGTGCGGCACACAGGGTCTGGGCGTCAAGATGCCAGCCGGCCAGGATGCCGGCGACGGCAAGGGGGTGGGATATATAGGGTTCGCCGCTTTTGCGAAACTGCCCTTCGTGGGCAGTGCGGCTGAATTCGTAAGCCTGCTCGATCTGGCTGATTTCGTCGGGCGAAAGATAGGCCAGCGCCGGACGCAGCGATTCGAATTCGTGCGTCATCGCCGGCGCGCGGCTGGCGTGCGCCGGTTGGCTTGGGGGAAGCCGCTCAGGCACGGCCCCGGTTGAGGATTTCACGCCCGACCTTGCCTGCAGCAATTTCCCGCAGTGCGGTGACGATGGTTTTGTCCTTGGACTCGACCATGGGTTGCGAACCCTGAGCCAGCTGGCGTGCGCGGTAGGTCACGGCGAGGGTCAGCTCGAAGCGATTGGGGAACATATCAATGCAATCATCTACGGTGATGCGGGCCATACGGATACTCCTGCTTCAGGCGGCGCGGGGTGCGCCTTAGATACGTCGGAATTCGTCGAACAGCGCGGCATGCCGGCAAAGCTGGCGCGCCGCTTCGAGGCGAATACTGCGGGTGATGGCGACCAGGTCCAGCAGGGCGTGGTCAAAGTCATCATTGACGATTATATAGTCGAACGCCTCGGCGTGAGCGACGTCGTGAGCGGCGGCTGCCAGCCGGCGCTCGATGACCTCGTCGCTATCCTGGCCGCGCCCGGCCAGACGGGTGCGCAGCGCGCTGAAGGAAGGCGGCAGGATGAATATCGATGCGGATCGCGGAAAATGCTGTTTGACCTGTTCCGCGCCCTGCCAGTCGATTTCCAGCAGAAGGTCGTGGCCGGCGTTGAGATCGCGGGAGATGCTGCCTTTCGAGGTGCCATAGAAATTGCCGTATACCTCGGCGTGTTCGAGAAATTCGTCTTCGGCCAGCATCACTTCAAAGCGTTCACGGCTGACGAAATGGTAGTCGCGACCGTCGGTCTCGCCGGGACGCGGCGCACGTGTGGTGTAGGAAATAGACAGGCGGATCGCCGGGTCTGCCTTTAACAGTGCCTTGACCAAGCTGGTCTTGCCGGCACCGGAGGGCGCACTGACGACGTAAAGCACGCCTTCGCTGGGGGTGGGGGTCATGGTCGTTCCGTTCCTGTTGTCATTCAATATTCTGTACCTGTTCGCGCATCTGCTCGATCAGGACCTTGAGTTCGAGCGAGACGCGTGAGGTCTCCACCGCCACCGATTTCGCCCCCAGGGTATTGGCCTCGCGATGGAGTTCCTGCATCAGGAAGTCGAGCCGCTTGCCGGCGGCGCCGGTCTGGTTCAGCACGCGGCGCACTTCGGTAAAGTGGGTGGCCAGGCGGGCGCATTCCTCGTCGATATCGGACTTTTGCGCCGCCAATACGATTTCCTGCGCCAGTCGTTCGTGTCCGGCCTCGCCCAGCGCGTCGTGCAGGCGTTCCGCCAGCTTGTCACGCTGGGCGGCAGCCAGCGCGGGTAGCAGCGGCACCAGGCTGGCCACCTGCGCTTCGGCTGCGGCGAGCCGGTCGAGAATGTGCTGTTTCAGCTTGGCGCCTTCGCGCTGGCGGCTCTCGGCCAGTTCGTCCAGCGCCTCGCGCACACCCGCCAGTGCCGCCTCGTTCAGCGCATCCTGCGACAGGGCGGCAGTCTGCACCGCGCCGGGCCAGCGCAAAATCTCATTGACCGAAAGCGGGGCGCTGTCGGGCAGGCGCTGCAGAACGGCCGCCTGCCAGTGTGCAAGGCGCTCAAGAATGCCCGGATTCAAGCCGTTATCAAGCGAGTCAGCCGGCAATACGGCCAGGCTGATGCGGCATTCGACTTTGCCACGTGCGAGGCGTTGATTGATCAGCTCCCGCAGTTGCGGCTCGAGGGCACGGAATTCGTCGCCGAGGCGGAAATGCAATTCGAGAAAGCGCTGGTTCACACTGCGCAGGTCGATGTTGATGCTGGCGTGATCGAGGTTGAGGCTGTGGGCGGCAAACCCGGTCATGCTGGCTGTCATGGATGGTTATGAATATGCGTTATGTAGATGATGGTGATTGCCGGTTTGGAACCGGCGCAAGCTTTTCGGCATGGCCGATTAACAGACAAAGATAATAGACGTTCGACTATGGCGACTCAACCCAACCAGGCGCTGCCCAACGGCTACCGGCTGAATGAATACACCATCGTACGCAAGATCGGCGGTGGCGGCTTCAGCATGGTGTATCTGGGGCGTGACGACAATAACCAGTCGGTGGCGATCAAGGAATACCTGCCGGGCCAGCTGGTGCTGCGAACCGAAGGCTCGGTCCTGGTGCAGGCCAGTTCGACCGAGAACAACAACATCTTCCGCCATGGCATGAAGTGTTTTTTCGAGGAGGGGCGGGCGCTGGCCTGCATTGACCATCCCAATGTCATCCGCGTGACCAATTTTTTCCGCGCCAACGATACCGTCTACATGGTGATGCGCTTCGAGCGCGGCAAAACGCTGCAACAACACATCCAGGCCAACCGCGGCACCATCCGCGAGAGTTTCATCCGGCGGGTGTTCGCGCAGCTGATGAATGGTCTGCGCGAAGTGCACACGCACAAGCTATTGCATCTGGACATCAAGCCGTCGAATCTGTACATCCGCCTCGACGGCTCGCCCGTCCTGATTGACTTCGGCGCTGCCCGGCAGACACTCAGCCAGGAAGAAACCAAACTGCAGCCCATGTACACCCCCGGCTTCGCCGCACCCGAGCAGTATCACAACCGCGAACGGCTGGGGCCGTGGACCGATATCTACAGCGTCGGCGCCAGCCTGTACGCCAGCCTGGCGGGTTATCCGCCGCAGGCGGCCGATGCGCGGCTGCTCAACGACAAGCTGGTGCCGGCAACGGTGAACTGGCGTGGGGCTTACTCGGACCAGCTGCTGGAAACCATCGACCAGTGCCTCAAGCTCAACTATATGGAACGCCTGCAAAGCGTATTCAGTCTGCAGAAAGTTCTGATGGACGACAGCGCGATGAAGCCGCCCCGTTCTTCGTTGCTGACCAGCATCAAACGCTCATTGAGTCGCGAATTGTTTTAAAGTAGTGCACCTGCCCCCTCAGTTGACCACTTGAAACATCATGGGATGCCGCTTGAGACCTGTTTTTTCCGCCTGTGGGCGCGTTCGCCGGCCGGGTGAGACCCGCTATGTCTTTGCAAAGGGTACGCCGCCAGACGCTCGCCCTTTGGACCGCCTCACTTCGTGGCAGACAACGCCCGGACATGCCCTCGGGCACGCCCAACTGAAGGTTCCAGGCTGAAATGAAATTCACCATCTACCAGGCGTCACGTCAGGGCGGGCGCAAGAACAACCAGGACCGGGTTGCCTATTCCTACAGTCGCGAAGCGCTTCTGATGGTGGTGGCGGACGGTATGGGTGGACACATGCACGGCGAAATCGCCGCGCAGATCGCGGTGCAGACGCTGACCGACCAGTTCCAGAAAATGGCCAAGCCGCGCCTGGACGATCCCATGGCCTTCCTGGCCGATGCGACCACGCGTGCGCACTATGCGATCAACGACTACGCGGTCGAGCAGGATCTGCTGGAAATCCCCCATACCACCAGTGTCGTCGCCGTCATCCAGGACAATACGGCGTACTGGGCGCATGTGGGCGATTCCCGACTGTACCTGTTCAGCGACGGCAGCCTGCTCTCGCGCACCGAAGACCACACCGCGGTGGCCCAGCTGGTGCGCAACGGCATCATCAGCGAAGAAGAGGCGGGCACCCACCCGGAGCGCAACAAGGTATCCAACTGCCTGGGGGGCTACGTGCCGCCGCAGGTGGAATGCAGCGCGCCGATCCCGCTACACGACGCCGATACCATGCTGCTGTGCACCGACGGCATCTGGGGCATGATCAGCATCCCTGAAATATCGGCCCTGCTGCATGCCTACACGCTGGAAGATGCTGTGCGTCACCTGATGGATCACGCCGAATTCCGCGGCGGCGAGCACGGCGACAACCTCAGCCTGATCGCCATGACATGGGGCGAGGCGCGGATGCCGAGCAAGGATTCGATTTCCACCCTGGCCCTGCCGGATGGCGGCGTCACCACGCAGATCAACGCAATGCGACCTCTATCTGGCTCGCCGGCGGTGTCGGACGACGAAATCGAGCGTGCAATCGCCGAAATCCAGCAGGCCATTCAGAAAATTTCCGCCAAATAGCCGGCCCCGGGCTTTATGGGTGGGGCGTACGCAACGCGGTAAAATCGCGCTTTCCGTTTCGAACTGCCTGCCATGTCCAGCCCCCTTGCTTACCCCAGCGTCCGTCCCAGCGGCCGCGCGCCCGATGCGCTGCGCGCCCTGTCTTTTATCCGCCAGTTCACCCGCCACGCCGAAGGCTCGGTGCTCGTTACCATGGGCGACACCCGCGTGCTGTGCACCGCCAGCGTGCTCGACAAGCTGCCGCCGCACAAGAAGGGCAGTGGTGAAGGCTGGCTGACGGCCGAGTACGGCATGCTGCCGCGTTCCACCCATACCCGCAGCGACCGCGAAGCCGCGCGTGGCAAGCAGTCCGGGCGTACCCAGGAAATCCAGCGCCTGATCGGACGCAGCCTGCGCGCCGTGGTCGACCTGAAAAAGCTTGGCGAGCGCACCCTGCATATTGACTGCGACGTGCTGCAGGCCGACGGCGGCACCCGCTGCGCCAGCATCTGCGGTGCCTATGTCGCGGTGGCCGATGCCGTCGCCGGTTTGCTGAAAGAAGGCAAGCTCGTCGAAACCCCGCTCACCGATAGCATCGCCGCCGTCTCGGTTGGGGTCTGGCAGGGCCAGCCGGTGCTCGACCTCGACTACATCGAAGACTCGGCCTGCGACACCGACATGAATGTGGTGATGACCGGCAGCGGCGGCATCGTCGAAGTGCAGGGCACCGCCGAAGGCGCACCGTTTTCCCGCGCCACCCTCGAGGCGCTGCTCGACCTCGCCACCGCCGGCATCGCGCAGATCACTACGGCGCAGCACACGGCGCTGGCATCATGAAAAAACTCGTCATCGCTTCCGGCAATCCGGGCAAGCTGCGCGAAATCGCGCGCATCCTCGCCCCGCTCGACATCGAAGCCGCACCGCAGTCCGATTTCGGCGTCCCCGACTGCCCCGAGCCGCACGTCACCTTCGTGGAGAATTGCCTCGCCAAGGCACGCCATGCCAGCGCGCACTCCGGTCTGCCGGCGCTGGCCGATGACTCCGGTATTTGCGTCGAGGCGCTGAACGGCGCGCCCGGCGTGTATTCCGCGCGCTATGCCGGCGAGCCGAAATCCGATGCGCGCAACAACGAAAAGCTCATCGCCGCTCTGCAAGGACAGCCCAATCGCCGCGCGCATTACTATTGCGTGATGGTACTGGTGCGCTACGCCGACGACCCCGAGCCGCTGATCGCCGAGGGCCGCTGGTTCGGCGACATCATCGACACCCCGCGCGGTGAAGGCGGCTTCGGCTACGACCCGTATTTCCTCGTCCCCGAATTCGGCAAGACCGGCGCGGAGCTCGGCGAGGATCAGAAGAATGCCGTCTCGCACCGCGGCCAGGCCTTGCGCGAACTGGCCGACAAGCTGAAGCGGCTTGGCTGAGGCTGCCATTCACTTCGCCGGCCGCGGTCTGAAAGTCCAGCCGCCGCTGTCGCTCTACATCCACCTGCCGTGGTGCGTGAAGAAGTGCCCGTATTGCGACTTCAACTCGCATGCCGCGCAAGGCATTCCAGAAGCCGCTTACATCGATGCGCTGCTGCTCGATCTGGAGCGCGCGCTGCCCGATATCTGGGGACGCAGGATCCACACCGTGTTCTTCGGCGGCGGCACCCCCAGCCTGTTTTCAGCGGATGGGATCGACCGCATCCTGACCGGCGTGCGCACGTTGACGCAATTGGCCCCTGGCGCGGAAATCACCCTGGAGGCCAACCCCGGGACGGTGGAAGCCGCCAAGTTTGCCGGTTTCCGCGAAGCGGGCATCACGCGGGTGTCGCTCGGCATCCAGAGCTTCAATCCGCGCCATCTGCAGGCGCTCGGGCGTATCCATGACGACCATGAAGCGCGCCGGGCTGCCGAACTCGCCGCCACCCATTTCGACACCTTCAATCTCGACCTGATGTTCGCCCTGCCGGGGCAGACGCTGGCCGAGGCACTGGCCGATATCGACACCGCGCTCACCTTCCGGCCGCCGCACCTGTCCGCCTACCACCTCACGCTCGAGCCGAATACGCCGTTCGGCCACACCGCGCCGCCGAATCTGCCCGATGACGATCTTGCCGCCGACATGCAACAGGCGATCGAAGCGCGGCTGGTGGAGGACGGCATGCAGCACTATGAAACCTCGGCCTATGCGCAGCCGAATCACGCCAGCCGCCACAACCTCAACTACTGGCAGTTCGGCGACTATCTCGGCATCGGCGCGGGCGCCCATTCAAAGCTAAGTTTCCACGACCGCATCCTGCGGCAGATGCGAACCAAACATCCGCAGCAATACATGGATGCGGTGGCGCAGGGCGCGCACATCGCCGATACCCGCATGCTTACGCGCGCCGACCTGCCGTTCGAGTTCATGATGAACGCCCTGCGGCTCAATGAGGGTGTGCCTGCTGCGCTGTTCGATGAGCGCACCGGGCTGCCGCTGATTGTCTGCGCGTCCGCCCTCGAACGCGCACGAAGTCAGGGCTTGCTGGAACGCGGCCCGACCCGGCTCAAGCCGACGCAGCAGGGGCAGCGCTTTTTGAACGATCTGCTGGAATTGTTTTTGCCGGACTAGCCGAGCTGGCGCCTCACTCGCCATGGGGCAGCGTTTTCGACTCGGTGGTGGCATTGTCGGATGCCCGTGCTGAGCGGTTCTCGTCGCGATCGCGCTCCTCTGGCTTGAGCAGGTGGAATTCGTAGGTGTCGCCGGGCGCGACATCGCGAAAACGGCCGCGATAGGCGACGGTGATAAGGGCGGCAGTAAGGGCGCGGCTGGAGATTCTGAGTCTGTCGTGATCTACATCGATGTCGAGCATCTGCCGACGGTAGCGCAATCGCACCTTCACGCACCCGAGGTCGGCCGGCAGCGCCGGGTCGAAATGCAGAATATTGGCGCGCATCTCGATCCCCAGGTAGCAGCGCTGAATCAGGTCGATGGTGCCGGCCATCGCACCGACGTGGATGCCTTCCGGTGTCGTGCCGCCCTGAATGTCGGTGATGTCGCTGTCGAGTGCGCGCTGGAAGAGGTGCCATGAGGCGGGACGGTCGGATCGCGCCAGCACCCAGGAATGTGCGACCCTGCTCAGCGTCGAGCCGTGCGAGGTGCGCGCGAGATAGTAGTCGACGTTGCGGGGGATGGTGTCATGGTCGAAGGGATAGCCGAGCTGCTCGAACAAAAGACCCAATTCGTCGGCAGAAAACAGATAGAATAGCATCAATACGTCAGCCTGCTTGGAGATTTTGTAGCGGTTCGGCGTATCGTCTTCGGCCTCCAGAATGCGGTCGAGACGCTGGATGTCGCCGTATTTCGTCTCATAGGCCTTCCAGTCGAACTCATCAAGGCTGTCATAGCCTTCGAACTGACTGATGATGCCCGTCCCGTGAAACGGCACACGGAGCTTGTGGCTGATGTCCCGCCACCGTTCGGTCTCTTCGGATCGCAGGCCGACGCGCTCGCAAAGCCTTTGGACATGGATCTTGGGCAGAAGATCGAGAATATCGCCGGCTCGGCTCAGCACCCATGCCGCCATCACATTGGTATACGCGTTGTTGTCGAGGCCGCCTTGCTGCCCGGGATAGGCCGTGTGGTACTCGTCAGGCCCCATGACGCCCTTGATCTCGTAGCGGTCGATCGCGGCATTGTAGGTGGCGATGCTTGCCCAGAAGCGCGCGATCTCAAGCAGCATTTCTGCGCCGTAGGCATACAGGAACTCGTGATCGTCGGTGGCCTGATGGTATTGCCATATGTTGTAGGCGATTGCCGCATTGATGTGGCGTTGCCGATGGGTATTGTCGGGAAGCCAGCGGCCCGATTTCGGGTTCAGGTGGAGCCGCTGGCTTTCCTCCCGCCCGGTGCTGCCGCTTTGCCACGGATACATGGCGCCAGCGTAGCCGGCTTCGCGCGCCGCACGCCGCGCTTCCGGAAGTCGCCGGAAACGGTAGCGCAACAGCGCCCGCGTGAGGATGGGCATGCGGAGGGTAAGGAAAGGGAAGACGAAGAGTTCGTCCCAGAAGATGTGTCCACGGTAGGCTTCACCATGCCAGCCCCGCGCCGGCACGCCGGCGTCGCGCTCGGCCGTATGGACGGATACGGTCTGCAGGAGGTGGAAGATGTAGACCCGAAGCTTGAGCTCCGTCTCCTGCGCCGCATGATCCTCAAGCGCAATGTCGCAGTCGTCCCATAGATGCTTCCAGGCCAGCGCATGGGGTTTGAGGAGTTCGTCGAACCGGTCGACATGGGCTAGCGACCGTTTCGCCTGGAGGCCGGCCTCGGAAATCGCCTGGTCGAGGGAGGTATGAAAGGCGACAATCTTCTCTATGAGGATGCGCTCGCCCTTTTGCACCGCGCAGACGATGTCCTGCCTGACCTGATCCTTCAGGACGTCGCTGTGGCGCTCGGTGTCGATCTCGATATCGTCCCTGTAAAGCCGGGTGCGGGCGGCTTGTGCAACCTGAATCAGGGACTGGTTGGTGCGGACACGGAGGAAAAGCGTGTCGGCCCCCAGGTGATACAACTCCAGGGTCTCGAGGTGGCGGCTGGCGAGGTCGCGATACCGCTCCACACCGCTGTTTGTGACCGTAGCGTCGAGGAGGGTGCGAACCGTGATATGCCCCGACCAGTTCTCGGCCGCAAGTTCGATCGCGAGTCCGGCGAGGTGAGGGGTGGCCATGCTGACAAGGCGACGCTCGCTCCAGCGTGTCGTCCGGCCGAGGCTGTCGCGAAACCGCAGGTCGCGATGCAACAGGCCCGCCTTGAGATCCAGCGCCTGGCGATAAGAGAGAATCTCGAAATCATCCAGCCGGAACCATTCGCCGTCGTCGATTTTGAATGTCAGCGGCAGCCAGTTCGGCAGGTTGACGAGAGCCTCGTTCTCCACCTTGCGTCCGGCGATCTCGGTCGTGAGCCGGTTGTAACCGCCGGCCAGATACGTGCCCGGATAGTGCGCGTCATCGGCCGGCGAGTCTGCGGCAGCGCCGCGGGTCGCGAAGTAGCCGTTGCCGAGCGTGCATAAAGCCTCGCGAAGGCCCTCCTGGTCTGGCTCGTAAGTGTCATAGACGAGCATCCAGTCGCTCATTTCGTGTGCCGCGCTTGCGTTCGAGTTCATTGCCTTTTTCCGGGTGTCGACTTCGTGCCGGCTGCAATGTCCGTCAGCAGTCCGATGACGCGTCTGACGTCCTGCGTGTCGGTCACCGTGTATTCCGCCGCGGTCTGGCGCGTGCCGCCATCGCGTACGGCGATGGCCAGGCCACGTCCCGCGAGCGTATGAAAGGCGTCCTCGTCGGTGACGTCATCGCCGATGTACAGCGGGATGACATCGGGCCGGTCGAGGCCGAGCTTTTCAAGCAGCCAGCGGACCGCCCGGCCCTTGTTCCAGTCGATGTCCGGCCGGAGCTCGAACACCTTCTTGCCGCGTCCGCGCTGCAGGTTCGGGTGGTCGGTGAGCACGGCATCAAGCGCTGATTCGAGGTCGCCCATGTCTTCGTCGGCGACCTGCCGATAGTGCACTGCAATCGAGAAGCGTTTTCGCTCGATGGCATGCCCCGCTATGCCGGCCAGCTTTTCCCGCAATGCGCGTTCTGTCTCGTCGAGTTCGGGCAGAAATTCGGTGCCTTTCTCCAGGCGCTCGCGGGTGCCCTCGGGGCCGGCAATTTCAAAGCCGTGGCTGCCCGCGTAGAACACCGAATCCAGCTCGACCAGGTCTTGCAGCATCTCAAGGTCGCGGCCGCTCACGATGGCTACGGTGCAGTGCCTGCCGAGTTCCCGCACCGCATCGCGCATGTCGCCGGACAGCAGCGCCTTCGTGTGATCTTCGACAATGGGGGTGAGCGTGCCGTCGTAATCGAGAAATACCGCCGGTTCATTACCCGATAAACGCTGCCGGATTTCATCCTCGCGCGCCCAGACGGACGGCAGATTGGCGAGTCGCTTGACGACCAGCCGCCCGTCCGGCGTGAACACGAGTTCGCTCAGGTCGTGGACGACGAGATGCGCGCCGGCCTTGCGCAGCGCCTCGCCATAGTCGCCGCGATCAACCCCGATCACCAGGCCGAAATCGCCGCTTGCTCCGGCCTCGATGCCGGCGATCGCGTCCTCGACAACCGCGCAGCGCCCGGGTAGCACATCCAGTCGCGCGGCCACCTCCCGCAGCATCGCCGGATCGGGCTTGCCGGCAAGGCCCAGTTGCGCCGAGTCGCTGCCGTCGACCTTGGCATTGAACAGCCCGAGCACGCCGGCCTTGCGCAGCACCGCCTCGGCGTTGCGGCTGGCGGAGAACACCGCCGTCCTGACACCTGCGCTGCGAAGCGCTGCGATGAGCTGCAGCGTTCCCGGATAGGGCGCAACCTGGTTCTCATCGAGCCAGTCCCGGAAATGGCGGTCCTTGCGATTGCCGAGCCCGCATACAGTCTCCTTGTCGGGGTCGTCGTCCTCGCGCCCATAAGGCAGTTCGATCCCGCGTGACGCGAGGAAGCACTTGACGCCGTCGCAGCGCGGCTTGCCGTCCACGTGCTGGCGGTAGTCCCGCTCGGGTCGGAAGGGCTCGAATGCTTCGCCCAGACGGTCTGCCCGCGCCTTCAGATAGGCGTCGAACAAACGCTTCCAGGCGGCAGCGTGCGCCTTCGCCGTATCGGTGATCACGCCATCCATGTCAAACAGGACGGCATCGAGCGGGGCCTGTGAGCCAGCGTCCGGTCCCGGCTCCGCTTCGCTGTGTCCGCTCATGCGCGATCTCCCGTCGGGTGGTACGCCCCCCGGGCGCACGCTGCGATCCCCTGCTTTCCGGGCCCCCGGGCTTTGGTCATCTGGTTCCCCCAATAGCGGTCATGATCAAGCCACGCTGTGGCTTGATTCCTTTATGACTATAGGAAACCGGAACGCGGGCTGAAAAACCCAGCGCCAATGGACGCAGACCGCTTTGCTCGCGAGGCGTTATTCGTGGCGAGACAGGTATGGGGGTGCGTGGCATGAACGGACGTCATGGCCCGTGCGTGCCCAGCTCACTCCCGGGCAGATCATATGGCGCCCCCGGATGCGGGAATGGCGCGGCATCTGTCCCGTGTGTGCTGGTCACGATGCCGGGAGACAAGAGCAAAACACTAAGCGGATAGCGGCTTTGCCCTCGTCAGGCAAGGCAGGTCAACTCAATGATGACTGCTGCTGGGTTTGCCTTTCAAGCGATAGAGCGTGCCGCAATAGGGACACAGCGCTTCGCCTCGTGACTCGATGGGCAGGTAGACGCGCGGGTGTGCATTCCAGTCCGCGTGCTGGGGCATCGGACAGTGCAGGGGCAGATCGTCCTCGCTGACGTCGATGACGCGCTGGGTATTGTCTGGTCGCTCGCTCATGCTGACCGCCCTTACCTGACCGGGGTGAGCCAGTCGGTGTGCGCTGCGGCACGGCCATGCACGCAGTCGAAATACATTGCCTGCAACCTGGTGGTAATGGGGCCGCGGGTGCCTTCGCCAATTGTCCGGTTGTCGAGCTCGCGGATCGGCGTGACCTCGGCTGCGGTACCGGTGAAGAAGGCCTCGTCGGCGCTGTAGACCTCGTCGCGGGTGATGCGTTTTTCAACCAGCGGCAGGCCGATTTCGGCGGCCAACTGGATGATGGTGTCGCGGGTGATGCCTTCCAGCGCGCTGGTCAAGTCCGGGGTAATGAGCTTGCCGTTGCGGATGATGAAAACGTTCTCGCCGGAGCCTTCGGCGACAAAGCCGTCGACGTCGAGCAGCAGCGCCTCGTCATAGCCGTCCGTCTCGGCTTCCTTGTGCGCCAGGATGGAATTCATGTAGTTGCCGTTGGCCTTGGCCTTGCACATGGTGACGTTGACGTGATGGCGCGAGAACGAGCTGGTTTTGACGCGGATGCCGCGCTCCAGCGCCTCCTGTCCCAGATAGGTGCCCCACGGCCAGGCGGCGACGATGAGATGCACCGACAGGTTTTTGGCGGAGATGCCCATGGCTTCGGAACCGAGAAACGCCATCGGACGCAGGTAGCCGGATTCGAGCCCGTTCTCGCGCACCACAGTGCGCTGCGCTTCGGAGATCGTGTCCTTGTCGAACGGCAGCTTCATGCCGAGGATATGGGCGGAGCGGAACAGTCGGTCGGTATGTTCCTGCAGGCGGAAAATCGCCGTGCCCTGTTCGGCCTTGTATGCACGCACACCCTCGAAAACGCCCATGCCGTAGTGCAGGGTGTGGGTGAGGACGTGGGTGGTGGCGTCGCGCCAGGGAACGAGTTTGCCGTCGTACCAGATGACGCCATCGCGGTCGGCCATGGACATGGTGAAAAATCTCTTAACGAATGGAAAACGCCGATTTTACCGGAATCCGGACGCGGCGAGGCGGCCGAATTGTGGCACGGTTCGCCACATGGGAGACATCAAAAATATGATGGAATGGGGCAGTTTTCATGCTGTTGCGGGCTTGGCTCGCCCGTTTGCGGCGAGCCGGCACGTTTCGGCAGTTGGCTGCCGGACACTCTGGGTGTGCGCCTGTCTTCTGCGAGACCGTGACGCGAATCTGGCGAAGCCATTCGCGTGTCCTTGTCGCATAGCCAGCAGACTTACATGTAGGTCTTGGCTTCCTCGCCCGGATTGGGCAGTCCGGCAAGCCGCCACGCCTCACGCGGGCTGGGAAACAGCTGCTGCATGCAGTCGGCATCCTGTCCGGTGAGGTGGCAGACATGACTCAGCGCGGTCACGCTGGCGTGCTTGGCGTATTCGCTCCGCAAAGTAAGCAGCAGGTCGAACTGCTCTTCGCTGAGTTGACCGAGACCATCGTTCTGGGCAATACGGCTGGCTAGATCCTGGCTCCACATGTCTGCGTCGAGCAGAAAACCATCGGGGTCGAAGATTGCGGGGGACGAGTTCATTGCAATTCCTGTAGCGGGCGGCTCATGGAATATATATAGCACTCCATCCGGAGACGGCCAGGCATATTCCACCGCCCCGTGCTCAGGCGCGGTCGAATTGGGCCACCAGTTTGCGTACCGGCGCGGGCAGTGCAGCATTGAGCGCGTCGGCCGGGGTCAGCCAAGTCTGGCCGGGCCGCGAGGTCTGGCGCGGTGCGAGCTGCAGTTGGATGGGCTGGATATGCAGCTTGAAGTGGGTGAAGCTGTGGCTGAATCCGGGCAGCGCCTGTTGCGCAAGCGGGGTGAAGCCGAAATGCGCATGGCAGAAGGCGGCGGGGTCGGCGTCCGGAGCGAGTTCGGGCAGGCTCCACAAGCCGCCCCATATGCCCCGTGCAGGGCGTTTTTCGAGCATCAGCTCGCCCCGGTCGAGCAGCAGCAGCATCAGCACCTGTTTTTCCGGGAGGGCTTTCTTGGGGCGAGGTGCGGGCAATTCGGCGGTTCGGTTCTGCGTGAATGCAACGCAATCGATATTGACCGGACATACCGGGCAGGCGGGCCGGCTGCGCGTGCAGGCGAGGGCGCCCAGATCCATCATGCCCTGGGTGTAGGCTTCGATGGCGTTGCGCGGAAGATGCGACTCGGCCAGTTGCCAAAGCGCTGCTTCAACGTTCCTGTCGCCGGGCCAGCCGGCGATTCCGCCGTGGCGCGCCAACACGCGTTTGACGTTGCCGTCGAGAATGGCGCCGCGCTGGCCGAATGCCAGCGCGGCGATAGCGGCGGCCGTTGAGCGTCCGACGCCAGGCAGTTGCGCGATGACGTCGGCCGCGGCCGGAAATATCCCCTCATGGCTTTCGGCAATGACGCGCGCGGCGGCAAGCAGGTTGCGCGCGCGACTGTAGTAGCCGAGTCCGCTCCACAGTGCCAGCACGTCGTCCTCATGCGCGGCAGCGAGGGCAGGCAGATCAGGGAAGCGCGCGACAAAGCGCTCGAAGTAGGGGATGACCGTAGCCACCTGCGTCTGCTGCAGCATGACTTCCGACAGCCAGATGCGGTAAGGATCGCGGATGGACTGCCAGGGCAGGGTATGGCGGCCGTGGCGTTGTTGCCAGCGGATGATGCGGGAGGCGAATGAGGTCACCTCGGCAGGGTAGCCGGGGTGATCAGGTGAATCAATGGGGTGTTGCCCGCGCAGGGGCACTGACACCGCCCTATAAGCACTCCGATCCATTACGTGCTGAAGCACGCGCGGAGTCTTCGAGTCGGCAAGCCGGCGTTCAGGCGTGGCCGAGCTTCTGGCGGAACAGGTTCATCAACTTGCCGAACGCCGATTCGGTGATGGACTTGCGTTCGACCAGCACCGCTTCGCCACGGCGAAGCTTGTCAGCCAGACGGAGTTGGCTGATGGAAAAACTGTTCATGCCGTCCTGATCCGAGAACAAATAAGTGTTCTTGATGCTGCTGGCCCAACCCAGCCGTGCCCAGCGGAAGGTGCCGTCGTCGTAGTGGAATTCCACCCAGTCGCCCTTGTTCAGGGCGCGGGCACGCAGGGAGAATTCATCTTCCACTTCGGGTGCGGCGGAGGCGGCCCCGGATGCGGGCTCCTCAGTGGCTGCCGGGGAAGGGGTCAGTTCCTCGATCGATTCGGGCGCGATCTCGGGCAGCGGCACCGGCTGGGCATTGGGACGTACCGCATTGGCATGCAGAATGACCAGGGTGGCGAAGAACCGGTCGGACAGCTTTTGCGGCAGATCGATCTGCGCTACGCCTTCGCGCAGCCGTTTCAGCAATCCGGGCAGAATGCGCACCAGCATCAGTCGTGCGTCCATGTCGGCTTTTGGCTGCACGCTCCATACCAATTCGCGCATGGTTTCGACATAGCTGTTGAAATGCGCGCCCTGCTCGCCCTCATTGACATAATCCAGGGTCAGCAGCTGAGCCCAATCGCGCCGCAGAAACTCACGCAGGGGCTCCACCACCGGCTGCTCCTTGAGCGCGCGATTGATGACGTCATGCACGATCACCGGCGCGAGCTCTGTGCGTTCGGACTGTTTGATCTGTGCAATGTCCTGCTGCAGGCTGACGTCGACGATTTCTTCCAGCGTCTCTTCCAGCTGGCTGCCCATCGCTTCCAGTTCCGCGGCGGCAGAATCGAATACGGTGATGTCTTTCTCGAAACTGTCGAGTACCCGGCTGACGACTTGCGAAATGGCTTCCAGCCGCGCATTGCCTGCCTCGTTATCGGGCAGGTGGACGGCCAGCGTGGCGATCCCGTCCAGCATGCGGCGGACCGGATGATTCGATTTCGAGAAAAAATTGCGGTCCAGCATTGCCGCCTTGAGCACCGGAATCTGCAGGCGCGCGATTTGCGCCTTGAGATGATCCGGGATGGCCGCATCATCGAACACCACATCGAACAGCATCGCCACCGCGTCGACCAATACCGCATCGAGCGGACTGGCGGCCTGCATGACCGGGCTCTGCTGCAGGCTGCGCAGCACGTTCTGGATGTTGGCGGCTTCTAGCAGAGGCAGTTCGAAGCGGCCGCCACCGGGCAGCGTCATGGTGCCGGTTTGCAACTGGCCGAGCGAGTCGAGCAGGCTGAACCCGGCCAGCCCTGCCGATGCGCCCCCCGGCCCTCCCCCTGAGCTGCCGCTGCGCGCCAGTTGCTCGAACAGATTGAACATGTCGCCGCCCGTCTGCCCCTGCATGGACGGGGCCGGGCCAGCTGTCCCGGAGCTGTTTGGGGGAGTGCCTTGCGCCCGGCTTTTCGCGCCGACCTTGAGATCGGGCAGGATGCCGCGGCCGATCAGGTAACGGTTGATGGATTGGTAAATGCTCGCGAGTTCTGTGGTCAGCACCAGGTCGAACTGGTTCAACAGCACGATCCGGATATTCTGCTCAAGCTGCATGCGGGTGATGCCCTCCAGCAGTGCTTCACAGAGTACGCGTGGACCCAGCGGGCTTTCGTTCTCGGACAGGTCTGAGCGGCCCAGCAGATGGGCGATGCGGGCATCCAGGGCGACCAGCTCTTCGGCGCAGTTGTAGCGCAGTCGTGAGGTGGCTTTGTCGATTACCAGCGTGATTTCGAAATCCTGGTCATCCAGAAGGGACAACTCAAGCAGTTCGCCGGCGGCGGGCTTTTCGCGGTTATGGGCAAAATCGTTGAAGGTCTGGCAATAAACATCCTTGCAGGCGCTCAGCAATTCATTGGTTCGTGTATTGAGGATGGCCTGGGCGTTGTAATAAGAATTACGCGTATCCAGCAGCGGTGAGCGATCGGCCATCGCCAGCAGGGTGTTTTCCATCGCCTCGGACTGGCGGGTCAGCACACGGGTCGCGCCTTCGATCAGCAAATCGCGGCAGCCGTGCAGAATCGACAGGGTTTCGGCGGAGACTTGCGCGCGCCGTGAACGCTCAAACTGATTGAGGTTAATTACGACTGAATTTTCTGGCATTTCGCGCTCCATGGGATCACCTCGCGGTTCGGCGGCTGGACGACCAGGAAACGGGGGGATTTGCGCATGACCGGAACGGCCGGCGGTCCCGCTGTCTCAGTCCCCTGCGGCGGGGATTGAGACCGGTAACTTTGCGTCCCCGCCTCGCGGCGGGTTTGCCCTGTTCGGTGGTCGGCGATAGTGTCAGAAAGTCGACATACAGCCGCACAACTGATCTATCGGCCAGGACGGGCAAAACTTGAGCGTACAGATTGAAAATGTCAGCCGCGGCTGGCCGTCAAATCCGCTTTGAGATGCAGCATGGCTTTGCGGGTGATCGACTGCTCCGGCATTCGCGCGCGGCCAGCCCGCATCATGGCTGCGAATTGCTCGCAGTCGAGAGAAACATGGCGTCCGCCTGTGCTGTCGCATAAAAGCAGGTGGCCATTCACGCCGACCCAGGCTACGCGTGCGGCCGAGAGGCCCTCGTAAGCAGGCTCGAAGTCCACCCAGTCGCCTGCGTGCAATGGCCCTGTCTGCTTCAGGGCGGGATCATCGTCCGTCAACTGGCGGGCGAACGATTCGATCTGCTCCCGCGAGACGTGGCGTGGCGTAAATGCGCTGACCACCCTTTCGCGTTGTCCCTGGGCGGGGCGAATCCAGCATTCCTGGGTGGCGGTGATGGCGCCGAAGAAATCTTTCAATTGCGCAGGCTCGGCTCCTTGCGCCAGCAGTCCGCGACGCAAGGCGGCGTTGATGGAGGGAATCGTTAGCAGCCGGGATTCCCGCGCGGCGTCGCTGTCTGGCGCCTGCAGGCTGAGAAAAAGCTGTTGCAAGATGCGGCAGGCCGCGCGCCAGTCGGGCCCCTCGCCGGATTCGGCCACATACAACGAGGCCATATGCGGCACCCAGGCCGCTTCCAGCGGCCGCAAAACCGATTCCGGGGCAGGGTAGCGTTCGGTCAGGTCGCACAGGTTTTCCAGCGCTAGCAGCGTGCCCAGTTCCTGGCGTTCGTTGTGTTCCATACGCGCCACCTCGGAAGCCAGCCCGGCATCCGAACGCGCCTCTTCGCCGGTCAGCCAGGCAATCAGGCTGCTGTGCGCTCGCGCAAAAGCCTCGGCGGGATGCCTTGGGTCGCGGAAGATGGCGGCGCAGGCGGACTGGACCTGCTCGAGCGCAGGGGCGTACGAATGGGCATGCTCGGGAAAGCGACGCGAAAACAGGCCCATCAGATCAATCAGTTGACGTGCCGGATGCTGGTCGTCGCTGAAAAAATCGGGCGCAACGAGGGCGACCCGAAGGGCGGGGATCTGCAGTTGCGCGATTGCAGCCTTGAAATGAGGCGCTAGGTGTGATGTTTCAATAGGTTGTTCACCCGGAAGGATCTGGGAAACTGGAGTTCTCGACGCTTCAGTACTCCCAGGGGGCCAACCGGATGAACAGCCATAAGAATGCCAGAACCACTTACGAAGGGCGCAAATTGCT
>JAGXGM010000022.1 GCA_024636675.1 Hydrogenophilales bacterium | reverse complement strand
GTTTCGGTTATGATCCGCCCCGCATTAGGCGCGTAGCTCAGCTGGTTAGAGCACCACCTTGACATGGTGGGGGTCGATGGTTCGAGTCCATTCGCGCCTACCAATATTTGAAGGGTCGGGATGACCCGTTTTAGTGGGGCTAGCCCCGTGGAGCTTGTGAAATGTCAATGCGAACTAGTCGGCTTGTCACTCGATAAACCCGGCGCATCGCTGTTCGCAGAGGCTCTGCAATCTTCCTGTAGTACCCAAAAGCGCGGTCGGTCCGCGCTTTTTTTTGTTTCTGGAGTTTGAATCATGGTCAATGTCACGCTTCCCGATGGTTCCGTCCGTCCGTTCGAGGGACCGGTCACGGTCGCGCAGGTCGCATCCAGCATCGGCGCGGGGCTGGCCAAGGCGGCGCTCGCCGGGCGGGTCAACGGCGAACTGGTCGATAGCAGCCATGTGATCGACGCCGATGCGCAACTGTCCATCGTCACCGACCGCGATGCCGACGGCCTCGACATGATCCGCCACTCCACCGCCCATCTGCTGGCCGCTGCAGTGAAGTCGCTGTTTCCGGAGGCGCAGGTCACCATCGGCCCGGTGATTGAGGATGGCTTCTTTTACGATTTTGCGTACAAGCGCCCCTTCACGCCGGAAGACCTGGTTGCCATCGAGAAGAAGATGGCCGAGTTGGCGATGCAGGATATTCCGGTCGAGCGCAGCGTGATGCCTCGCGATGAGGCGGTGACCTTCTTCAAGAATATGGGGGAGGCCTACAAGGCCGAGATCATCGCGTCGATCCCCAGCAACGAGGACATCTCGCTGTATCGCGAGGGCGATTTCATCGATCTGTGCCGCGGTCCTCACGTCCCGTCGACCGGCAAGCTCAAGCATTTCAAGTTGATGAAGCTTGCCGGCGCCTACTGGCGCGGAGACTCGAACAACGAGATGCTACAGCGCGTCTACGGCACGGCCTGGGCGAAGAAGGAAGACCTCGAAGCCTACCTGCACCGGCTGGAAGAGGCCGAGAAGCGCGACCATCGCAAGCTGGCGAAGCAGCTCGACCTGCTGCACATGCAGGACGAGGCGCCGGGCATGGTGTTCTGGCACCCCAAGGGCTGGATCGTGTGGCAGCAAATCGAGCAGTACATGCGGCAGAAGTTCGTCGAATACGGCTACCAGGAAGTGCGCACCCCGGCGGTGATGGATCGCAGCATGTGGGAGAAGTCCGGCCACTGGGAAAACTACCACGACAACATGTTCACCACGTCCTCGGAAAACCGCGACTATGCGGTCAAACCGATGAACTGCCCCGGTCACGTGCAGATTTTCAACAGCGGCCTGCATTCCTACCGTGACCTGCCGCTGCGTCTGGCCGAGTTCGGCTCGTGCCACCGCAACGAGCCGTCGGGCGCGCTGCACGGCATCATGCGGGTGCGCGGCTTTACTCAGGACGACGCTCACATCTTCTGCACCGAAGACCAGATCGAGCAGGAAGTCGCCGATTTCATCGTGATGCTGCAAAAGACCTACGCCGACTTCGGCTTCGACGACGTGCTGGTCAAACTGTCGACCCGGCCGGACAAGCGGGTCGGCTCGGACGAAAGCTGGGACAAGGCCGAAGCGGCACTGGCGGCGGCGCTCGACAAGAGTAATCTGGCCTACGACCTGCAGCCGGGCGAGGGCGCGTTCTACGGCCCCAAGATCGAGTTCACCCTGAAAGACACGCTTCACCGCCTGTGGCAGTGCGGCACCATCCAGCTCGATTTCAACCTGCCGATGCGTCTCGACGCCGAGTTCGTCGACGAGGACAACAGCCGTAAAACCCCGGTAATGCTGCACCGCGCGATACTCGGGTCAATGGAGCGCTTCATCGGCATCCTGATCGAGCATCATGCCGGCAACTTCCCGTTGTGGCTGGCGCCGGTGCAGGTGATGGTGATGAATATCAGCGAACGCCAGGCCGAATATGCGCAAAAAGTCACCCAGGCGCTGCGCGAAGCGGGCATCCGTGCGGTGTCGGACTTGAGTAATAACAAGATTACTTATAAAATCCGCGAACATAGCTTGCAAAAGCTGCCTTATCAGGTGGTCGTCGGTGACAAGGAAATGGAGGCCGGGTTGGTCTCTGTCCGTGCCCGTGGCAACCAGGATCTGGGGCAGCTCAGTTTGGATGACTTGATAG
This sequence comes from Hydrogenophilales bacterium, assembly GCA_024636675.1. GTDB lineage: Bacteria > Pseudomonadota > Gammaproteobacteria > Burkholderiales > Thiobacillaceae > Thiobacillus. Next base: position 12,383 of record JAGXGM010000022.1, on the reverse strand, counting down.
CGCGCCTGAAAGCGGAAACGCTGGCGCGCCAGTAATAGTGGTCAAACAAGGCGTTGGGGCTTGTCCCGTGAATGGGACTCGCCCCGCGCCTTTATTTATGGTTTGATCTTTTCGCCTCGACGCGCAGCGTCAGGTTTTTATTTGGAGAACAACTCATCGCGACAGAAAAGAAACAGACGCGTATCAACGGGGAAATTACCACCCCTGAGATACGTTTGGTCGGTGTGGAAGGCGAGCCGCTTGGCATCGTAAAAATTTACGATGCCTTGCGTCAGGCAGAAGAAGCTGACCTGGATCTGGTGGAAATTGCGCCAACGGCCCAGCCGCCCGTGTGCAAGATCATGGACTACGGCAAGTTCAAGTACCAGGAGAGCAAGAAGCAGCACGAAGCCAAGCTGAAGCAGAAGCAGGTCCAGATCAAGGAAATCAAGTTCCGTCCGGGTACCGACGAAGGCGATTACCAGATCAAGCTTCGCAACCTGATCAAGTTTCTGGAAGAAGGCGACAAGACCAAGATTACGCTGCGTTTCCGGGGCCGCGAAATGGCTCACCAGGAAATCGGCATGAACCAGTTGAGACGGGTCGCGGCCGACCTGGCCGAACTGGCGGTGGTCGAGCAGTTCCCCAAGATGGAAGGCCGCCAGCTGGTGATGATGCTGGCGCCGAAAAAGAAGATTTAAAGTTTCGAGACCGGCGTTTCTCGGCCCGAGAGGGTGAAAACGCCACAATACGTGCAGTCGGGTTGGTGAAGCATTCCACGCCGTGGGATCACCTGGCCGCATGAGATAAAAAGGAAGCATCATGCCTAAGATGAAGACCAAGAGCGGCGCCAAGAAGCGGTTCCGTGCACTGGGCGGCGGCGGATTCAAGCGCTCGCACGCGTTCATGCGTCACATTCTCACCAAGAAAAGCACCAAGCGTAAGCGCCAGTTGCGCGGCATGGAAACAGTTGGTGCCAGCGACCACAAGTCGGTTGCTCGCATGTTGCCCTACGCATAAAGGAGAAAGACCATGCCACGCGTCAAACGGGGTGTAACCGCCCGAGCCAGTCACAAAAGAATCATCGACGCCGCCAAAGGCTATCGCGGCCGTCGCAAGAACGTATTCCGCGTCGCCAATGAAGCGGTGATGAAAGCCGGTCAGTACCAGTACCGCGACCGTCGTCAGCGCAAGCGTCAGTTCCGCAGGCTGTGGATTGCCCGTATCAACGCCGCCGCGCGTCAGTACGGTCTGACCTACAGCGTGTTCATGAACGGCTTGAACCGCGCCGAGATCGGGATCGACCGCAAGGTGCTGTCCGACATCGCGATTTTCGACAAGGATGCCTTTGCGAAGATCGTCGATCAGGTCAAGGCCAAGCTGGCGGCGTAAGCCGTCAAACCGTCACAAAAAAAGGCCGCAAGGCCTTTTTTTGTTTGTTGTTTCTTGAACGAGTCTATCCGCGAAGGGCGCGAAGAAACGCGAAGATTGAGTGGTTTTCTCTTCGTGAACTTCGCGTCCTCCGCGGATAAATTCCTGATATAAAAACCGCCATGCGCAATCCTAACGAAATCGTTGCCGACGCCCTTGCCGCGATCCAGGCCAGTCCCGATTTGCAGACGCTGGAACAGGTCAAGGCAGGCTATCTGGGAAAAAGTGGTCAGCTCACCGAACTGCTGAAAAGCCTGGGTGCAATGCCCGCCGACGCGCGCAAGACCGCCGGCGCCCGCATCAACGAGGCCAAGCAGGCGGTTGAGGCGGCGCTGAAAAACCGTCGCGACACGCTGCAGCAGGCCGAGCTGGATCGCCAGCTGGCGGCTGAAACGCTGGACGTGACGTTGCCAGGACGGGGCCTGGGGCATGCCGGCCTGCATCCGGTTTCGCGCACGCTGGCGCGCATCCAGGCGCTGTTCCGCTCGATCGGATTCGAGGTGGCCACGGGCCCCGAGATCGAGACCGACTTCTACAACTTCACCGCGCTCAATATCCCGGAAGACCATCCGGCGCGGGCGATGCACGACACCTTTTACCTGCAGAGCGGCGAGTTGCTGCGCACCCACACCTCGCCGGTGCAGGTGCGCCACATGCAGACCCACCAGCCGCCGCTGCGCATCATCGCGCCGGGGCGGGTGTATCGCTGCGACTCGGATGTGACGCATACGCCAATGTTCCACCAGATCGAAGGCCTGTGGGTCGATGAAACGGTGTCGTTCGCTGACTTGAAGGGCGTGCTGGCCGATTTCATGCGCAACTTCTTCGAACGCGACGACCTGGCAGTGCGCTTCCGCCCCTCGTTCTTTCCCTTTACCGAGCCCTCGGCCGAGATGGACATCGGCTGCGTGATGTGCGGCGGCGAAGGCTGCCGCGTGTGTTCGCACACCGGCTGGCTGGAAGTGCTGGGCTGCGGCATGGTGCATCCCAACGTGTTTAGGCACGTCGAAATCGATACCGAGCGCTACGTCGGCTTTGCCTTCGGTTTGGGCGTCGAGCGTCTGGCGATGCTGCGTTATGGTGTCGATGATTTGCGGCTGTTCTTTGAAAATGATCTGCGCTTTCTCAAGCAATTCAACTAATTAAAGCGGAACCATCATGCAATTTCCAGAATCCTGGCTGCGCAGCCTCGTCAATCCCGCGCTCGATACCGCCCAGTTGGCCCATGCCCTGACCATGGCGGGACTTGAGGTGGAAGCCCTGACGTCTGCTGCGCCGCCCTTCAACAATGTGGTGGTGGCCGAAATCCTGTCGGCGGAAAAGCATCCCGATGCCGACCGCCTGCGCGTGTGCCAGGTCGATGTCGGCGAATCTTCACCGGTTACCATCGTGTGCGGTGCGCCCAATGCGGCGGCCGGACTCAAGGTGCCGTGCGCCCGTCCCGGCGCCAGACTGCCCGGGTTCGAAATCAAGGTGGCCAAGGTGCGCGGTCTCGAATCCTTCGGCATGCTGTGCTCGACCAAAGAACTGGGCCTGGAAGGGGCGGCCGACGGCCTGATGGTGCTGGATGCCGATGCGCCGGTCGGCGAGGATTTCCGCAGCTGGCTTAATCTGGATGACACCCTCGTCACCCTGAAACTCACGCCCAATCGCGCGGACTGCCTGTCGATGCAGGGGCTTGCGCGCGAGGTCGGCGCGATCACCGGCGCCGAGGTGCGATTGCCGCAGATTGGCGGGGTCGCTGAACGCATTGAGGACAGGATGCCGGTGCAAGTGTCGGCTCCCGAGGCCTGCCCGCGTTATCTGGCACGTGTGGTGCGCGGCATCGACGCGCAGGCTGCGACCCCGCGCTGGATGGCGGAACGCCTCGAGCGCAGCGGCATCCGTCCGCTGCTGGCGCCGGTCGATATAACCAACTATGTGCTGCTCGAACTCGGTCAGCCGCTGCATGCCTTTGCCTTGTCGCGCCTCAATGGCGGCATCGAGGTGCGGCTGGCCCGCGCGGGCGAGACACTCGAACTGCTGGATGGGCAGATTGCCGAACTCGCCCCCGACATGCTGGTCATCGCCGATGCCGGCGGGCCGGTGGCGCTGGCCGGGATCATGGGCGGCAAGCCGACCAGCGTGGAACGCGTCACCGTCGACGTCATGCTGGAGGCCGCATTTTTCGCACCGGCGGCGATTGCCGGGCGCGCCCGGCGCTTGGGCCTGTCGACCGATTCGTCGCATCGCTTCGAGCGTGGCGTCGATTTCGGCGCCACCCGCCAGGCGATGGAACGCGCAACGCAGTTGCTGCTCGACATCTGCGGCGGCCAGGCCGGACCGATCACCGAGGCGGTCGCCGAACTGCCGCAGCGTGAGCCGATCACCCTGCGGCTGGCGCGGCTGACACGCGTGGCCGGCATCGAACTCGATGCCGACCAGGTGGCACGCGACCTCGCCGCGATCGGCGCAGGCGTTGAACGCCAGGACGGCCGCCTCGTCGTTACGCCGCCGAGTTTCCGTTTCGATCTCGCGATCGAGGAAGACCTGATCGAAGAGGCGGTGCGCCTGTTCGGCTACGACAACATTCCCGCCCAGCCGCCGGCGGCGCCCTCGCGCATGCTGCCGCAAGACGAGACCGTGCTGGCCGACGACAGCGTGCGCCAGATGATGGTCGACCTGGATTATCAGGAAGTCATCACCTACAGCTTTGTCGATCCTGCGTGGGAGACAGCGCTCGACGCCGCCGCGCGTCCGCTGCTGCTCGCCAATCCGCTGGCCAGCCAGTTGTCGGCCATGCGGACGACCCTGTGGGGTGGCCTGATCGAAACCCTGCGCCACAACCTCAATCGCCAGCAGGAGCGGGTGCGGATTTTCGAACTGGGGCGGGTCTATGCATCGCTCTCGGAACAACCCATGAAACTGGGTGGCCTGGTCTATGGCGACGCGCTTCCCGAGCAATGGGGTGCGCCTTCTTGCCGCGTCGATTTTTTCGACCTCAAGGGCGACCTGGAGCGGCTGTTCGGGCATGGACTCGATGCCCGGCGCGGGGCCCATCCCGCCCTGCACCCGGGGCAATGTGCCGAACTGTGGATCGATGAACGATCCATCGGCTGGGTTGGCGCCCTGCACCCACGTCTGGTGCAGGCGTTCGACCTTGCTGCTGCGCCGGTGCTGTTCGAGCTCGACAGCCAGGTGCTCGCCCGGCGCAGCCTGCCACGGCATGCTGTGTTGTCGCGTTTTCCGCAGATGCGGCGCGATCTGGCGTTCGTGCTGGACGTACATACGCCCGCTGGCGAATTGCTGGCCGCGCTGCGTGACGTCGCATCAGACTGGGTGCGCTCAATCGATGTATTCGATGACTATCGCGGAAAAGGCATGTCTGAAAACCAAAAAAGCCTTGCCATACGGGTAGTTATGCAAGATACTGAACGCACATTAACGGATCAGGAAGTGGACGAAGCCGTGCAAAAACTGGTCGGCGCCGCACTTCGCCAGTGCAATGCCAGTTTGCGTGCTTAACGCAAAACCAATTTTATTGGTGCGTGTGTGACCCTGTTTTCCACCAGCCCCTGACAATATACAAGCATGACCACCCTCACTAAAGCTGATCTGGCCGAACTGCTGTTCGAAAAAGTGGGCCTGAACAAACGCGAAGCCAAGGACGTCGTCGAGTCGTTTTTCGACGAAATCCGTTTGTCCCTCGAAAAGGGCGACATCGTCAAATTATCCGGGTTCGGCAATTTTCAGTGCCGCGAGAAACCACAGCGTCCTGGCCGCAACCCAAAAACCGGCGAAGAAATGCCGATTTCCGCGCGTCGCGTGGTGACCTTCCACGCCAGCCAGAAACTCAAGTCCCAAGTCGAAGGCGCCCAGGTTGGAACGCCCAGCGAAGAGTGAACTTCCGCCGATTCCGGCGAAACGCTATTTCACCATTGGTGAAGTGTCCGAGTTGTGCGCCGTCAAGGCGCACGTGCTGCGCTACTGGGAACAGGAATTCACCCAGTTGCGCCCGGTCAAGCGCCGCGGCAATCGCCGCTACTATCAGCATCACGAGGTGTTGCTGATTCGCCGCATTCGTGAACTGCTGTACGAAGAGGGGTTTACCATCAGTGGCGCACGGCAACGCCTGGAGCACGACAGTGAATCTCCCCCCGAGGCTGCGCCCGCGTCGGCCTCAAGTGCGCTGGATGTCGGTAAACTGCGCGCCGAAATCACGGCCATCCTGAAAATATTGGCCTGACGACTTCCGCCAGCCGCGGCTCATCTGTTAGAATTGCGGGCTTGATCGGGGCGTAGCGCAGCCTGGTAGCGCACTTGACTGGGGGTCAAGTGGTCGGAGGTTCAAATCCTCTCGTCCCGACCAGTTTCCGTTGTGCGTGAAGTTTTTCAGCACGCCACAACACAAGCCGGACAGACACCTCGTCCGGCCACACCAGCCCAGTCGATGCCTGCACGAATGTCTCCTTGGAGGAGGCCGGCACGACTCCTGCTGCTGCATCGTGTTGCCTCATCAGGTTGTCATGCTTGAGGGACACACTATATTGATTGCTGTTCATTCAATTCAGGAGAGACTCATGGAACACACTTTGCCAGCACTGCCCTTTGCCATGGATGCGCTTGCGCCGCACATGTCCCAGGAAACCTTTGAGTATCACTACGGCAAGCATCACCAAGCCTATGTGACCAACCTCAACAACCTGATCAAGGGCACCGACTTCGAGAGCAAGTCGCTCGAAGACATCGTCAAGACCGCGCCTGCCGGTGGCGTCTACAACAATGCTGCGCAGGTGTGGAACCATAGCTTCTTCTGGAATTGCCTGTCGCCTAACGGCGGCGGCGCGCCCTCCGGTGCCCTGGCCGATGCCATCAACGCCAAGTGGGGCAGCCTCGACGAATTCAGGAAAGCCTTCCAGACCAGCGCTGTCGGAAACTTCGGTTCCGGCTGGACCTGGCTGGTGAAAAAGGCCGACGGTTCGGTCGACATCGTCAACATGGGCGCCGCCGGCACCCCGCTGACGACCGGCGACAAGGCATTGCTGTGCATCGACGTGTGGGAGCACGCCTACTACATCGACTACCGCAACCTGCGTCCCAAGTTCGTCGAGACCTTCCTCGACAAGTTGGTGAACTGGAAGTTTGTCGAAGCGAATTTCGCTTGATCAGTTCCGCTCTGAGAAAATCAGGCTGAACAAAAGGGCCGCAGAGTTGCGGCCCTTTTTTTATTTGCAGATGGTGGCGTTGGCGGCCAGCAAGCGGCCCGAGCCGACACCGCTTCGCGCCGGCGCTGAGCTTGCGTGCTGGCGATGCGGTTGCGGAAGGTCAACGGGCCGCAAGCCCTGGTTTTCAATCGGAATCCGGGCGGGAGTCTGCCAGTCTCAGGATTCCTGTATAGCCACCCTGCACCATGACCTTTGCCTCGTGCAGCAGGGGAACATCTGCTTCAGCCACCTCTTCACCTGCGGCTTCGGCATCCAGCAGACTCAGCAACTGCGTCCAGCGTGCGCGCTGGTTCGCCACGGTCTTTGGCGCGGCATGGCCCTGGCGCCTCAGTTCGGCGGCGCGGCTGACAAGACGGAATTTCGCGGCTTCCAGCTGCGGCGGCAGCGGCAGCGGCAGGGACAGATCAAAGGTGAAGTCGGTACGGTAGGGTGCATCGATAGGGGCATCCGGCTGCGGCGGCGGGCGCCACGACAGCTCGTCCGGGGCGGGCGCGGCGCGTGCGGGGTCGAGCGGGAATTTGTGGAAACCCCATTTCGCACCCATCCAGCATTCGAGCAGCACGCGGTCGTCGTCGACCGTGCACAATTCGCCGCCGGGGGAGGCGAATTCGGCGTCGCCCGGCAGCGGGCCGTAGGCGCGCGAGTCATGCTTCCACCTTGAAAAATCGCGATTGGGCGGGACGCCGTAGTCGGCTTCGAGCGTGCGCCAGATCGTGATGAATGTCTGATAGTCGCGCCGGTAGTCCGGGTTGCGGCGGAGGAATTCCCAGGCCCATTGGCCGCGCGTGAGGCGGGCGCAGTGGGCGTAGGGATCGGCCGCCATGTCAGATCGGCAGGAAGACCATGCTGGCGACGTTGACCACGCCGAAGCGGATGGCCCGGTTGTTCTTGTCCTCGATGATCTTGGCCAGCGCATCCTGGATGCCGATGAGCTTGCCGAATTCACGCTCGAAGCTGAGATTGGGCACGCCATTGTCATCGAAGCCGTTGGAGAGCAGGACGGGGTCGCCCGATTCGCGTCTGGCGCTGGAGAGTTTCCACACCACCGCTTCGGTGTTGCGCGCGGCATTGTAGAGCTTCTGGGCGTCGACTTCGGACAGCAGGTAAAACTCGGTCTGGTGATTGAAGGCCGCCATGTGCATGACCAGGAGGCCATTCATCAGGGCCTGCACCCGGTCGCCGGTGAAACCGGCGCGCCAGGGGGCGAGCAGCACGGTTTCCCAAGGGAGATTTTGCTGTTGCGCCAGCTGCCAGTGCTGCAGCGGCTTGAACAGGGCCGCCGTCGCTTCGTCGGCGCTGGCAAAACCGGATTTGCGCCATTCGTTGGGATTGCGGCGATAGAGCTTGAGGGTAAGGCTCTTCAGAACGGCGATGACTTCCTGCTGGTGGATTTCGACCACCGTATCGATGTCGCTCTTGGCCAGTTCCTTGAGGCTGAAGCTGCGTACGCTGCTGCTGCCGTCACGGCGTGCGATGGGCTGGCTGCTGCAGGCAGCGAGCAAGGACACAGTCAGCAGGCAGACGAGCAGGGTGGTTCGGTTCACGAAGAGCAGCTTACCTCAATCTTTCTCGCCCAGTCAGGCGGCTCGGCAGCGTAGGACTCAAATTCTGGCTGCTCGTCGAACGGGCGCGCCAGCAACGCGTGCAGGCGGTTCACCTCGCTGTAGTCGCGGTCGTCTGCCGCGCGGCGGATGGCGATCTCGGCGAGATGGTTGCGCAGGATGTACTTGGGATTGACGCGCCGCATTGCCGCAGCCCGTTCGGTGTCGCGTGAACCCTGCTGGCGCAGCGCGGTGGCGTAGCGCGCCGCCCAGGCGTCGAAGGCCGCGCGGTCGAGGAAAAGGTCGCGCAGCGTGTTGGCGGCATTTTCACCGCTGTCGAAGTCGCAGAGGCGGCGCAGGAAGATCGTGTAGTCGACATGGTTCTGCGCCAGTAGTGTTAGCGCGTCCATCACGAGCGAGGCGGCTTCGCTGCCAGACGGCAGGCCGAACTTGGCGGCCATGCGCTCGAGGTAGGCGCGGCCGAACACCTGCGGGTATTCGCTGATCGCCTGCGATGCTGCCTCCACCGACATCAGCGGCACCAGCGTCTGCGCCAGCTTGGTGAGGTTCCACGCCGCCACATCCGGCTGCTGGTCAAAGGCGTAGCGCCCGCTGGTGTCGGAATGGTTGCAAACGTAGCCGGGATCGAAGGCGTCGAGAAAGCCGAACGGGCCGTAGTCGAGCGTGAGGCCGAGGATGGACATGTTGTCGGTGTTCATCACCCCATGCGAGAAGCCGACCGCCTGCCACTGTGCCATCAGCTCGGCGGTGGCATGCGCAACCCGGCGCAGGAACTCGGGATAAGGATCGGCCAGCGCCGAAAGCTCGGGGTAGTGACGCGCAATGACGTAATCGGCCAGCTGTTTGATCGGTTCGATCTGGTTGCGGTAGTAGAAGACTTCGAAGGAGCCGAAGCGCACGAAGCTGGGCGCCAGACGGGTCACCAGGGCAGCAGTCTCTTCATCTTCGCGGTAGACCGGGCGGTCGCTGCCGACGATGGCGAGGGCGCGGGTGGTGGGGATGCCGAGCGCGTGCATCGCCTCGGAACACAGAAACTCGCGGATGCTGGAGCGAAGCACCGCGCGGCCGTCGCCACCGCGCGAGTAAGGGGTGCGGCCTGCGCCTTTCAGCTGCACTTCCCAGCCTTCGCCTGCCGCATTCTTCACTTCGCCGAGCAGGATCGCGCGGCCGTCGCCCAGCTGCGGCACGAAATGGCCGAACTGGTGGCCAGCGTAGAGCGCGGCGACGGCGTCCATTCCCGGCAGCAGCTGGTTGCCCGCCAGCGCCTCGATCAGCTCGGGACGCATCATTTCGCTGGCGTCGAGGTCGAGCAAGGCCAGCGCTTCCGGGCTGTGGCAGACCAGGTAGGGATCGGGAACCGGGGTCGGGCAGACGCGCGAATAATAGGCCTCGGGCAGACGTGCAAAGCTGTTGTCGAAGGCGAGCGATTCAAGTTTTGGCATGGGTGAATTTTACGGCTTAGATGGGGCAGGGCGACCCCGTCGGGTAGAGGGATAAATTGCGGCTGGACGAAAACGAATGGGTGCAGGTGAGGGCGCATGCTGGCTATTCCGGGCCTGGCGCGGCTCCATATCTTCTCGGCGCCGGTCTTGGTCGCCGCAGCGCATCACGTGCGGCCGACGGCAAGGACTATTCGTGCGGGCTGGCGGCCGGTCGTATTCCGATCGAAACCCGCATCAACACTGTCGCCGACATTTTCGACGCGAACACGGCAGAGCGGCCGTGTACGCAGCCCGATCCGATGGCCGATGCGATCGCGATGATGGGGAAGGGGCAGCGCGGCAATTGACAGCGCGTGCCTGGACGCCTTGGAGCAGGTTTTGCCTGAGCCCGGATCCTAGTCTGCATCCCCGTACAGCTGGAGTGCGAGGCCGTCGAGCTCCCACCCGGCTTTCAATGGCCAGCCAGCATTTTTTGCAATGGCGCTGAATTCGTCGGGCCGAAACTTGTAGGAGTCTTCGGTGTGCAGCGTTTCGCCGAGGGCGAAATGGAAGCGTTGCCCGGCAACGGTCACATCCTGCGCGGTGAGGCTGGCCAGGTGCATCTCGATGCGGCCTGCGGTCGGGTTGTAGAACGCGTAGTGGCGGAAACAGGAGGTGTCGAAGTCGGCATCCAGTTCGCGGTTCAGACGTTCGAGCAGGTTGAGGTTGAAGGCGGCAGTGACGCCGGCCGCATCGTTGTAGGCCGCGTGCAACTGCTGCGGATCCTTCTTGAGGTCGAAGCCGATCAGCAGCTGGCCTTTCGCGCCGGCGAGCCGGCGAAAGCGCGCGAGCAGGGCTGTCGCCGCGTCGGGTGCGAAGTTGCCGATGCTGGAGCCGGGGTAGTAGATGAGCCGCTGGCCTTCCGGCAGGTGGGGCGCCGCCGCTTCCAGGTCGCGGATGAAGTCCATTCCCAGCGCGGTGACGGCAAGCCCCGGGTGATCATGGGACAGGGATTTCGCTGCAATTGAAAGCGGGCCGCCGGCAATGTCCAGCACGACAAGATGAGCGGGGTGCAGCGCCTGCAGGAGCAGGCGCACCTTGGCGCATTCCCCGGCACCCGGTTCGACGATGCAATCTATCGGTCCGATGGCGGCGGCGATGTCGGGCAAGCGGGACGCCATGAGCGCCTGTTCGGTGCGGGTGAGCGTGTATTCGGGCTGTGCGCAGATTGATTCAAACAGCCGGCAACCCGCTTCGTCGTAGAAATACTTGGGCGGAATGGACTTGGGGCAGGCGGCCAGACCAGCCAGCACGTCGCTGCGCAAATCGTCGCGGTCGGCGGGAAAGTTCTTGAAGGTAAAAGACACACTCAGGTCCCGATTGAAATATGGTTGCCGACGGTGGCGAGAATGGAATTGTTCATGGTTCGAGTGCCTATCGAGAATGGCGTCTGAAACGAATCGACTAAAGTGCTTTATATAACATGAACTCAATATGAACCCAGCCCGACCCATCAGCGGCTATACCGCGGATCAACTCATCGACCGGCTGACGCAGGCGCGCGGCCGGCTGCGCGCACTGACCGATTGCCTGCCTGCCGGCGGCTGGCTGGGGCCGCGCGCCGGACATCTGAATCCGCCGCTGTGGGAATATGGTCACATCGTCTGGTTCCAGGAACGCTGGTGCCTGCGCGAACGCCCTGACGGCACGCGCGCGCCCAGCCTGTTGCCTGGCGCCGATGCCTTGTACGATTCCTCCGCTGTGCCGCACGACATTCGCTGGGGCCTGCCTTTGCTGGAACCGGCGGCAGTCGATGGCTACGCGAACCGGGTGGCCGATGCCGTGGCCACCCGCCTGCGCAGCTGCCTCGATGCCGAAATCGCGTATTTCGCCGAGTTGTGTCTGGCCCATGAACTGATGCACATCGAAGCCTGGTGGATGGCTTTCCAGGATCTGGGTTATGCGCCGCCTGCCCGGCTCGATGTTGCCGACGCGCTCTCCGCGCAACGGCTGCTGATCGATGCGGGTGAAACGATGCTGGGGAGTGGCGCGGGCGACGGGTTTATTTTCGACAATGAAAAATGGCGCCACACGGTTGCGGTGGCGGCGTTCGACATCGACGCGAGCCCGCTGTCGGAAACGAGCTTCGCCGAATTCGTCGAGGCGGGCGGATATCAGAACAGGGCGGGGTGGACGGCTGATGGCTGGGCCTGGCGCCAGGCCAGCGATGCACATCATCCCCTGTACTGGAAACAGGCAAACGGCGGCTGGCAGGTACGCCGCTTCGACCGTTGGCTGCCGCTGAGCGCAGCGGCGCCGATGCTGCATGTGAACCGCTTCGAGGCGGAGGCATTTGCCGCATGGCGGGGCCGGGAGTTGCCGACGGCTGCGCAGTGGCTGCGAGCGGTGGAGAGGGCGGATTTTCATTGGGGCATGGCGTGGGAATGGCTGCGCGATCCGTTCGCACCGTATCCGGGCTTCGCGCCCGATCCATATCACGATTATTCAGCGCCCTGGTTCCACACCCACGGGGAATTGCGCGGCGGCGGACCGGTTACCGACCCGTTCCTCAAACGTCCCGGCTTCCGTAATTTTTACCTGCCGCAGCGGCGCGATCCGTTTGCGGGTTTCAGAACCGCAAGCCCCGACTAGTTGTTGAGTTGCAATAGGTTGTTCCCGGCAAGCCGTGAAGCTGGAGGTTTGTAGCCGAGGGCCGAGTGAGGCCTTCTGGCGTTGTAGTAAGCCAAAAATGCCGGTAGCCAGGCAGTGCGCTCCGCACTGTTGTT
>JAGXGM010000021.1 GCA_024636675.1 Hydrogenophilales bacterium | reverse complement strand
GCCGCGAACCAGCACGGTCACATAACCACCACCGACGAACTGACGGCCCACCAGGCGCACTTCTGCGGCCTTGGTCATGGCGTCAGCCGCTTCAATCGCGGGAACCAGTCCGCGGGTTTCAATCATGCCAAGGGCAATACCAGTCACGCTAGCCATCACTCATCTCCTAGATTCAAGCTTACTGCCAAGTTGATTATCAACGTTTAGAGGATTATCAGGCGCTCGGCGCCGCCGGCAGGATGCCTTCGACTTCGCCGTGCACACGGGCGATGATGTGGGCGGCGACCAGGCCGTCACCCACGCGTTCGCATGCATCGGCACCGGCACGAACGGCTGCGTTGACCGCACCTGTCTCGCCGCGAACCAGAACCGTCACATAACCACCACCCACGAACTGGCGGCCGATCAGACGCACGTCCGCAGCTTTGGTCATGGCGTCGGCCGCCTCAATCGCGGGAACCAGACCACGGGTTTCGATCATACCCAGCGCAATACCCATACGTTCAGCCATTTTGTTACTCCTTTATCACACAAGTTAAAATGAAATTTTTACTGCTAAATCAAGGGCAATCGCGTCAATCACGCCTTCCCTTGCCCCACACCAAAAACTTACGCTTCCCAGTTGTCGATGATTCCGCAAATCGTCAAATCAGTCATGACCGTTGGGTCCGGCATCGCCCACCGTGCTGCACTGCCACTTGCTGTAAACACCCACTTGCCTACCGGCACCCCAACAGGATCAGAGGCAACCAGCAAACCACCCGCCTGGGTTTCCAGCACACGCAGAGATGACGTCTTAAGACCCGGAATACGCCGAGTGCATACCAACTCGTCCTTGACGCGCATGATCTCCATCAGGCGCTTTCAGCCGTCCAGTGATCAATAATGCCAACAATGGTCAGGTCGGAGGGAAACTCCTTGCTGCCCGCCGCCTCACGCGCTGCCGACGAACCCACGCAGATGACCCAGTCGCCAGGAATGCACCCCACCGCGTCAACCGCGACACTGCGCGTGCCGCCTTCTTTTTCCTGTACCACCAGCAGCGGACGGTGACCGAATCCGTTGATCCGGTTCGTCGATACCAGCGTTTTTTCGACTTTCATGATTCTCATAGGGCTGCCTTAGCGATTTATTACGCTCAATGTCCCGCTTGCTGAACAACATCTTCGATAAACGTGCAGCGTTCGCTACCTTCGTGATCGCTCACCGCCATCCGGCAATGCAGCATTCCCTGCTCGTACAACTGCGGATAACGCGCCTGGATGGCGGCTCGCACGCGCCTGCAGCGTGCGACCGTCCGCTCTCGAGAACCCGGCACGCGGGACGAGTAATGAAAATGCACCAGCACCGGTACAGCCAAGCCGCGCCGGATATTCAATCCGGAGAAAATCTTAATACCCACATCCATGTCGGGCGCCCCTTCTTCGACCGTGTCAAGATGCGCGAAATAAAACTTGTTTCGCAATTGCAGTTCGCTCATGGCCTCGCCAGCGCAAATGAAACGCTCGTTATGACCAATCACTGCATAACGCCCTTCGTGATGCTGAATCACATACTGAATTTGAGAAAAATTCGCTTCCAGCAGGCGTGCGATTAATTTACGCATACCCGGCTGCAGTCCACAGCTTTTTTCGGCACTGGCTATCGCCCGGGCAATGGTGTCGCACGCGTCCTGCGCGCCCATCCCCAGAGTGTCATGAAACAAGGCTGCGCTTTCGACAAAACGCATCGGGCAATTGCCGCTTTCACTATCGGGCAGATGCACCCGGATCGCGTCGGTGTCGGTGTCCATGCCGATGAGCAGCGTATCTGGCGCCGCCCCCCTGCCATAGGTGTTCTCGATCGCAGCGCGCAATTCGGCCAACCGGTCTGCGGCTTCCTGCGTGGCCAGCGCGTCATTGCTGCCGTGCGCCGCACAACCCTGCTCGCAGGGGTTCGAAGTGCTGTAGTGATACACCGCGATCTTCAAATAATTACCATCGCCGGCGCCCGGCAGGCCACCGGACAGCCGCTCCAGTTCACGGTGTGTCCAGTCAGCCACATCGCCCTCGACATCGAACATCGCGCCAGCATATGCCTTCACATACACCGCATCGTTCGGAGCCATGCGGAACACGAAAGGCAGCAACCCCTGCAGCCGGCCGTCGGCACACGGACTGACATCGACCGTATGGTAGCCGCACGAACGGATGAATTCGGCGTCGATCAGCATCCGTTCGCGCCATGGCTGCTGGTCGGCTTCGGCCATGTCGATGCACTCCTTGAAACTGCGAAATATGCAGTAGGAATGCAATGCCCGCAGATCGAGTCCGGCCGCCCAGGCATTTTCCAGCAACTCTACGGGCAGCGCGTAACCGAGCTTATCCTGTGCCACGCGCTGGGCGCGCGCCGTGAAATCCAGTTCGTGCTGGAAAGCCGACAGCGCTTTCAGCGTATCGACGATAGACGCAAAGCGTTCACGTACCCGGTTCTCATACACATACAGGCGACGATTCAGCTCCGGATCGACCAGCGCATGCTCACAGCGCTGGCTCGCCGCGATGACGCACGCCGGATTGGCGGGCGACTCCGCGCCCTGCTGGAGGTATCCGGCAGAATGCATGGCAGCGAGGCGTTTACGCGTATTCACAGTCACCAATCCCTGACAAGCCTTATCCGCGTGCGCCGCCCGACAGGGTCACCAGCGAACCCTTGCCCAGGTTGCCCGCCGAGCCGGTGATGCGGCTGTCTGGCGCAGGCGGTGGCTCGACTTCACGCACGCGTGTTGCACTCATCCCCATGCCTCGCGAATTGCCGCGCTCAGAGGGGTTCCGCGACAGGCTCGATGCCCCCTCGGTGCCAGTCACCTTGCCCAGGGCATTCCAGCTGTCGCCGGTAATTTGCCGGCCCGCCTGGCTACCTTCACCCGTGAGCCGATTTGCGGCCGATGTGTTTTCTGCCTGTGACTCTGCGGCTTTTACCGTTACGGCAGCCTGCGTCGGCACCACATCGCGATGCCGGAATTCCGGTGTTCCGGTGATGAGGCCACTCGCCTTGTTGCTGGGGCCGGTAATGCGATCACTGCTATAAACCGTTCCGGTGACGTCATTAAATTGCTTTTGCTGGGCCGCTCGCGCCGGCGCAACGATACTGAAATCCAGTGGCGCCGGGGCACGCGCGGTCTCAACCCACGTGCTTGCACGCGGAATGAATCGCCCGCTGGTTGCGCATTGCGGCATTGCGTTGTCTATGCCGACATACGGCGTGCCGCTCACCACCTCGCATGCGCCGCGCTCGTCACCCGTCATCACCGAGCCACCCGATCCGGGGCGGTCTCCAGTAACTGCGGTCGCCGGGATCACAGCACTTGTGCGAATAACCGCTTCCTGCGCCTTCAATGCCGGTGTTTCACAGAACGCGTTGTACTGGCGACGGCCGATATAAGGCGTGCCGCTGATGGGCGAACACCCACCCGATTCATCACCAGTAACCCGCCCTGAGCGACCGACATATGTGCCGGTAACGGACTGGCCGCGCCATGTTTGATCAATTGCAACCTTGGCAACAGGCGCAACCGGGGTGCTCACGGCACAGACAGCCTTTTGCTGATCTGCGCCGATATATTCTGTACCGGTGACGGATTTGCACCCGCCCATTTCGTCACCGGACACTTTTGGGCTGCGGCCTACCTCCGTGCCGGTCAATGTGCGACCAGCCAGCGTTTGCATCGTGGCGACCTTTTGCGGCGATGCGGAATCGCACAAGGCACCGAAACTGCCCGAGGTGTAGTACTGCGAACCAGTAATGCTAAGGCATGAACCAGGCTCATCCCCCGTGACCTTGCTGGAACGACCGACTTCCGTGCCGGAAACCGGCTGGTTGCCACGCGACGACATCACACTAACCTTGCGCGGCGCTTCGGGTGCTGTTGTGCTGCACTGCGTTGTGAACTGCTCCTGGGCCAGATATTCGGTTCCGGTGACGCCACGGCAGCTGCCGTTCTCGTCGCCCGTAACCTTGGATGCGTGCCCCACTGCCGTACCCGTCACAGCCTTGCCGTGACTGGTGTGGCTCACCGCTACTTTTTCGGGCGCCGCAGTGCCGTTAACGGGTTTGACGTATTCAGTTCCTGAAATGGACCGACTTGAACCTGACTCATTGCCAGTCACTTTGTCCGAACGCGTCACCGAGGTGCCGGTGACTTCTTTGCCCTTGGACGTAGCAAACGAAGCCACTTTGGCGGGCGAAGGTGCCGGGCGGCTCGAACACATTTCGTCGAAACGCTCGGCCGCCAGATATTCTGTACCCGTAATGCCACGACAGTTCCCAGGCTCGTCGCCCGTCACATTCGCGGAACGACCGACTTCGGTACCCGTGACCTTGCGCTCGCTCACCGTGTGGCTCACACCAACCTTGCTCGGCGCCGGCGCAGGCCGGGTGTCGCACAAGGTATCGAACTGCTCGATACCGATGTATTCCGTACCGGTGATCGCGCGGCAAGACCCCGGCTCATTGCCGGTCACTTTTTTGCTGCGCTCAACCATCGTGCCAGTCACACCATGACCCGACAGCGTATGACCCTCTTCAACCTTTGCCGGAGCGGGCGCAACCATGCGGGCACGCATGCGGCCGGCAGGACGGGCATTATTACTGTCCTTATTACTGCCCTTAATGTTGCCAGCCAGCGATTGCACCACGCGGCGCTGCATGGCTTTTTGACGACCGGTTGCACCTTTGGCGATGGCCGCCTGCCAGTCCTGGCCCGGCATGGTGGACGCGATCTTGGTCGCTTGCGCCACGCGCCGCAATCCCGCCTTGCCGTCCTGCGAGAGCGCTGCGCGGCGCGCACGCGCCAACGCGCGGCCTGTCGGCTCCATGGGTTTCTTTGACACATCCGAAGCGGAAGACAGCGCCACAGCCGGCATCATCCCCGCCGAAGCCTGCTTGTCGCCGCACCCGCCCTTGGCGCCATTGCACCCGCAACCACAGCCCTTGGCCAGCACTTCAACCACGGCAGCCGGTGCATAAGCCGCATCAATCTGCGGCTTCTGGCGCACCCGACCGCTTGGCCGCGAGACGGCAGGCTGCAGCGCAGCCTTGCCCGATGTGCTCAGCGCTTCGCGACGTGCACGACTGGCACTGCGGCCATTGGCCGCAACAGCTGCCGCAGCCCGAGCCATGATTGTCGCATCGGACACCGATGCGGCGGCCGCCCTGGCCGAACCTGAAGCAGCAGCCGCATTAACGCGTGACGCTGCCGGCTTGGCCGACATGACAGATGCCGCTTTCGTGATGCCGGTCTTGCCATGCAAAGCCATCGCCTTGCGGCGCTTCAAAGCCAGCTCGCGCCCGGAAAGGGTCGCAGTGGCTGTGCTGTCGGTGGTTAGTGTCATCACTTACCTCGAATTTAAACGGGTTTGTTGAGGTCGCGACTCCGCGAACAACGCGCGCCGCAACCGCGACCTCAACAAACAAACTTGGAATGCACTCATCCTGCTCAGTGCCGGCGCTTGCACGCCAGCACTGATTTGCTTTTTAGCGATAAACAACGAAATTCATGCCCTGGCTTTGCGCGTAGTTGTCATAAGCGACGAAACGCACCAGATGGTCGGGGAATTCGCGATGACACGCCTCCAGCTCGGCCAGCACTGCGTCGACCGATTGCTCGCCAAAGAACGGCAGCTTCCACATGTACCAGTAGTTGCTGGTGGCGGCCGTGCCTTTTTCCGTGTGTTCAACCGACGGGTTCCAACCCTGGCTAATGCAGTAAGCGATCTGGCGACGGACCTGATCAGCCGCCATCACTGGCAGATAGGAGAAGGTCTCATACTTGGTCCCGGCTTTGTAAACTTGAACAGCCATGTTTATTTCCTTTCAAATGTTAGGGGTTAGGGGAACGGGAACGGAGGTCAGGGAAGCGCAGCCTGGCCGCGCCAATTTTTCCCGAATCCTGAATCCCGACCCCTGAATCCTGCTTACTTGTTCGCGATGTCCAGCTTGTCGACGGTATCAAATTCGAACTTGATCTCTTTCCACGTTTCCATGGCGATCTTGAGTTCGGGGCTGTGGGAAGCGGCAGCGGTAAGAATCTCCTTGCCTTCCTTTTCCAGCTCACGGCCTTCGTTACGCGCCTGAACACATGCTTCCAGCGCAACGCGGTTGGCGCAAGCGCCGGCAGCGTTGCCCCAGGGGTGGCCCAGCGTGCCGCCACCGAACTGCAGCACGGAATCATCACCGAAGATGTTGACCAGTGCGGGCATGTGCCAGACGTGGATACCGCCGGACGCCACAGCGAATACGCCGGGCATGGAACCCCAATCCTGGTCGAAGAAAATGCCGCGGCTGCGGTCTTCAGGGATAAACGATTCGCGCAGCAGATCGATCCAGCCCAGGGTCGCAGCACGGTCGCCTTCCAGCTTGCCCACGACGGTGCCGGTATGCAGGTGGTCGCCGCCGGACAGACGCAGAATCTTGGCCAGCACGCGGAAGTGAATACCGTGGTGCGGGTTGCGGTCGACCACGGCGTGCATCGCGCGGTGGACGTGCAGCAGCATGCCGTTGTCACGACACCAGTTGGCCAGGCCCGTGTTGGCACAGAAGCCGCCGGTGATGTAGTCGTGCATGATGATCGGCGCGCCGAGTTCCTTGGCGTGTTCGGCACGCTTGTACATCTCTTCCGGGGTCGGCGCGGTCACGTTCAGGTAGTGGCCCTTGCGCTCGCCGGTTTCGGCTTCGGCCTTCAGGGTGGCTTCCTGCACGAAGTCAAAACGCTGACGCCAGCGCATGAACGGCTGGCTGTTGATGTTCTCGTCGTCCTTGGTGAAATCCAGACCGCCGCGCAGGCACTCATACACCGCACGACCGTAGTTCTTGGCAGACAGACCCAGCTTCGGCTTGATGGTGCAGCCCAGCAGCGGACGGCCGTACTTGTTCATGATGTCGCGCTCGACCTGAACACCCAGGGGCGGGCCACCGCAGGTCTTGACGTAGGCGATCGGGAAGCGGATGTCTTCCAGACGCAGGGCGCGAATTGCCTTGAAGCCGAACACGTTACCGACCAGCGAGGTGAACACGTTGACCACCGAACCCTCTTCGAAGAGGTCGATCGGGTAGGCAATGAAGGCAAAGAAACAGGTGTCGTCGCCCGGCACATCTTCGATGCGGTAGGCACGGCCCTTGTAGTAGTCCATGTCGGTCAACAGGTCGGTCCACACCGTGGTCCAGGTGCCGGTTGACGATTCTGCGGCAACGGCAGCAGCCGCTTCCTCACGGTCCACACCCGCCTGCGCGGTGATCTTGAAACACGCCAGGATGTCGGTGTCCAACGGGGTGTATTCCGGCATCCAGTAGGTCTGCCGATATTCCTTCACCCCGGCCTGATAGGTTTTCACTGCCATTGTGTTTGCTCCTTGCTTGCTGATTCAGATAAAAAGTCCAAACCCTCACCCCAACCACCTTATGGTTGCGACCAGGTCCCCAGGAAACCCTGAACGACCCCCCCGTTACCCAGAGGGCTTGTTCAAAGCTTCCATTAAATGACTGACTAGTACAGTGCCATGACCCACCAGGATCATCACGCTGCGCAACCTTATCCGGTCAGTCATATAATTAACAATCTAGATTTGTGATGAAAATCATAACTATCGCTTATTATTGCGTCATGCATATCACACTCCGCCAACTGCAGGTCTTCGAGGCCGCCGCTCGACTTGCAGGTTATACACGCGCATCAGAAGCATTGCACCTGTCGCAGCCGGCAGTTTCGATGCAAATCCGCCAACTGGAAGAGCAGGCCGGCATGCCCTTGTTCGACCAGATTGGCAAAAAAATCCGCCTCACTGACGCCGGGCGCACCTTCTACCGGCACGCGCAAGGCATTCTGGCACAAGTCGAAGAAGCCCAACTCGAACTTGAAGAAATGCGCGGCCTTCGCCGTGGTCAGCTGAACATCACGGTTGCAAGCACCGCCAATTACTTTGCGCCCCGCCTGCTAGCGACCTTTTGCCAGCGCTATCCCGGGGTCAAGGTCAGCCTGGACGTCAGCAACCGCGAGCATATTCTCGCCCAATTAGGCGATTCCGACAAAGACTTGGCCATCATGGGGCAACCGCCTGATGGTTCCAATCTGGTCGCGCACCCTTTCATGGAAAACCCGCTGGTGGTTATCGCCGCGCCCGGCCATCCACTGGCAGGCAAAGGCGCCATCCCGCCCGCACGGCTTGCCGAAGAAAGCTTTATCAGCCGCGAACAGGGTTCCGGCACGCGCATGGCTGCGGAACGCTTTTTCGATGCGGCAGGCATCCGCCTCACCACCGCCATGGAAATGAGCAGCAATGAGGCCATCAAACAGGCCGTGCAGGCAGGACTTGGCCTGGGCCTGGTCTCGATCCATACCCTGGAAATGGAGCGCGCGCTGGATCGCCTGGTAATCCTTGACGTGCAGGGATTTCCTATCCTGCGTCACTGGTATGTCGTACATCGGCCCGCCAAACGCTTTTCGGCGGTGGCGCAGGCCTTCCTCGATTTCGTCCTGTCCGAAGCCGGTAGCCTGCTTGCGCAAGCCCGCGCATAAGCGGCCTCAGGAAATAAACTTCTCGGGGCGCAAGACCTGGGTGTCGGACACGAAGGTCGCCAGATGGTGGCCGCGCCTCATCAGCTTTTGAATATCGGCCATCACCTCGTCCAGCTTGGATTCGGCCACGATGAGCATGAACAGGATGTTGCTTCCGCCCTCCAGCGACCCGGTCTGCAGGCCCGCACTGCCCGCGCCGCGCGCTTCCAGCACGGTATGGCCCGAAGTGGCATGCGCCTCGGCGATGCCGATAAGCCGCTCCTCCAGCGTTGCGTTGGCGATAACGTTGATGAGCTTCATGGAATGAAATTGAAGCATGCTGGATCCCTTGTTCAGACGCCCGCAAGCCGGGCAGCAAGATAATGGTATAGAGGGATGCCGAGAATCACGTTGAACGGAAACGTCACCCCGAGTGAAAGCGTCAGATAATAGGAGGGGTTGGCTTCCGGGATCGCCAGGCGCATGGCCGGGGGCACCGCGATATAGGATGCGGACGCGCCCAGCACCGCTACCAGCATTACCCCGCCTACCCCGAATCCCAGCCAATAGTGCCCAACCAGGAGCCCGGCTGCGCCCCCAATCAGTGGCATCAACACGCCGAACGCCACCAGGAACCAGCCGACGCGCCTGAATTCGCCAATGCGCTTACCGGCCTCCATGCCCATTTCCAGCAGAAACAGGGACAGCGCGCCCATGAACAATGTGCCGAAAAAGGGCGTAATCGTGGCCAGCGCGTCGGGCTTGACGATAAACCCGATCAACATCCCGCCGAACAGCAGGATCACGCTGCCATTGGTAAATGCATCGCGCAGCAACTCGCCCATGCGATTTTCCCGTGCATTCTCTTGACCGGTGTCCTGCCATCCGCGCGAAAAACGGGCCAGCAACAGACCCACAATAATCGCGGGTGATTCCATGATCGCCAGCATGATTACGGGATAAGACTCGTATTCAATATTCTGCGCGCTGAGGTAGGCAATCGCGGTCAGAAACGTGCCTGCGCTGACGGAACCATAGTGCGCGGCGATGGCTGACGCATTGAGCTTGTCGAGGCGCCCGCCGAGCAGAATGGCGTAGGCAATGAGCGGCAGCCCGAAACCGAGCACCAGCGCTGCAGTCACCGCCTGCATGGCCTCGCCCAGCTGCGCATGAGACAGTTCGATGCCGCCCTTCAGGCCGATGCCAAGCAGGAGGTAGATGGAGAGCGCTTTGGCGAGCTCCGGTGGAAACTTGAGGTCGGACTTAATCCCTTGCGCCAGAAACCCCAAGGCGAAGAACAAAACCGCCGGTATCAGCAGATTGCTTACATCCATCGCAGCCCCTTCGCTATCACTCAAGCCGTCGTGCGGACCGACTACGGATTAGTGTGCGTCCGCGCTTGCTGGCGCCAAGTCAAAACGTCAGCGTCACCTTAAGCAAAACAGACCATTAATAATAATGAATGTTAATGATCAAAATCATCAGGGCTGCTTATACACACAAAGACCGAGGAGATCAGCCTGCTTCGCGCAGATACGCGTTTATGGCCACAATAACTGCATCGGCCTTGATGACCAGTCCAAGATCGATCATTTCCGATCCCATCATGATGGGCTGATTATTGGGCGGCACCGGAAGCGGCACCAGATGATTGGCCTCTTCGCGGAAAAACACGGCTGCAATCACCCCGGCGAAAATAAATTTCATGCCGCCGTTCGATTGCGATGGGCGCAAGATGTCCGGCTGATAGACGAATACCGGGCTGCCGCTGGATCCCGGATATACCGCCGCGTCGATCAGAAATTCCTGGCGCCCTTCGAAATCCAGCGCCATTGGCGTAGCGGTGGTGCCGCGCCGCATGATCGGCATCAGATTGACCTGATCCCATACGCCATTGGGATAGCCGACGAATATCACCTGTTCCAGTGCATCAAGCGCGCGCAAGATGGATGCGTCCGGCGCCAGGCGGCTGTCGATCGCATGATAATAAAGTTCAGCCCCCTGGTCGCGCGCCGCCTGTTCCAGTGGACGCAGCGGTATAACGGCAATGTCCACCTCCGGGTCGGGGTGCAGGAACCAGGCATGTGAAAAATCGTTTATGTTGATTTGAAAGCGTTCGCCGAACGCGGGCTGACCGTGCTTTTTCTGGGTAAATACGAGACCGCCGCTACGCACGTCTTCGACCAGATGGCGGTTCGTGACGACAAAGGTGTGAACACCGCTGCCCGTCGTGTGGCTGAACACAAAGGCTGTGCCGGAGCCCTCGCTGCCGTCTTCCAATACCGTATCGACACGAACGGTATTGAACAGCAGCTTCTTGGTGATGGAGTTGATTTCCAAGGGGGGGCTCCGCTTAGGCCGCAGCCGGTTTAACCGGGCAGAACAGATCAACCTTGGCTTCATCGCCCAGGCGCTCGTAAATGGCGGCAATCGCCTGTTCCTCGGTCGCGAATATGTTCTCGTTCCCAAGCAGGTCGAACAAACCCGTATTGCGCATCATATCCAATACCTGTTTCTTCAGCCCCGAAAACACCAGGGTGACACCAGATGCCTTAAGACGGTCGATCAGATGATGTACCACCTCCTCGCCCGAAGCATCCATCTGGTTGATGGCATCACCCACGATCAGCACATACTTGGTCTTGGGCCGCTCTGCCAGCGCTTCGAGCACGGCATCCTCAAAGTACGACACATTGGCAAAATACAGCGAGCCGTCATAGCGCAAGGCCATGACGTACTCACTGGTCGGCATCTCCGGATTGACCTTGATATCACGCAGGGTGCCGTCAGTGTAGCGCCCCAGCAGTGCCACGCGCGGCTTCATGGTACGCAGCAGGAACAGCATGATCGCCAGCCCGGCGCCGACCAGAATGCCGTTCTCCAGATGCGGCGCGAACAGAAGCGTAGCAACAAAGGTCACGAGGGCGGCGGCACCGTCGTGCTTGTGCACATGCCACGCATGCTTGACGGCCTCAATGTTCACCAAACTGCCGGCGGCCACGATGATAATGGCCGCCAGCACTGCCAGCGGCAGATGGTAGAACATTGACGTCAGGAACAGCAGCGTGGCCAGCACGATCACTGCGGTAAATACTGACGACAAACTCAGGGTTGCGCCCATGTTGGCATTCACCGCTGTGCGTGAAAACGAGCCAGAAGTGGGGAAGGCCTGCGAGAAGCTGCCCGCGATATTCGCCATACCCTGACCGATCAGCTCCTGATTCGGATCCAGGCGCTGCCTGGTTTTGGCGGCCACCGCCTTGGCAATCGAGATTGCCTCCATAAAGCCCACCAGCGCGATTACCAGTGCCGTCGACAGCATCGCACCCAATTTGCCCAGGTCCAGGGTCGGCATGGAAATGGGCGGCAGGCCTTCCGGCACGGTGCCGACGACTTCACCGCCGCCCACCAGCTTGAATTCACCATCCCGGGTCACATTGCGGATGTGATAGCGGGTCTCGTCCAGCTTGACGTCCGCAGGCGCCTTGCCTACCGGATAAACTGCTACGGTCTTGCCCGCCTCATCAATATGGCGCACCACCAGCATCCTGCGCATGTCCTTGTGCGCCTCGCTCGACACGGCCTTCTTGTCCTTCAGCGCCAGGTGGGCCAGGGCCATCTCGGCATGAAGTTTGGCTGCATCGATGTTTTCGTTCTCGCCCGCATCGAACACCGGATTTTTTGTGGCGATTTCATTCTTCAGGCGATCGACCTCGGCTACCGCAACCACCACTTTATCTATCTGAGCACGCAGCTCAGGATCCGCCACCTGGGCAATCTGCCCTTTCGCGTTTTGCTCAAATCCGATCGCCCACGAAATAAGGGTGGCCAGCACCACCACAATCAGCGCCGCAGGCATCTTGGGCGCGTATTTCTTCAACCCCCACATCAGCGCCAGCGCTCCAACGCCCATTGCCAGCGTCGGCAAGTGCGCGTCGCCCGCCTGCTTCAGCACGCTGACAATGTCGTTGATGAAGGAGTCGGTAAACGGCATCGACACGCCAAGAATTCTGGGCAGCTGTGACAGGACGATGATGATGGCCGCAGCATTGGTGAAACCGACCATTACAGGGTGCGACAGGAAATTGACGATGACGCCCAGCCTGAACGCTCCCAGCGCCAACTGGATCAAGCCCACCAACAGGGTCAACATGATGGCCAGCGCGATGAATTCGTCGCTGCCGGGTGCGGCAAGTGTTGCCAGCGCCGACGCGGTCAGCAAGGAAACCACCGCCACCGGGCCGGTCGACAACTGGCTCGAAGAACCCCACATTGCGCCGATCGCCACCGGCAGGAGCGCCGCATACAAGCCGTAATATGCCGGCAAACCGGCCAATTGCGCATACGCCAGCGACTGCGGGATCAGCACCAACGCTACCGTCAATCCCGCCAGAAAGTTGACCTTGACCGAATCAGACGTAAGCGGAAACCAACTCAAGAAGGGGAAGAAACGTGCGTAGCGTTTAAGCTGAGATTGCATGACGGCGGACCAATCAAATCCCCCGGACAGCATAAGGGGAAACAAAAATAACTTGTTATTATATCAGCAAACCCTAATCACCTTTTTGGCCTGACTGGCATGTTCTCCAACCCTTCCGGCATTACGCGCGCCCTGCAATCCTTCCGCATTGAGGACCGGTCGCTGTGCTACAGCACCTTCGCGCCCCAGCTCTACAACTGGTGTCTCAAATTGGGCTTCACCCGCGGCAAAATCATGCCTTCGCGCGCCTTTTGTTCGGACGAAAGCCAAGGTGTGCCTATCATTCTTCTGGCCAAGCATTTCGGCGTATTTCCCTTTAACCATGGACGGGTAGGCGGCATCGTTTCGGTGGATCGCCATGGCCCGCACGCTGACCACGGCATGGACCTGATGTTGCTGCAATCGAGCCATGTAGGTTACGACCCGGACACCGGCGAGTTTGGCGTCTACCGCCGGCTTCATACCAAACATGGCGACAATAGCTGCAGTTGCGGCAAGATCGGTCACATTCTCGACTGGTACCGTGCTGAATATCGATACGCCCGTGAAAATGTCCGCTTAGCGCGCGTCGACGGACAGTTCGCGGTGCTGGTCGACAACCTCCTGCTGAACACCGAGCGGACGCAAGGGCTGTTTCTCAACCTGGAGCAGCTGGTACGGCACGACGCGCACGGAAAATTTCATACACTCAATACGCTCAGCACCGCCTATGCCCTGCCCGCCGCCCCGGCGCTGGTCGAGCGGCTGGGCGAAGCCGCATGGCCGTCGCATGGCAGCGCCGAACTGGGCATCAGTCTCGCGCCGGAAGACTTCCATTACAAACGCATCTTCAGCAATCGCGATCCGCTGCAGGATCAGCTTGAACGCAACCTGCTGGCGCCCATGCCATGGATCGTCAGCGCGGAACATCCCCTGCTCACCGCCGCCTGCCTCAACACCCAGGCCGAGTTCGACCGCACCTACCGCAGCCTGGCACACAACCCGGCACTGCACGACAAGAACATGCTGTTCGTATCCGGCGTCAATCTCGACATTTCTCCCGCCGATCAAACCCATTTCCCGCTCACCCAGTTCGTGCCCTGGGCCGCCTACCTTCACCTTACCGACGGCACCCGCCAGATTCTGGAACAGGACGAGCTGCTGGAAACGCTGGCCAGCATGCCGGTGGACAACCCCGGCCAGATCCACTTCGATGCATCCCTCGAGGCCATGGCCCGCGTCCCCAAGGTGCGGGTGCGGATAGAGAGAACCTGACGCTACCGTACCGCTCGCGCCCTCACGCCCAGCCAACCCGGCCAGCTTGGACTGTGGCCATCCTCACCGCTCCCCACGCCCACGCCCAACTACCTGAAGCTCATCCTGGCATGCGTGCTCTGCCTTGCCATGATCACGGGGCTGGTGCTGCTTGTCCGGCACCTGTTCTAGGCTAGGCTGAAGACTCCAAGGGCTGCCGGGACAGGAGAAGCAAAATGAAAAAGAACATGGGTGTGGTGGATAAGGTCATTCGCCTGACCGTGGTCGCGATCATCGCGGCCCTGTATTTCACTGGTCAGATCACCGGGACGGCAGCGATCATTCTGGGCATCATCGCGGTGGCGTTTCTGGTGACCAGCCTCATCGGCTGGTGCCCGACCTACGTGCCGTTCGGCATTTCCACGAAAAAGGCGGATAAAACGGTGCGCTAGACACGTCGATGGCCGGGCGCGATTGTTTTTACGCTATCGAGCCGGCCCCGGGTGCACCCCGGCGTCTGGAACAGATGAGCGACGAAGACATCGATCTCGCCTCCGCCGAGATGAAATCGGCCATGAACGCTACGGGCCCGGGCGGATATGGCATCCCGCTTAGTTGCCCTGTTTCCCCGGAGAATAGAGCACCCCCTGGCTGAAACTGGCCACGTAGTAGGCAAGGTCGCGGGCTTTCTGGCTGTCCGTCTTCAACGGCTCGCCGTTGAGGAACATGACGATGCAGTTGTTGTTCATGTCGGCAAGGGTAATCACGGCATCGTTGCCGATCTTGAATTTGGGAAAGGTCGCCGCGACGCCCTGCAGGCTCGGAATCGGTATTTGCTTCTTGCTCATGGGTACGCTGCCTCCCGTGGTTTTGCCGCCGGGGTGGCAGGTTGCGCAGGAGAAGACGTTGGTGCCGAGCTTTGAATCATTGAAGACCGCTTCGCCGCGCTCCATGGATGTCTTCTGCTTCTGTTTCACATAGGCATTTTGTTTGTCCGCCGGCATGGCCATGAACGTCTCCATGGCCTTCATCGCCGAATCCTGCATTTTCTTGACCGCGGCGGGCGGCTTCCCGGCCCTTTCCTGCGCGGCAGCCGAACCGGACTGCCCGAGAAGCGTTGCAGCAAGGGTCGCGACAACGGGAAACAACAGCTGAACGGATCGGGTTTTCCTGGGATATCTCATGGTGAAACCTCCTGTTTGAAGTTTGACTGAAACCAGCGATCTCAAAAAAATGCCTTCTGCAAATCCGCAGGCAACTGATCTTGCTGGGGCACCATGCGCATCTTCGAAGGTGTCCAGCGGGTATTGCTTCGGCGCGATCTCAACGCAGAACGGATCGCCTGGCTTGTTTCTCCATGGCAGGGGTTGCAGGGTTGCAGCCCTTGCGCACTACCGAAGTATTTTTTGACTATAGGCAAGTTCCGGGCGTCCGGGACCGGTGTCTTTGTTGCCGTGATTTTCAGATCACGCGGGCAGCGGACCGACGGACGCTGGCGGATAGCCGCACCCAAACCGATCGTGAATCAGCCGGTTTTTTTCTGGGCCGTCGGGAAACAGGCGGTGCGGGCAGGCCGGGTCATCCGAACGGATGCGGCGGCTGCCAGATGCCGTCCCAGGCGGATTGCGTTGACAGGCGCAGGCGCTCGGACAGCGACGGCTTGCGCTGGAAACTGACATGCAGGACCCGGCCCCGCTGGCAGGCGCTGCGGATGATTTCGTCGCTGGTCGCGAGTTCGTCCACCAGGCCCAATTCCTGCGCTTTGTCGCCGAGCCAGGCCTCGCCGGTAGCGACCTTTTCCATGTCGAGCTGCGCGCGGCGGCCTTGCACAAAGCCGCGGAACTGCGCGTGGATGGCCTCCAGTTCCTCGCGCAGCTTGGTGCGGCCGGCTTCAGTGTTTTCGCCGAACAGCGTCACGGTGCGCTTGAATTCGCCGGCGGTGAATTGTTCCCAGTCGATATTCCGGGCCTGCAGCCAGCGGTGAAAGTTGGGGAATTGCGCGATCACGCCGATGGAGCCGATGAGCGCAAAAGGCGAGGCGACGATCCTGTCGGCGGTGGCGGCCATGAGATAGCCGCCGCTGGCGGCCACCGTGTCCACCATCACGGTCAGCGGCAGCCGGGCGTCGCGCAGCCTCAGCAGCTGGGCGGCGCCGAGCCCGTAGCGGTTGACCAGGCCGCCGCCGCTTTCGAGCCGCAGCAACACCGCGTCGCCCGCCCTGGCCACCTGCAGGATGGCGCTGATTTCCTCGCGCAGCGCGGTCAAGGCGGAAGCGCGGATATCGCCTTTGAAGTCCAGCAGGTAGCTGCAGGGTTCGGCTTCCGCCTTTTTCTGCTGCGCCTTGCGGTCGAGCTTGCGCTGCTTGTGCAGCAGCTTGCGGGCTTTCCCGGGAAGCTGCACCGCCTGGATGCTGTTCCCGGCCGCCTCGAGCTGGCGGTTGACGTCGGTCACCTGGATCTGGCCGGCGTCCTTGTCCTTGCGGCGTGACAGGGCGGCGAGGCCGGCGGCCAGGCCGATGACGGCCAGCACCAGGGTGGCGGTTTCGGCCAGGAACAGGGCGTATTGCGAGACAAATCCGTTCATCGGGCATGGCCCGGCGCGCGCGTGGGCGCCGGCGTCTCCTGGTTGGGCAGGCCGGGGGCGCCGGGTTCGCGGCAAAGTTGCTGCTTCAGCCAGCCGGCGCGATTCGAGGTGAGGGAATCCGGGCCCAGTCGCAGATACCGTTTCGCCGTGGCCGCATCGTCCACCGTCCAGAGGTGGACCTCCTTGCGGGCTGCCCGCAGCGTCCGCATGAACGCTTGATCGACGACCCGGTGCGCGCGGCAGCCGACGCCGTCGGCGCCGGTTTTCTCCAGCGTTTGCAGGATTTCCCTGGCGGACGGCCTCACGCGGGCGATGAGGCCGTGCCTGAACTCCGTCAGCCAAAGCGCCTTGCGCTGGGGCAGCAGGCGCTTCGCTTCGGCAATGAGCTTGGCATCGAAGGCCATCAGGACGGTCTGTCCGGCGTGCAAGCCCGAGCCGGCAAGCGCCTGTTCCAGCGCGGGCAGGATCTCCGCGCCGCATTTGATCTCGATGAACGCCCGCTTCCCCGCCGGCACGGTGGCCAGGACCTCGCCAAGGGTGGGAATGCGGGCGCCACACCATGGCTTCCCTTTCCAGCAACCGACATCAAGCTGACGCAGTTCGGCGAGCGTTGCGTCGGCCACTTTCACGGCTCGGCCTGCGGTCCGCCGGGTGTCGACGTCATGGATGCAGACGATTTTCCCATCCCGGGTCAGATGAAAATCGCCCTCGATGCCGTCGACCCCCTGCTGCCAGGCCAGCCAGAATGCGGCGAGGGTGTTCTCCGGCGCATCCTCGGCCGCGCCGCGGTGGGCGATCACGGCAGGCATGGCGCGGGCGATGCCCCCGCAGGGAATAGGTTCGGTATCTGCAATGTTGCGGCTCACGCGACGCGCACCCCTTTGTTTCCAGCGATGTCGAATGTCCAGGCAGCGTGCGCCGGCAAGCGCACTTACCTGGCGACCTGTTGACTTCAATCTTAGGCAGCATTTTCAGTACGCGCCGAGCATTCGTCGCAATGGTCGGGGTGGCGTGGGCAGCAATGTGCTCACCCAGGCACTATGCTGAATCTTCCAGCCGTTTTTTGGAGGGGGCAGCATGAGACATTCTTCCTGCAGCGGACACGCGCCCCGCGCCCCGGTTTGGCGACTGAATCATGGCAGACGCTAGCGAAGCCGACTTGGCACGGGCCAACGCTTCCGTGGCCACCCTTCTCGAAGGCATGCGGCTTTCCGCTCACCTCTATGCCGTCGAACCCCGGGAGGGGCGATGGGCGGTGATTGTGGAATGCGCCACCGGGTCGGGCTGGCAGCGCGTGGAGCTGCGGGCAGGCCCTGAACTGCTGGCCGCGATCAACGGCGATGCGACGGCGCGCGCGACCCTGCAGGCCCAATGGCGGGCGCATCTGGACGACTGCAAGTACGACTGACGCACACGATGCGCTTGCCCGGGCTCCGATCGGCCGTGGCGAGATCATGCACGTCGGTCGATGGCGCGGGTGCCTACGGTTTGCGCGGCGGTTTGCCGAAGCGGACGATCTTGTCCAGCTGGAAGCGCGTTTGCTTGCCGGCCCGCTCGGACTTTTTGGCCAGCGCCTTTTGCACCAGCTCGCCAAATGCGACCAGGTCCTGCCGCGGGTAGTCGTCCTGCACGCCGCCGTCCTGGAAGAACTCGGCGATCCAGCGGGCATCCAGTTCGTCTTTTCCGGTCTCCTGCAAATATTCGTTTGCAGCCATCTCGACGTATTCGCTCAGTTTGGGCATCGCGGCTCCCGACGGCTCCCGCATCTGGCCTGCGACCATCCGGCCACCTGGCCGCTGAAGCCGGCCGCAATGCCGGCCTGGATGCCGTAGCGGGCGCCGCCCGCCAGCGCCTGTGGGCCGATGAGGGCAAGGATCAGAATCGGATGTGTGTTCATGGCAGCCTCCAGACAAAATGACCCCGGCTGCCGGCAGGCGTTCCCGCCCTTGCGCGCCGGCCCGCCGGCGGGTGCGGAAAACAAGCCGACCGGACACGACGCCAGCCCGGGTTAGTGATACTTTGGGATGACCCGCTGGATTTCCGTCTCTCAAACATTGAGGTCAAGCCGCATGAACATTTCAAATTATGCAGATCTGCTGACTGCCGCCAGGCAGCAAGCCGAACCACAACGGCTGCTGTTCGTTTTCACGCAGCCCGAACTGCCCGAAGGCTATACCGCAGCGCAGAATCAGGGTTTTCAGGACGGAACGGGGGGCGTGCTGACGCCCCGGATGTGTACCGACAAGGCGCTGGATGAGTTGGGGGATTTTGCCGACCTGGTCGAGGAGTCGCGCCACATGGGGCACGACTGGAAAATCGTGTTTGTCGCCTGCCTGGCCGGACGCGCGGGGGTAATGCCGAGCGCCGACGAGGCGCAGGAACACCTGAAAACGATGGTCAGCTCGATCCAGAACGGCGCGATCTCCAAGTATCTGGCCTACGACCGCGACGGCGATCTGGTTCAGTTCTCCTGAGAAGACGTCGTGGGGGTAGCGCCGCTTATTTGCGGCTCGGGTTGCCCTGCGACGCTTCCCGAATCCCGTGAGGCGCGTCTGGTGCAAGTGCCGTAATATTCAGACCGTTGTCTTTGTTTTTCCCTCTGCTACGCCACCCATGCAAACTGTAAAAAACGGATCCGTCTTTGCCGGCTTCAAGCGCGTGCTCCACAAGGGCGCGCTGATCTTCGCGCTCATCATCATGGTACTGATCTCCATGACGCTCTATCAGTACCAGCGCTCGGAAGAGGCTATCCGCTCGGTGGCGCACACGCGGCAGGTCATCGCGTACATCGACGCGCTGCGCACCTATCTGCTCAACCTGGACACCGCGGCCCGCCAATACGCCGAGTCGCACGACCCCGCCGATCTCGACCCCAACCTGATCTGCCGCCAATCGCGGTGTCCCAGTGCCGAGCGACTGATCGCGCTGATCGGTCCCGACGGCGCACAGGCGGCCCGGCTGGCGCCGCTGCCGTCGCTGCAATCGGCGCTGGAGGCCGGGTTTGGCGCGCTCCAGCAACGCGCAGCGGCGGACGGCGATGCCACGCCGCCCGAACGGGAGCTGGGGGGATTCGACCGCGCCGCCATGGAGCAGATCCAACGCATCCTGCTCGAAACCGGCCGGGAAGAGATGCGCCAGCTGGAAACGCGCGAGACGGCGCGAATCCAGGACCAGAACTGGTCGTCGGCGCTGCTGGGAATGGCCGGGCTGTGGACGGGCCTGGCCCTGCTCGGGCTGTACCGGGAAACCGGCCGCCTGGTCCGGGCAGGCATCGATGCCGAGCAGACGATCCGGCAACTCAGTCTTCGCGATCCGCTGACGGGCCTGGCCAACCGGCGCTTCCTGGACGAAAACGAACGGCATTTGATTGCCGGCGCCAAGCGCTCACATACGCAGATGGCGGTCCTGGCCGTCGATCTGGACGACTTCAAGGCGGTGAACGACCGTTATGGGCATGCAGCCGGCGACGCGGTTCTGGTGGCGGCGGCGGAACGAATGAAGCAGCTGCTCCGCGAGTCGGACGTGATCGCCCGCCTGGGCGGCGACGAATTCGTCATCG
This sequence comes from Hydrogenophilales bacterium, assembly GCA_024636675.1. Classification (GTDB taxonomy): domain Bacteria; phylum Pseudomonadota; class Gammaproteobacteria; order Burkholderiales; family Thiobacillaceae; genus Thiobacillus. Next base: position 7,521 of record JAGXGM010000021.1, on the reverse strand, counting down.
TGCTGGGGCAGGTCGACGATGCGGCGGCGGCGCGCGAGGTCGCGGGCCGCGTGGTGGAGAGCCTGTGCCGGCCCATCCCGCTTGCCGGCGGCGGCGCCGCGCAGATCGGGGCGTCGGTGGGGATCGCCATGTACTGTGCGAACGGGGGAACGCTGGATGATCTGCTGAAGAAAGCAGACGCGGCGCTTTACGCGGCGAAGCGCGACGGCAAGCATACCTTCCGCGAGGCGGGCGCTTCGGGCACCTAAGCTGCGCGCGATGGGACGCCGAAACCACTATCACGTCTATGTGATCGAACTGTCGCGAGACGTTCTGTACGAAGGCCGGTTCAGAAAGGCCAACCCCGGCTACCTCACCGGCAAGCCATGCCTGTACGTCGGCATGACCGGACTGGATCCCGACGTGCGCTTCGACAAACACAAGGCCGGCATCCAGTCGAACCGCTTCGTCAGGGAGTTCGGCCTGCGCTTGTTGCCCGAACTGTATGAACTGTATAACCCGATGTCCTACGATGCCGCGCGCGACCTGGAGGTGGAGCTGGCGATCGATTTCCGTGAAGCCGGGTACGGGGTGTGGCAGGCGTGAGCTGCTGACGCGGCGCCTTCTCGCCCACCCGCCGCGATCAGCGCGTTAGGCGGTCATCCAGTGGTTTTCACCCAGCTTTTTTTCGCCAGGATTGTTTTCATCGAAGCCCGCGACGACGACATCGGGTTCCGCCATTCGGTGAAAGCGTTGCAGGGCATCGAGCACGCCGGCCGCGCCCGGATGCGGGCTGCGGTAGACGTTTGCGTGCTGCTGGATGGCCGCGTCGAGTGCGGCTTCGCGGTTGCCCACGGCAACGCCGGCCAGCCCGGTGTCGAACATGGACAGGTCGTTGAGGGTGTCGCCGGCCACCAGGGTGCGATGCGCGGGCAGGTTCAGCGCCTGCAGGGTGCGCAGCAGGGTGGGACCTTTTTGCACGCCGCGCGGCAGCACGTCGAAATACAGGTTGTCCGAGATCAGGACATCGAAGTCCAGCTGCTGCACGTCGCGCTGGGCCGCCCGCGCATGGGCGGGATCCTTATAGAAATAGGAACGGCGCCGGCCGCTGACGCCCGGTTGCTCGCTCAGCCCCGGATGCCGCAGCATGGCCTGGTCGATACGCGCATGGGCGTCGGCCGGCCAGCATTGGTCCAGCCATTGCTCCAGATGCGGCAGGGTCGCATAGCCGGGGCCGCAGCCGACGCTGGTTCCGACGTCGCCAACCATGTGGTCGGGCTGCACCGGAAGTTCGCTGGCCAGGCTGCGCATGAAGCCCTGTCCACGCCCGCTGATAAAAATCAGCACGATCTCGTCGCGACGACGCGCGATCCAGTCGTACAGTGCGGCGCGCTCGTCGGCGCTGCCGCCGAGAAAGGTGCCGTCAAGGTCGGTGGCGAGGATGGTCCGCGGCAGGCTGCCGCCCGCCTTATGCATGACCCACGCCCCAGGCTTGCGCCGCCGGTCGCACGTCGCTGTCGCGTCCCGGGCGGACCCGGACGGGAACGGGGCGCGGCATCCGCGTCGCGGGCGGCAACGTGGCCGGCGCGCTTTCGTGCAGCAGGCGATGCAGAGCCCGTTCGGCCGGCAGGCGCTGCTGCAGCACGTCGCGCACCGCGGCGGCCACGTTCAGCCGCAGGCCGTACTTGCGTTCCAGAATCTGCACCGACATTACGCTGAGGGCGCCTTCGGCCAGTTCCCCGGCCGCCGCCGCGGTCTCGCCGCCCGGCCGCCCGAGCTGCATCCCCAGGCGGGTGTTGCGCGACTGCTCGGACGCGGCGGTGAGAAACAGGTCGCCGACACCGCTGCTGCCCAGCAGGGTTTCGACGCGGCCGCCCATCGCCTGGCTGAGGCGGCGCATGTCGTCGAGGCCGCGCGTGATGATGCCGGCACGCGCGTTTTCGCCCATGTCCTGCGCTATCGCCATGCCGCAGGCGATGGCGATCATGTTTTTCAGCGCGCCGCCCACCTGCGCGCCCACGGCGTCCGGGGTCAGTTCCAGCGTGACGCTGGCGCGTGCAAGCTGCTGCAACAGGCCGCCGGCGATGCGGCTCGCTGTTTGGTACTGGGGATGGCTGCGCGCCAGCGCCGGCATGGCCAGGGTCAGCAGGGTGGACTTGCCGCACGCCACTTCGTCGGCAAAGCTCGGCCCGCCGATCGAACCGGTCAGCATGGTTTTGCCCAGTTCCTCGTCCAGCACCTGGGTCATCAGCGCCCCGCTGCCCTGCTCGATGCCCTTGCTGGCTGTCAGCACCACCGTACCCGGGGCCATCAGCAACGCCGCCTGACGCGCGATGTCCCGCGTGGCCGCCGCGGGCACGGCGAGGATGACCAGTTGCGCGCCATGCAGGGCATGCGCCATGTCGGCGGTGGCGCCGAGCCCGGACGGCAGGTCGACCCCTTCCAGACATTGCGGATGATGGTTTCGATCGTGAATCGCCTCGGCGACCTCGGGGCGCCGTGCCCACAACCAGGTCGGCACGCCGCCGCGCTGCAGGGCGCTGGCCAGCGCGGTGCCCCAGGCACCGGCGCCCAGCACTGCGGCGCAGCCCAGTGGCGGATACCCGTGCGGCGCAGGGGAAAGCGGATTCAAATCGAAACCTTCAGTCAGATCGAGCATGTAATCTCCAAAGTCGGGGCGGCGACGTACGCGCGCCTGTTGGAAGAACGGCCAGGGGGCTGGCATGAGCCCTGTCGTGCAGCGCATCGACGGGATCCCTGGCGAGAGGGCGAAACCTTCTTTCAGGAAGGCCTCACCGCTGGGTGTGGCGGGTGGAAAAACGTCACAGGCGCAGAAGGCGATGCGGACATCGCGGGTTTAATCATCATTAGCGTATGCCTGTGGCACTGGAAAACCAGCACACAACAATTGCGCAATATTGTTTTGCGCAAAAGCATTCTAACGCGAATCGCCCTGCCTGTAAATCCCGGCCCGATCCACAACGGCGAGGGAAAGCGCTTGTGGCTTGGCGTACAGTGATTTGGGCCGGCGCGAGGCATGCCCCGCCGGTGCTGCGTTCCGCTTTTTTAACGCGCCCGCGCCTTGGCGAGCTTGGCCTTCAGCTCCGGCATGATGGCGGCAGCGGCTTTCTCGCCCTCCAGGATCGCCAGGTGCCGACCTTCGAAATCGGTACTGCTTATCGCCGCCGTCTTCGGGCGAACGACGACGTCGGCATCCTTCAGCTCGTGGGTGCTGATGGCATGACCCATGATGGCGAAGGTCTGCAGCAGGACGTCCAGGGTGCCGGTGAGCTTTTCGCGGCGGCTGACGCTGGAGATGTCCACGGCAATGACGAAGTCCGCGCCCATGGCGCGCGCGGACTGGGCAGGAACCGGCGAAGTAAGGCCGCCGTCCACATAATCCCGGCCACCGATCTCGACCGGCTGGAACATGCCCGGCACGGCACTGGAGGCGCGGACTGCCATGCCCGCGTTGCCGTAGCGGAAGAGCGCCCGCTCGCCGTTTTGCAGATCGGTGGCAACCACGCCCAGCGGTTTGGGCAACTTCTGGATGGGCAGGTTTTTCACGTTCTGGTTGATGAAGTCCTGCAAGGCCGCGCCCTTCAGCACCCCGCGGTTGGGCAGGGTCCAGTCCGCCAGCATGTTCTCTTTCATCTGCAGGGCCAGACTCTGCAATTCGAAGCCACTCATGCCGGAGGCATAGAGCGCCCCCACCACGGAGCCCGCACTGGTGCCCACCACGATATCCGGCTCAATGCCCTGAGCCTCCAGCGCCTTGATCACGCCGATGTGGGCAAAGCCCCGCGCCGCGCCGCCGCCCAGCGCCAGCGCGATCTTGAGCGGCGGTTTGGCCACCTGAACGGGGGTCGGGATTGGCGGCGGCGGCGCCGTAGGCGGTGCCGCACAGGCTGAAAGCAGGGCAGCGATGAGAAGCAGGCTCAGACGACGCATGGAGAAATCGGTCTCGGGTTGGATGCAGGGTCATGGACAGGCGAATGAACCCGCAGGTTCATTCGCCTGTCCGGAGCGCCGGGCATTCTGCCGGCGGATTCGAGCCCATATTATCCGCCAGGGCCGGCTTGTTTATTTTGTCAGCGCCATGAACAGCTGCGGCAGCCGCTCCGGTAGCCGTTCGATGTGATCGATGACGGTGTAGTGCCGGCCGAAAATGTCGCCGACGTATTCGTCGGCCTTGGGGTCGAGGCTAATGCAGTAGGGGAAGATGCCCTGCTGGTCGAGTTCCTTGACGGCCTGGCGGGCATCCTCGATCAGCAGGCGTTCGTCGTGGGCGTCGACGTCGGACGGCATGCCGTCGGTGAGGACGAGCATGAGCTTTTTATCGGCGGTGCGCGCGCCGAGGTAATGCGCGGCGTGGCGCATCGCGGCGCCCATGCGGGTGGAGTAGCCCGCCGCCATCGCGGCCAGCCGCGCCTTGGCGTCGTCGCCCCAGTGCTCGCCGTAGCCCTTGATGTGCAGGTAGCGCACGTCGTGGCGGGTGTTGGAGTGGAAGCCGGCGATGGCGAACGGGTCGCCGATCTTGTCGATGGCCCAGGCCAGCAGCGAGACCGCCTCCTGGCTCAGTTCGAGGATGGTCTGCCCGGAGCCGGCCGCTGTTTCGTTGAGCGACTGCGACAGGTCTAGCAACAGCATCACCGAGATGTCGCGGCCGGCGGTGGTGTGGCTCATGTTGATGCGCGGGTCGGGGGTGGCGCCGCCCTTGAAGTCGATCAGCGAGCGGATCGCGACGTCGAGGTCGAGTTCGCTGCCCTCTTCCTGGTAGCGGATGCGCACCCTGCCCTGCGGCTTCAGCAGGTCGAGCATCCGCTTCAGCCGCTTGGCCAGCGCGTCGTGCTTGGCGAGCAGGCGGTCGATGTCAGCCGCGTTGCCCTGGGGATGCAGCGCCTCGTAGACGCTGACCCAGTCCGGACGGTAGGTCTGGCTGCGGTAATCCCACTCGGGGTAATGGCGCGGCGGCAGGCTTCGGATTTCCTGATCCGGCTCGGCCTTGCGCGTCTCGTCGAAGGATTCCTCCTCGTCGCCCGCCTCGATGAATGTCCACAACTGGCGGTTGTCGTCGCGGTAGTCGACCACGGTATCGTCGAAATGGACCCGCGCGAACTGGTCGCTCTGGAGCCCGGTCTTGGCGACGTAGGAGAGCGCCAGGGCGGCGATTTCCTTTGTGCTGGATTCGCGCCGCTCTGATTCACTTGGCGCCATGACGGCGTGGAAGCGGCCGACGAAGTCGTTCAGGGCCGCATCGGTATAGCCGTGGTCGGGGTCGAGCAGCGCGCGTGACAGCATCGCCATGCGGTGGCGCAGGCAGGAGGTGGTCTCGGGATCGCAGGCGTTTTCCGCAGGCTTGGGGTGCAGCGCGAGGAACAGGCGGCGCAGGCCGGGATATTCGCGGATCAGCAGCGTGTCGATGCGGCAGTCCTCGAAGAACTCCACCGCCATGCGCTGGAACGGGCTCCAGTTGTCGGCGACCTGCGCCTCGGACCAGCGGCGGTGGCCGACGATGTGGGCAAGCACGGTGCGGTAACGGTCGATGCCGGATATTTCACCGATGTCGTCGTACACGTCCGGCAGGCGGATACCCAGCTTGTCGTAATAGGGTATCGGCTTGCGCAGTTCGTCGAACGCGGTGGAGTACGGCACCAGCTGGTCGCTGTCCCGCCACAGGCCGCGCAGGTAAAGGTCAAGTTTGCGCTCGACGTCCACCAGCAATGTTCCATGGCGTTCGCGCTGCAGCACGGCGCGACTGTCGGCCGACTGCAGGCTGAAGTAGTCCTTCTGCCGCTCGGGGTGGGAGCCGTAGTTGCGGATGCCGTATTCGACCCAGTTTTTCAGGCCGGACAGCGTCAGCTGGTTGAGCAGGTTCGGCGCCTGGGCGAGAAAATCCGGCAGGCCGGGACTGGGAAAGGTGGTGTGGTGGCCGTGGATGGAGCCGGTGGTGCGCGCCATGAAATCCAGCGTGAGATCGAGATAGCGCTGCAGCTGCGCCTGTGAATGCAGCCGGCGCGCCACCGGCGCGAGGGTTTGCAGAAAGGGCTCGATCGCGCTGCCGTTGGGCGACTTCTGCATGCGCTGGATCAGCGCCATCACCGCCGGCAACGCCGCTTCGCCGATCGCCTTGGCGGTGGACGGCCACTCTTCCATGAACGCCAGCATCGGCTCGACGCCGCGCCCCAGCTTGCCGATGATCCGGCCCGCTTCGAGGTAGGCGTCGATGCCGTCGCGCGTGAGCACCGCCAGCGCTTCCGCCATGAGGTCGTCGAACACCGTCTCCACCTGCGGAAAACGGGTGTCGAGCTGCTTCCAGTAAGCCGCCATGAGGGGATGCTGGTATGCGGTTTCGGTCATGACGGGTTTAAAGCTTGTGGAGAAATCGTAGCGAACAGGCCCGAGTCCGGTTCGAGAAGCGCAACCGTACAAATGGGTACGGTAAGCATCGCAGGGCCGGAATCTGGTCGCGCAGCAGATTTATTCATAAGCTTTCAGGCAAACGTCGCATCGATGGCGTGATCGAGCGTGTCGCGGATGTCGGCGTCGTCGGTGATCGGGCGCACCATGGCCATGCGGCAGGCGTCCGTCGGGTCGACGCCGTCCTTGATCAGCGTCGCGGCATACACCAGCAGGCGCGTCGAGATGCCTTCGTCCAGCCCGTGCCCCTTCAGGCCGCGGGCGACGCCGCCGATCTTCACCAGCTTGGCAGCCACGGCTTCGTCCATGCCGGTTTCCTTCGCCACGATCTGCGCTTCGAGCGCGGCATCGGGGTAGTCGAAATCGAAGGCGGTGAAGCGCTGCTTGGTCGACTGCTTCAAATCCTTCATCAGCGTCTGGTAGCCGGGGTTGTAGGAAATCACCAGCTGAAAGTCGGGATGCGCGTGGATCAGCTCGCCCTTCTTGTCGAGCGGCAGGGTGCGGCGGTGGTCGGTGAGCGGATGGATCACCACGGTGGTGTCCTGGCGCGCCTCCACAATCTCGTCCAGATAGCAGATCGCGCCGATGCGGGCGGCGACGGTGAGCGGGCCGTCGAGCCAGCGGGTGCCGTTGGCCTCAAGTAAATACCGGCCCACCAGGTCGCTCGCGGTCATGTCCTCGTTGCAGGCCACGGTGATCAAAGGCTTGCCGAGCTTCCACGCCATGTATTCGACGAAGCGCGATTTGCCGCAGCCGGTGGGGCCTTTCACCATCACCGGCAGGCGGTTGCGGTAGGCCGCCTCGTACAGCGCGACTTCGTTCTTCTGCTGCTGGTAGAAGGGTTCCTGCTCAACCTTGTACTGGTCCTTGTCGGTCATTTTCATTCCTCGTTGCGAAGAAAAAACCCCGCCGAAGCGGGGTTTTCGAGTCGAGAGCCGAGAGTCGAGAGCCACTCTCTCCACTCTCGACTCATTGCTCTCGGCTTACTTGTGCACGCCCAGCTTTTCACGCCAGCCGGGGAAGATCTTGTCGGCGTCGCCGGGGAAGGACTCGAAGGCGCGGGCGAACTCTTTGTGCTCTTTCGCGTATTCGATCGGATCCGCGCCCGACTTCCAGCACTCG
>JAGXGM010000020.1 GCA_024636675.1 Hydrogenophilales bacterium | reverse complement strand
GCTGGCCAGTGAAAATGCAAGCCGCCTGGCGGCGATGCAACGCGCCGACAAGAACATCGACGATCTGCTGGAAGACCTCAACGGAAGCTTTCACCGGATCCGCCAGAGCGGCATCGACGCGGAACTGTTCGACGTCGTCTCCGGCTTCGACGCACTGACGGGGCCAGCATCAATCTGAAACCTTAAGGCTCGTTTTCGATCGGCGGGACGAATGAATGCGGTTGGTGGCCATATACAGATGGCCATTACCTGGTTGCCGAACGGGCACGCGTCGAGCAAGCTTCGACCAGCTGAAATTGTTAAGGGTTGTACGATGCCTGCCCTCACCCGCGGGATTCCCAGTACGCACCAGCCCGGCGGGCAGGTGTCGGGCAAGCCTCGTCGAAAGTGACGATTGGGCAACCATACAAGCTGCCGTTCGGTGAGATTTCCTGGCCGATGTCCGGTTACGAATCCATAGCGGCAGTAGTCGGCTAAATCTCCATCGGCGGCTCTGGCCGAAATCCGGTCGAACACATTCACTGACCGATAGGGCCGCTTGGCGAGCCGGTCGCTTCCATCTTTGCGTGTGATCACGACCCAAAAAGAGATGGGCGTCGATTGATCGCCGATTGCCCATTCCGTAGCGCCTGGCTGCCTCCTGAACACCACCGGTGCTGAAATTGCACATCCCATCCCGTCATCTAGGCTGAAGCTTTCAGACGACATCGGCAGGACGTAACCCGTCGTGCGTGTGTCCTGCACATCAAACAGACAAAGAGAGGATCTATGGCCCTGACCCATTCCGTTTCGACATCCCTGGAAGAACAGCGAAGCATTTGGGCGGAGGCCTACCGGGGCGTGCGACAGCGTAGCGAGGAATTGTGCGCGCCGCTGTCTCCCGAGGACTATGTGATCCAGACAACCCCGGAAGCCAGCCCGGCCAAGTGGCACCTGGCCCATGTGAGCTGGTTTTTCGAGACTTTTTTGCTGAAGGAATATCTCGCGCGCTATCCGGAATTCCATCCCTTGTACCGGGATCTGTTCAATTCCTATTACGAGCAGATCGGGAAATACCATCCGCGTCATGAGCGGGGCTTTCTGTCGCGCCCGGGCGTCGGAGAAATCTATCGCTACCGGGCTCATGTGGACGAACACATGCTTACGCTGTTGCACAGCGTAAGCGAGAGCCTATGGCCGAGCGTGCAGCAACGTCTGGCGATCGGCCTCAACCACGAACAGCAGCATCAGGAACTGCTGCTCACCGACATCAAACGCAATTTCAGCGCGAATCCGCTGCGACCGGCTTATCGCAGCGACCTGCCCGAAACGCCGAAAGCATCAGCGCCCGCGATGCGCTGGCTGGCGTTTCCCGGCGGCGTCCGCGAGATCGGGCATTAGGGCGGCGGTTTTGCCTTTGACAACGAAACGCCGCACCACCGGACCTATCTGAACGCTTTCCGCCTGGCCTCCCGGCCGGTGACCAACGGCGAGTACCAGGCATTCATGGAGGACGCCGGGTATCACCGCCCTGAATTCTGGCTTTCGGACGGCTGGGCGACGGTAAAGCGCCTGGACTGGTCCAGCCCGATGTATTGGGAATCGATCGACGGGGAATGGTGGCAGTTCACCCTTGCCGGGCCGCGTCGGCTGAACCCTGAAGAACCCGTCTGCCACGTCAGCCATTACGAGGCGGAGGCTTACGCCGCCTAGGCGGGCAAACGGTTGCCCACCGAAGCGGAGTGGGAGGTCGCGGCGCGCGGGCTTGCCGTGGCGGGCAACCTGCGTGACAACGGCTATCTGCAGCCGGTGACCGCATCGCCGGGCGACGGCCTGCTTCAGCTATACGGCGACGTGTGGGAGCACACGGCCTCGCCCTATCAGCCCTATCCGGGTTTCCGCCCCGCCGCAGGCGCGCTCGGCGAATACAACGGCAAGTTCATGTGCAGCCAGATGGTTTTGCGCGGCGGCGCCTGCGTCACACCGGCCGACCATATCCGCGCCAGCTACCGCAATTTCTTCTATCCGCACGAACGCTGGCAGTTTCAGGGTTTCAGGCTGGCGGAAGAAGCATGAAGGCCCGTCAGCCGGTCTGCGTCGCTGCTTCCACTGCGGCGACTGCCGTCGTCAACTGCGACTGCGTGACATAGAAGTGCGCTGAGAATCGCACGCCGCCGCCACGCTGGGCGCAGATCACATTGCTTGCCAGCAGCCGCCGTTGCACTTCGGCAGGATTGACGCGTTGATGGCGGAAGGTGACGATCCCCGCGTAGCGACCCGGTTGCCGCGGGGTGAGGATCTCGATACCCGGCAGGTCGCCCAGCGCTTCCATCAAATAGCGGCTGTTCGACAGCACGCGCGCCGCCACTTCCTCCATCCCCACCTCGGCCAACAGCGCAAGACTCGCACTCAAGGCATGGATGCCCAGCATGTTCGGGCTGCCGCATTCGAAGCGGCGGGCACTTGCAGCGACCTGCCAATCCTGGCGCGAGAAATCCAGGTGATCCTCCACCATGTGCCAGCCATACTGCCTGAGCCGCAGTTTTTCCCGAGCCTGTGGCTTCACGTAGAACACCGCGCAGCCTTCCGGCCCGAGCAGCCACTTGTGCGCGTCGGCCAAGACGAAATCCGCGCCGCAGGTCTGGACATCCAACGGCAGCGCGCCGAGGCTCTGGATGGCATCGACGCAGAACAGCACGCCGCGTTCGCGGCAAAGGGTGCCTAGCTGATCCAGATCCAGCCGCAGCCCGCTTGCGTATTGCACCGAGCTGACCGCCAGCAGGCGGGTGCGCGCATCCATACAGGCCTCAAGGGCCTGTTCCGGCGACGCGCCGCGCGTCAAGTCGGCGCGGCGGGTTTCGACGCCCTGGTCTTGCAGTGACTGCCAGACGATGCGATTGGACGGGAATTCCTGGTCGCTGATGACCACATTGTCTCCCGCCTGCCACGCCAGACCGTGCGCGACCACAGACAGCGCCTCGGACGTGTTCTTTAGCAGCGCGATGTCCTCCGCTGCGGCGGCGTTGAGCAGGCTCCGGCACTGCTCGCGCAAACGGGCCTCCGTTTCCAGCCAGCGGGGATAGTGATGCGCGCCCTGGCGCATGTTCTCCTCGGCGAAGCGCTGCACCGCGACGGCGGTCCGGCGCGGTCATGGCGACACCGCCGCGTGGTTGAGATAGATCAGCCCGGGATCGAGCGGGAATTCATCGGTGTAATCGCAGTCGGGCGTGTGATCAACAGACATGATATTTGCCATCCAGAAACAGAATTCACCCGGTCAGGCTGGTTTTTTCATGCTTGCGTGCTGCTCGTCGCGTTCCGTTGGAAACGCTGTGGCATCGGCCAAAAGCATAAGCCACTTCGACGGTATTTTTGTAACCCATATATGAATGAATACCAGGACCGCTGATGTGCCCGCAACGCACTGCTAATTTAGCGGTGTCTGGAGATATAAGACACGATTAATTGACGTCGATATCGTGTCTGCCATTCAAAACATCGCTGCACGATGGGTACCGCTATGTGGTCTAACCGTCCGCGGCCGGGCGGCGGATCATCACCACTACCAGCGTCACCACGGTCAGCGGTACGACAAAGCCCATCATCACGCTCGAGAAGACCGGCAACGCTTCGTGCTGTTGCGCCGCCAGGATCAGGTAGGCCACGTAGGCCAGGTAATAGCCGAGGAACACCCCTCCTTCCCAGCGCGCTATCTCGCGGCCGGTGATGAACACTGGTATGCAGGCCAGCGCCACCGCCAGCATCACCCAGATGTCAAAGGCCAGCAGCGACGGCGCAATCGCCAAGCCCATGTCGCCCGACACCAGCCCCGACAAGCCCAGGCAACCCAGGATGTTGAAGGTGTTGCTGCCGACGACATTACCCACCGCGATGTCGCGTTCGCCCTTGATCGCGGCCGTGATGCTGGTGGCCACCTCGGGCATACTGGTGCCGGCAGCGACGATGGTCAGGCCGATGACGAGATCGCTTACGCCCATGGCTTTGGCGAAACTGATCGAGGCCTGCACCAGGTACTCCGACCCCAACACCAGCGCCACCAGGCCGGCGGCGATCAGGCCGATCTGTACCGCCAAGTGGCTGTCCCAGGCGCCGGCCCCGGCGGGCAGCACCGCGCCGGCAAATTCGTCCTTTGCAGCCTGTGTTTCGCGGCGCGACTGCATGATCAGGAACACAGTGTAGGCCACCAGCAGCGCGAACAGCAGACCCCCTTCCAGCCACGAGAGTTTCCCGTCCAGCGAGAGCGCCAGCAGCAGCAGGCTTGCGCCCAACATGATCGGCACCTCCTGCCGGATCAGCTGGATATTGACGATCAGTGGCGCGATCAGCGCGCTGATGCCCAGGATGAACAGCACATTGAAGATGTTGCTGCCCACCACGTTACCCATGGCGATGTCGGTCTTGCCGTCGAGCACGGCGCCGACGCTCACCGCCACCTCGGGCGCGCTGGTGCCGAAGGCGACGATGGTGAGTCCTACAACGAGCGGACTGATGCCGAACGACAGCGCCAGTTTGGACGCGCCGCGCACCAGCGTGCTGGCGCCGATGACCAGAAGGATCAGACCGCCGAGAAATGTGAGCATGTTCATGGTCAAAGACTGGACTACCCCTAGAACAGTAGACAAACCGGAGCCTCACGCCGACGCCCGTTCAAAGGCCTCGGGACTGACGCCGCCCAAATGGCTGTGACGGCGATTCCGATTGTAAAAGACCTCGATGTAGTCAAAGACATCCGCCCGCGCCAGGTCACGCGTCTTGTAGATGCGTTTCTGGATGCGTTCCTTTTTCAAGCTGCTGAAGAAGGATTCAGCTACGGCGTTGTCCCAACAATTGCCGCGCCGACTCATGCTGGGTTGCAACTGATGTGAGTGGCAGAAACGCTGCCAGTCATCGCTTCCGTATTGCGTACCCTGGTCTGAGTGCACGATGACCGATTGACTTGGTTTTCTGCGCCACAACGCCATGAGTAGCGCATCCAACACCAGTTCACGTGCAAGAGATGGCTTCATCGACCAGCCGACCACCTTGCGCGAGTGCAGATCGATCACCACGGCCAGGTACAACCAGCCTTGCCAGGTACGCAGATAGGTAATGTCGGTGACCCAGACACGATCCGGCGCATCGACCGTGAACTGGCGATTGAGCCGGTTGGGGGCAATGATCGAAGGACGACCTGCAATTCGACGTGGCGACTTGTAGCCGCGTACGGCCTTGATCTTGTTGGCGCGCATGATCTTGGCAACCCGATGCTTGCCGCACGACTCACCTGCTTCGCGCAGGTCTCCGAAGACACGCAAGGCACCATATACGCCGCTGCTGGCCGTGTAAGAGTCGCAGATGAGACCAAGCAGTCGTTGGTCTTCGATGGCACGGTCGGATATCGGTTTGTGCAGCCATGCATAGAACCCGGCCCGTGCCACGCGCAACACCCGGCACATCGTGGCAACTCGAAACTCGTGACGATGTTCGTTGATGAAGCGGTACTTCACTCGGGCTCCCTGGCAAAGTACCGCGCGGCTTTTTTTAGAATGTCGCGTTCTTCCTCCACGCGACGCATTTGCGCCCGCAAACGCAATATCTCACTCTTGGCTTCAAGCAGGTCGGCAGCCTGCTTCTCCGTCTTGTCGGGCGTGACTGCCTTAACCCACTTGTACAGGCTGTGGGTGGAAACGCCCAGCCGGGCGGACACTTCGGCAACCGAATAACCGCGTTCGACCACCTGCCGAACAGCTTCTTCTTTAAATTCCGGGGTGAATCTCTGTGAACTCATGGCACTCCTCCTATGCTCAAATCATAGGCCCGGGATGCCTACTGAACACGGGGCAGTCCAGTCTGGCCCCATTTATTCCCATTTATTCGACGTCGACATTGAAGACGCGCTTGAGACGCTGGGCCCAGCTCACCGCTGACATTGAAATTTCTCAATATCTTTTAACTTCATAAAGTATATGCATAAGGTATATGCAGAAGGGGGCGTGCATGGCGGACCAGACGAACATACCCGATACCACGAACCAGAAAGCCGATGGCACCGTGGAGACGCCGGCCAGCGCCGAGCGCAAGGTGCGCGAGGCCGTGGAGGAGACAATCTCCCACAAAGCCGGCGTCAAGAAATTCGGCACCTTCAGCGGCGTGTTCACGCCCACGCTGCTGACCATCCTCGGCGTCATCATGTACCTGCGGGAAGGCTGGGTGGTGGGCAACGCCGGTCTCCTCGGCGCGTGGCTCATCATCCTGCTCTCTTTCGTTATTACCTTGTGCACGGCACTTTCGCTGGCGTCCGTGGTTACCAATATCCGCATCGGCGCTGGCGGCGCGTTCTCCATCATTTCCCAGTCCCTGGGACTCGAGATGGGCGGCTCCATCGGCATTCCGCTATACATCGCCCAAGCCCTGGCAGTGGCCATGTACATCTTCGGCTTTCGCGCCGGCTGGACCTACATCTTCCCGGACCACCCGGCCATCGTGGTGGACTTCGCGACCTTCGCCATTCTCTTCGGCATCGGCTACGTCAGCGCCGGCCTGGCCTTCAAAGTCCAGTACATCATCCTGGCCATCATCATCGGATCGCTGGTCTCCGTGGGCTGGGCCGCCTACGGCGGCTCCATGTCCGAATCCATCCAGTGGTGGGGCTCTTTTCCCGGCAGCCCGGAGACAGGCTTCACCGGCATAGGCTTCTGGGCGGTCTTCGCCGTGTTCTTCCCGGCCGCCACGGGGATCATGGCCGGGGCCAACATGTCCGGCGAGCTGGCCAACCCGCGCAAGTCCATCCCCGTGGGCATGCTGAGTGCCATCGGTATCAGCCTGATCATTTACCTGGCACTGGCGTTCTGGCTGGCATCCAGCGCTACGGTAGACGAGCTCACCGGCAACTACACGGTGATGGTGGACAAGGCCGCATGGAGACCGGCCGTACTGGGCGGCCTGTTGGGCGCGACCTTCTCCTCAGCACTTTCCTCCATCGTTGGAGCGCCGCGCATCCTGCAGGCGCTTGCGGAACACAACATCCTGCCCGGCAGCGCCTGGTTTGCCAAAAAGAGCGCGCATGGCGAACCGCGCAACGCCATGATCGCCACCGGCGCGCTCGTGATCGCGGCACTTCTTCTGCGTAACCTCAATGCCATCGCCCCGCTCATCACCATGTTCTTTCTGGTCACCTACGCCATGATCAACGTGGTGGTGCTGCTGGAGCAGAGCCTCAAGCTGGTGAGCTTCCGCCCGCTCATGCGCATCCCGCGGGCGGTCTCTCTGGTAGGCGCCTTCGGCTGCGTGTTCGTTATGTTCATCATCAACGCCACCTTCAGCCTCGTGGCCGTAGCCGTGGTGCTGGCCCTGTATATCTATCTCACGCGCAAGCATCTCAAGGCGCCCTTCGGCGATGTGCGCAGCGGTCTTCTCGTCGCCATGGCCGAGTGGGCGGCAAAGAAGATAGAGTCCGTCACCAGTCCGCGGCAGAAGTCGTGGAAAGCGAACATGCTTGTGCCGGTGGAAAACCCGGCCCAGATTGCCAAGATTTACGACCTGTTGTGCAACATCGTCTACCCCAAGGGATTCGTTCGGTTTCTGGGACTTACTGGACAGCGCAACTACCAGGCGCTTACGGAGAATCTCCCCGCGTTGGCCGACAGGCTGCAAAACGATTCGGTGTTCGCCACCTGGACCGTGGTGCGCGCAGCGACCTTCAGCGAGAATGTGGCCGCCGGAGTGGAAGCGTTGGGCGGTGCGTTCTTTCGCTCCAACATGATTTTCCTGCGTCTCAGTTCCAACACAGAGCGCGACGCCGAGTTCGAGCGGCTGGTAGACGATGCGCAGACCTATAGTCTGGGTGCGCTCATCTACCTGGAGTCTGCCCCAAAAGCCGGCGAACGCGCGGAGAATGGAGACGAGGACGCGGAGGATGCGTTCCAGACATTCACCAGGCGCGAAGGGGGCGTGCACCTGGTGATCGACAAACCGGACGGGGGCTGGCGCATCGGCACGGACCTGGGCACGGCCGACCTGGCCATGCTTCTGTCATACAAGCTCAAGACCAACTGGAAAACCCTGCTGACCATCACCGCTCGCATTCAGGACGCCGGCGAGCGCAAGGATGCGCTGGACTACCTGCGTGCTGTTGTTGAAGTGGCGCGCATCCCAAACGCCGCGCTCCGGCTGGCGGAAAGCGAGGAGGAGCTGGACTACAGCGTGGCGGCAGACGAGGAGACCCCGGCCATCACCCTGTTCAGCATGACCGCGCCGGCGGACCTGGAGGCCCTGCGCACCCGGGGAAAACAAGTGCGCACGCCGTGCCTCTTCGCCATGGACTCCGAACGCGAAAATGCGCTGGTCTGACGCCATGAGGGCTAAACACGTTCTGCAAACATTGTCCGGCAGCCGGCTGGGCGGCTGCCGTCGAGCCGCGCATTCGGCCGCCGGATGTCTAGACTGGAACGAGAGCCTTCGTCGTATCGACGGGGGCAGGTGATGTCGTGGCGGTTGCAGACGCACATGCGGCAGCCGCATCCAACCAGGGCTGAAGAATGGAACGTGAACACGTGCGCAGCATGGTGCGCGACCTGCTGCTTGCCAGGCGTTTCGAGGAACGGGCAGGGCAGGCCTACAGCGAGGGCGAGTTCGGCGGCTTTCTGCATCTGTATTCGGGGGAAGAGGCGGTGGCGGTCGGCGTGCTGCACGCGGCCGAACCTTCCGACTATGTGGTCAGCACCTATCGCGAGCACGTGCATGCGCTGGTGAAAGGCGTGCCGCCGGGACGGGTGATGGCCGAACTGTATGGCCGCCGCGACGGGTGCAGCGGCGGAATGGGCGGCTCCATGCATCTGTTCGACCGCGAACGGCGCTTCATGGGCGGTTATGCGATCGTCGGCGAAACCTTCCCGATCGCCATCGGCATCGCCTACGGGATCATGTTGCGCAGGCTTCCGGAAGCAGTCATCTGTTTCTTCGGCGAGGGCGCGGCCAATCAGGGCACCTTCCACGAATCCCTCAACATGGCCGCATTGTGGCGGCTGCCGGTCCTGTTCGTGTGCGAAAACAATCGCTATCAGATCGGTACCGAGATCCATCGGCAAGCGGCCATTCCGGACATTCACACGCGTGCCTGCGCTTACGGCATGCCGGGTGAACGGGCGGACGGCATGGATGTGCTGGCGGTGCATGAGGTTGCGCAGCGCATGCTGCATGCCATCCGTTCCGGCCAGGGGCCGCAGCTGCTCGAACTCGACACCTATCGGTTTCGCGGCCATTCCATGGCCGATGCCGGCGCCTACCGCTCGCGGACCGAGGTCGAGTCCTACAAGCAGGCCGGGCCGTTGCAGCGGGTCGAGCAGAAGCTGGTCGCGCCGATGGACCGGCTGAATGGCTCCCCTGCAGCGCTGGACGAGGCAAGCCTGCAGCAGTTGCGCGACGAGGTCGAACAGATCGTGGAAGCGGCGGTCGCGTTTGCCGAAGCGAGTCCCGCGCCGACCCTGACCGACGCTTGGGATGCGTTCCACGCCCCCGGGCGACACGAGACCCTCATCCGCGCGGAGCAAAAGCATGGCTGAGACGCTGGCGTACTGGCAGGCGCTCAATCGCGCACACGATGTCGAGATGGCGGGCGATGACTCGGTGTTCGTGCTTGGCGAGGATGTCGGGCTGTATGGCGGGTCCTACCGCGTGACCGAGGGGCTGCATGCCAGGTATGGCGAATGGCGCGTGCGCGACACCCCCATCTCGGAGAACAGCTTTGCCGGGCTGGGCGTGGGCGCGGCCATGATCGGCCTGCGTCCGGTGGTGGAGATCATGACCGTCAATTTCGCCCTGCTGGCGATCGATGCCATCGTCA
Organism: Hydrogenophilales bacterium; assembly: GCA_024636675.1. GTDB lineage: Bacteria > Pseudomonadota > Gammaproteobacteria > Burkholderiales > Thiobacillaceae > Thiobacillus. The sequence goes on along the minus strand of JAGXGM010000020.1, from coordinate 2,394 downwards.
ACATGGCCGCCAAGATCCCGTTCATGTCCGGCGGCCAGTTTGCCATGCCGCTCGTGTTGCGCATGCCGGGCGGGGTGGGCAAGCAATTGGCGGCCCAGCATTCGCAGCGGCTGGAACACACCCTGATGAACGTGCCGGGCTTGCGCATCGCGGTTCCGGCGACGCCGCAGGATGCCTGGTGGCAGTTGCGCCAGGCGATCGCCAGCGATGACTGCATCGTGCTGCTCGAGCACGTGATGCTGTTTGGCGAAAAGGGTGAAGTCGACCTGCACGCCGCGCCGCCGCCGATGCACCAGGCGGCGATACGGCGCCCCGGCAAGGACCTGACCATCATCGCGTATTCGCGCATGGCCAATCTGGCGCAGGAGGCGGCCGAAATACTTGCCGGCGAGGGGATCGATGCCGAGGTGATCGACCTGCGCAGCCTGCGGCCCATCGACTGGGCGCTGTGCGTGGACTCGGTACGCAAAACCCGGCACCTGCTGATCGCGGAAGAAGACTGCCGCTTCGCCGGCGCCGGTGCGGAGATCGCCGCCACCCTGACCGAGCGCTGCTTCGATGTGCTGGCGGCGGCACCGTTGCGGCTCGGCGGCCTGGATCTCCCGACGCCCTTCAATGCGGCGCTCGAGATCGCCAGCATTCCGCAAATTGCAGACATCGTTGAGGCCGCCCGGCGATTGTGCCGGCCGCCGGGGAAGGAGTAAGGACATGAAACAGGCCGTCAAAATGCCCACGCTTTCCGACACCATGGAGAGCGGACGCCTGCTGCGCTGGCTGAAGCAGCCGGGCGATGCCGTGAAACGGGGCGAGGCCGTCGCCGAAGTCGAAACCGACAAAGCGGTGATGGAGATGGAGGCCTTTCATTCCGGGAAGCTGATCGGGCCGCTGGCGGACGAGGACAAGGAATACCCGGTGGGCGAGACGCTGGCCTGGATTGGCGACGAAGCGCCCGAAGCGCCCGAAGCGCCCGAAGCAACCGAAGCGCCCGAAGCGCCCGAAGCGCCCGAAGCGCCCGAAGCGCCCGAAGCGCCCGAAGCGCCCGAAACAACCGAAGCGCCCGAAGCAACCGAAGCGCCCGAAGCAACCGAAGCAACCGAAGCGCCCGAAGCAACCGGAGCGCCCGAAGCAACCGAAGCAACCGAAGCGCCCGAAGCAACCGGAGCAGCTGAAGCAGCTGAAAAAGCTGAGAAAGCTGAAGCAGCTGAGAAAGCTGAGAAAGCTGAGAAAGCTGAGAAAACTGAGAAAACTGAGAAAACTGGAGGAGCTGAGAAAGCCGAGAAAACTGGAGAAGCTGAAGAGGCCGAAGAGGAGCAAGCGGAAGAAAAATCCGAGCCGGCTACGGATAAAGCTTCGGAAGAATCGAAAGAACCTGGAACGGAGGAAAAATCGGCAGCGCAGCAGGCCGGCGTTGGCAAGGGAAAGGACACGAAGCCGCAGCGGCCGGAGCCTTCCGCCGGTGCAGGCGGGGCGCAGAAACCGGAACGCCAGGCAGCCGATGCCGGGAAAAAGCCGGGGGCGACTCCGCGCGCTGCAAGTGCCGTGCTGGAGCAGGCACTGGCAGGCCGGGTCTCGCCCCGCCCGCATGAACGATCGGATGCAAACGCCGCCTTGCTCAGGGAAATCGAGTCCGGCCCGCCTTTTCAGATCGAGCCGCAGCTGCAACTGCGCCGGGTGGTCGCCGCCACGATGATCCAGGCCGTGACGACCCCGCAGTTTCGCATCAGCACGCGGGCCGACCTGTCAGCCCTCAAATCGTATGCGGGCGCGCACGATGCATCGCTCACGCTGCTGCTCGCCAGGGCTTGCGCGCTGACCGTGCAGGCGCAGCCCGAATTCAATGCGGCCTGGACCCCCGATGGCCTCGCGCGCCGGGAATGGGTGGACGTGGGAATCGCCATGGAGGCCGAGAACGGATTGCTCACGCCGGTGGTGCGTGATGTTGCCGGCCGCCCGTTTCCCCAGCTTGCCGAGGATTGGCGCGCGCTCAAGCAAAAGATCCGTCATCACCGCGCGCTGCCGGAAGACTATCGCGGGGCGACTTTTTATCTGTCCAACCTGGGGATGTTCCCGGAAGTGGTGCAGTTCGATGCTGTCGTTCCGCCGGGCGCTGCGGCGATCCTGGCGGTGGCGGCACCACGAGATGACGGCAGCCTGCTGACGCTGACCTGCGATCACCGTGTGGTGTTCGGCGTCGACGCCGCGCGCTTCCTGGCCGCGCTGGCCGAGCAGTTGGCCCGGCCCGACGGGTTGGTCGCCTAGCTGTTGAGTTGCAATAGGTTGTTCCCGGCAAGCCGTGAAGCTGGAGGTTTGTAGCCGAGGGCCGAGTGAGGCCTTCTGGCGTTGTAGTAAGCCAAAAATGCCGGTAGCCAGGCAGTGCGCTCCGCACTGTTGTTC
>JAGXGM010000019.1 GCA_024636675.1 Hydrogenophilales bacterium | reverse complement strand
GCGTCGGCGATTGGCGTGTTGCGCGTGAACAGCGTGGCTTTCGTATCCAGCCGCACGTCCTTGTCGAAGATGAAATTGATGCCCGATTGCCGCGCGATCATGTCGAATACATTGCGCAGCGCGGCATCGCGAAATTCCAGGGTGATCGGCTTGCGGTAGGCCGCGTCCAGTTCGCGCGGATTGAGTTCATCGGCGGTGCGCGTCGCCTGGATCTGCTGCAGCAGTGCCAGCGCACCGGCATGGCCGGGTGACTGCGCCAGGATCAGGCGCGCTGCCTGTTCCGCTTCGGCAGGGTGGGCTTCCGCCAATGCCTGGCTCGCCGTTTGCAAGGCCTGCTCGTGCTGGCGTGCCGTGGCCAGGTTGGACAGGAGCATGCCTGCACGCGGATTCTCGGGATGCAGTGCCAGCGCCTTGCGCAGCGTGGCTTCGGCAGCGTCGAATCGTCGTGCGTCCATATCCTGCTGCGCCTGGGTCAACAGATTGCTGGTCTGTCGCTCGCGCTGTGTGTGGTAATAGGCCTTGAGCTCGATGTTATCTGGCTCCTCGGCCATGCTCGTGCGCAGACGGGCGATGCCGGCTTCGGTCTGCCCGGCGGCGATCAGTTCGCGCCCTTCGTTGAGGCTGGTGCTGGCGCAGCCGGTCAGACCAAGGGCGAGCAGTGCGGCGGTCAGAATGGAATGGCGGATAGGCGGCAACTCAATCTCCTGTGCGCAGGCTGCGCGTCTGGTCCAACGGTAGATAGGTGAAATTCAGCTGGCCGCCGGTCACAGACTCCAGCCGCCATACGCCGTCGAGCACCTGGCTTGCGCGCACGCTGACCGGCAACGTGCCGCGCGCCAGGTAATACGTGGTCTGACCGGCTTCCTGCCAGCGTCCCATGTAGCTGAACGGCAATGCGGGCGCCTGCGGCGGCGGGGGCGGCACATCGGGCGGCGGTGGCGGCGCGGGCGGCGCAACGAACCAGGTCTGCTCGGGGAACAGGTTGGCACGGGCGAGTGCCAGCCGCGATGCGGCTTCCTGCGGCTTCGTCGCGGCAACGACTACGTGGTCGAGGGCTGCGGGAAGCGGTGCGCGCGTCGCCGGCTCGGCCACCCCGGCCAGATCGGTGTCGGCGTCGCCCGCCGGTTCGTTGACCGCCAGCCAGGCCGACCAGGCGGCGACGCCAGCCAGCGCGAGATACAAAACTGAACGACGCCGTTTTTGGGTCATGGCGCGGCCTCCACGAACAGGCTCAGGCGCAGTTCGGCCTGCAGTTCGCTAGCCTCGATGTGCTCGCGTTTCAGCTCGAGTTCGTCCAGCGTCAGGTTGGGCAGGCGCTCCAGCACTGCGGCGAGAAAGGCATGCAGCGCAGGGTAGGGCGCCTCGACCGGCAGCACCAGCTGCCAGCGCGCAAGCGTCGTGCCCGCCAGCGGCGATACGCTGTACTGGCCGCGCGGCAAACGCATGCCGTGCGCATGCGCCAGCCGTTCCAGTTCGCCGATGCGTTCCGAGGCTTCGCCCGTCGGCGGCAACATGGCCAGCGGATTGAGCGGGGCCGGCGCAGGATCGGCGTGCGCGGCCGCGGCCAGGCGCAGTGCGGCCAGTTTTTCATGCTGCGCGACGGCTGTCCGCTGCAGGGACCCGACCTGGATCAGCTGCAGCAGCACAGCGGCCGCCAGCAAGCCCAGCCCCACCAGCCCGGTGGTCCCCAGACGGCGTACCCATTGATGCAGGTGCCAGCGCAGCGCGATCATGGTTCCAGCTCCATCACGATATTGAAACGCACGGGTTTTTGCGCGTCGTCCGCCTGCTCTTCGTGCTGGGTGAGCGCGGCGCGCCTGATCCCCGGCTGCTGTTGCAGGACTTCGATGAATGCGACGGCATCCGCCAGTTGCCGCGCTTCGGCCACCAGCTTGATATGCGACTTGGCCTGCACCGCGTCGAGCGCGATCAGCGCGACCTTGCTGCTGCGCGCGGTGGCCAGCGCGTCGAAAGCGGGCTGCCAGGAATAGGCGAGTTGCGCCGCGATCCGTGTCTGAGTGGTTTTCGCTACCTGATCCGTGGCTTGGGCGGATTTGACCGCTGCGGGTGGGCGGGACTGCTCAAACGCGGCAATCTGCAGTGCCAGCCCGGCTTCGGTTGCGCGTGCCGCCAGCAGATTGCTCATGGACCCGCCCAGCGCCACCACGCCGGCCAGAGCCAGCCCGATGCCCAGCTTGCCGGGGCGCGCCGGTCGCGCATGAAAATCGAAATCAAGACGCGCCATCTTTATATGCCTGCCAGCGCCAGTGCGCCGCGAACCTGGCTGTCGCACGGCAGCATCTGCCAGCGCGCGTTGTCGACAACCGGCGTTGACACCGCGCCGACCCCGAGCGCCTGGACCCACACCGCGGGCTTCGCGGGCAGCGTCGACCAGCCGGCCTCGCGCTCGATCAGTCCGGGCAGCGCCGTGATCCAGTCGGCGTCGACCGGCTGGCCGGCGAGGTGCTGCCAGACACCATTTGCCCCGCCGAACAGGCCCAGCCAGCCCGGCTCGACAAGCGCCCACCAGCCCTCAAATTTCTTCGGCAGGCGCTGCGCGGCGATGCTGGAAAGCGGGCGGATGGCCGCTTCGAGGAAGCCGTGACGGGCCAGCAGCGCATCCAGCTGCTGCGCGAACGATTCGTCGATCGCTGCGCCAACGAGTCCGGCCTGCGGCGGCTGGCCGTGCACCTGCACCCGCCAATGCGCCGCTTCATCGCCGTAAATTTCGCGCAGGCTGGCGGCCACCAGCGCCGCCTCCTCGTTCCGGCGCAACGCCTTGCCGGGCGGTGGTGTGAGGACGTGGCGCACGAAGTGCTGCGACAGCACCACCTCGACCCGGCTGCTGCGCCAGGCCGGATCACCAAGCGCCTCGTCCAGCAGCGGCAGCAGGCTCGTTGCACTGCGCGCATGCGTAGTCAGTACGCGTGTGCCGCGCGGATTCAGCAAGGCTGCCTCGCCGGGCGCGAGCGCGATGCGCAGGGGTTCAGCCGACCAGCGTGACACGGTTGATCTCCTCCAGCGTGGTGTCGCCCGACTTCACCAGCGCGAGCGCGGCGTCGCGCAGGTTGCGGGTGCCGCCGCGCTCGGCGGCTTCCTTGATCTGGCCGATCGGCGCGCGCGCCACGATCAGCTCGCGCAACTCGTCGGTGAGCAGCAGGATTTCGGCAATCGCGTGCCGTCCCCTGTAGCCGCTGCCGCGACAGTGGCCGCAGCCGCTGCCCTGGCGGAAGGTGAAATCGCGGGTTTTTTCGGGGGGCAGCCCCGACAGTTTCATCAGTTCGTCCGTGGGCGTGACCGCCTCCGCGCAGTGGGGGCAGCTCATCCGCAGCAGGCGCTGTGCGACGATGCCGTTCAGGGCCGAGACGAAGCTGTAGGGGTCGACCCCCATGTGGATGAAGCGGCCGATGACGTCGTACACGTTGTTGGCGTGCACGGTGGTGAATACCAGGTGGCCGGTGAGCGCCGACTGCACCGCGATCTGCGCGGTGTCGGCGTCGCGGATCTCGCCCACCATGATCTTGTCGGGGTCGTGGCGCAGGATCGAGCGCAGGCCGCGCGCGAAAGTAAGCCCCTTCTTCTCGTTGACCGGGATCTGTAGCACCCCGGGCAGCTGGTATTCGACCGGGTCTTCGATGGTGATGATCTTGTCGCGGCCGTGGTTGATTTCGGAAATCGCCGCATACAGCGTGGTGGTCTTGCCCGAGCCGGTCGGGCCGGTCACCAGCAGCATGCCGTAGGGCTCGGCCGCCAGCTTGCGGATGCGCGCAAGCGTCGCGCCGGCGTAGCCCAGACCTTGCAGCGTCAGCCCGGCGAGTTCCTCCGACAGCGCCTGCCGGTCGAGGATGCGCAGCACCGCATCCTCGCCGAACACGCTCGGCATGATCGACACCCGCACGTCGACTTCTCGGCCCTGGATCGCCACCTTGAAGCGGCCGTCCTGCGGCACCCGGCGCTCGGCGATGTCGAGCTCGGCCATCACCTTGATGCGCGACACCGCCTGTTCGGCCACCTCCAGGCCCGGGGCGTGGGCAATGTGCGAGAGCACGCCGTCGATGCGGTATTTCACCGTGAGTCCGCGCGGATCGGTTTCCAGGTGGATGTCGGAGGCGCCGGCCTTCAGCGCGTCGTACAGCGTCGAGCGCACCAACCGCACCACCGGGCTGGCGTCCTCGGCGATGCTGGCGAACGACAGCGCCTCGGCGCCGGAATCCCGCGCCGACTGCACGCCGCCGCCGCCCACGCCTTCCATCGCGCGCAGGCCTTCCTCGTGGCGCGCCAGCAGGGCAGCCAGATCGGCGGGATGCGCCAGGCCGGTCTTGAACGGCACGCCCAGTACGTGCGCGGCATAGGCGCGGCTGGCACTGTCCCATGGGTCGGTCAGCAGCAGCCAGCGTTGCGCATCGGCGTCGCGCGCAGCCAGGCAATGCCGTCGTGCGGCTTCGTTGAAATTCAGCTGGCCGAAGTCAACCGTCAGCGCATTCAGTGCCGCCATGTCGAAGGCTGGCTGATGGCTGTGCGCGGCCAGCAGGTGCAGGATGGCATCGGCATCGAGGCCGAACTGTTCCTGCACCCGCAGCATGACCGGCTGGCCAGAGGCCTGCGCTTCCTGGCGCAGGACGGCCAGCGTGGCCGGGGTGAGGGCAGATTGCGGCGCGTTCACTGGATCGACCCCGCCAGCTCGAAAATAGGCATATAGAGCAGCACCACGATCAGGCCGATGGTCAGCCCGATGAATACCATCAGGAGCGGCTCGAACAGGCGGATGAACCAGTCCACCCAGCGCGCCATTTCCTCGTCGTGGAAGATGGCGATGCGCTCCATCATTTCGCCCATGCGGCCGCTTTTTTCGCCGACGCGCAGCAGCCGGGCGGCCACCGGCGTGGTCAGCTCGCCGAGAGCAAACGCGGCCGAGATGGTTTCGCCGCGGCGCATCGCTTCCATGGCCGTCGCCGCGCCGCTGCGCAGATGGGCGGACAGCAGGCCGGACACCATTCCGAGCGCAGAAACGATCGGAATGCCGCCGACCAGCAGCATGCCGATGCTGCGGTAAAAGCGTGCCAGTTCGAAGGTGCGCAGGTGTTCGCCAATCGCCGGCGTACGCCAGGCCAGACGGGTGAGCGCGGCGCGGGTGACGGGCTGCGCCAGCGCCAGCACGAGGCCGGCGATGACGCCCGCCGCCCCCAGCGCAATCCAGACGCCATGCGCTTCGACTGTCTCGCCCCAGGCCAGCAACATCTGCGACATCCATGGCAGGTCGCGCCCGGAGTCGGCATACACCGTGGCAAAACGCGGCACCACATAGCCGAGCAGAAAGCCGATCACCAGCGTGCCGACGCCGATCAGCAGCAGGGGATAGATCGACGCCGAGAGGACTTTCTTCTTCACCGTGTCGATCTGGTTCTGATAGCCAACGTAGCGGGCGAGCGCAGGGGAGAGGTCGCCGGTGCTTTCGGCGGCGCGTACCGTGGCGGCATACAGGGGCGGAAACGCATCGCCCTGCGCCGCGAGGGCGGCCGAGAACGGGCGCCCTTCACGCATGCTGGCGAGCAGGCGTTCGATCAGCTGGCGCGACTCGGGCCTGGTTTCCTTTTCGGCCAGCGTTTCCAGTGCTTCGGTCAAGCTAAGCCCTGCGTCCAGCAGCGCGATCAGTTCCTGCGTGAACAGCAGCAGCGGAAAGCGCGCGCGGCGCGTCGCCAGCCAGTTGCCGCGCTCGGCGACGATGGAAAGGATCTGCGCGCCTTCGCGCTGCAGCCGTGCCGTGACCTCGGCCTCGTCGAGCGCTTCCACCGTCAGTGCGGACACGCCGGTGCCGGGGCGCAAGGCTTTTACCCGATAGCGCATTTACCAGTTGCCGATATCGGCGCCGTCGCCGCTGCCGCCGGCGGCGCCGTCACGGCCAAAGGAAAAAATATCCACCTCGCCGTGCTCGCCCGGCATGCGGTATTGATAGGGCTTGCCCCAGGGGTCGTCCGGCACCGCTTTTTTCAGATAGGGACCGTCCCAGCGCGCCTCGTCTGCCGGCTTCGCGTTCAGCGCAGCCAAGCCCTGCTCGTTATTGGGGTAATGGCCGGTATCGATGCGGTACTGGTCGAGCGCCTTTTCCAGCGCACCGATCTGCGCCTGGGCGGTTTTTACTTCCGACTTGCCGATCTGGGAAAAATACTTCGGCGCGACATACCCGGCCAGCAAGCCAAGAATGACCAGCACCACCAGCAGTTCGAGCAGGGTGAAGCCGCGTGCGGGCGGCATCGGGATACAGGGACGGGCGGTGTGCATTGCGAACTTCCAGACAGGTTTGTTGCGGAGGTGAGCCCATCATAAGAACCACGTGTGACCCTTTTGTTAAAGGCGACGAGATGACATGAGGCGACTCATTCGGCAGTCACAGGGGACCGGACGCTGGGCGGTTTGCCCGCATGCGACCGGAACGGCCAGCGCTGTGCGCCATCTCCCTGGCCCGCCTCATGGCGGGTGTTTTTTTGCGCACCGATAAGTTTCTGGCCTGCCGCTCGTTTTGCCCGGCGGCGTTTGCCCGGGTTGATGAAGACAACCCGAAACAATCAGCAGAAAAAGTCAATGTCGTCCTCCGCCGCATAGTCGTTGTGCAGGGCAGAGCGAACTGCGCTTTCATACGGGTGCGCGCAGATCACCTCCGCCAGCCACGGATAGCATCCCGCGTAATTGCATTGTTCGGTGTAGTCGTCTGGCTCGTCGGCGGGCGTGCTGCCAAGTTCGTGCAGCGCCTCCGCTGCCAGAAGATCGGCCTGCTTTTCCAGTGCTTCATTTTTTGTGTCCATGGCATATCCCTCGTTTGGCCGAAGTACGAATCCTCGCGCCGCGAGGTGATCCTTTGATGACAATGAGGGCGGCGGGGGCAATGGTCGGGACCGCGTATGGCTTTTCCAGGACCGAACGTGTCATACCGGCGCGTTAATTCGCGGGGCAGAAGTTCGCCGTCGAGAATTTTTCGGTGCCTTTCAAGGACAACCTGAACAACACGATCATCAGCGATATCACTGACGGATTACACCGTTTTGAGTTTCGCCAACCTGCCTTCGGCTTTCGACTACAAGTTCGTAGTGTCGGGCAGCGTAACCGGCACGCTGGGAGGCAGCTACGGCGGGGTGCTGCAGGCTGTTCCGCTCCCCGTTCCCGAACCCAGAACGTGGCTGGATTTTGTGGGGGTCCAGGTGAATATCGGTGATGAAATGCTTGTCGATCTTGACGAAGGCCGGCTTGATTTCCGCCCAGAGGCGCAAGCTGGAAAACCCTCGCCGAGGTCGTCGATGGCCACTTCGATTCCGGCCGCACGCAGCCGGGACACTGCTTGCCGCAGATCCCCGTAGTCGAGCGAGGTCGCGTTTTCGGTGATTTCGATCACGACCTGGCTGCCGGTTATCCCGACATTATCCAGTTCGGCCAGCAACGCCGCCGGCGTAAAGCTCGCGTCCAGCAGGCTGCCCGGCGACAGGTTCACAAACAGCCGTCCCGGCAGATTCAACCGTGCAAAGGTCTTGAGCGCCACACGCACGCAAGCCCAGTCCAGCGCCGTCAGCAGACCGTGTTGTTCGGCCACGCGGAACAGCGCCTGCGGGGCGTGCAGCGGGCTGTTCGACGGCCCGCGCGACAGCGCCTCGTATCCCATCGCCCGCCCCTCGGTCAGGTCGATAACCGGCTGCAGCAGGGTCATCAGCCGCGCCTTTTCCAGGATGTGTTCCAGGTGCAGACGCATTTCTTGTTGGCTCATATATAAAAGCGGGGCGGCAGGAGGGAGACTTCGAACGATAGGCCCCCCATCGTTACGCGCGCGTGAATGGCGTGAATGCAGAGCGCCCACTTTGCGGGCTTCAAGAGTCATCGAGATGCAAGGTTCAGTTGCAAGATACAAGTCGCAAGGGGCCCCTTGTCAGGCGGGACCGACCTTCCTGGCTTGTCCCTTGTCCCTTGAATCTTGAATCTTGAATCTTGAATCTTGAATCTTGAATCTTGAATCTTGAATCTTGAATCTTGAATCTGCGCCTTGTCATGGCGCTGTCATTACGCACCCCTATGCTTGCTGCCGAACGGGGGGCTCGATGCATGACGATAACGAACTGAACGAAGAGGAATGCGGCCATCTGGCCGTTCATCCGGGCGATGGCCTGATCAACCATCTGGCGCAGAAATGGCAGAAATGCTTCAGATTCAATTCACCATCGCACACCGCTGACAGCCTGATGCCTATCGTCAACCGTCCATTGCCGGCGGCGGCCTGCCAGAGCGGATTCACCCTGCTGGGGCTGCTGTTCCTGATCGCCATCATGGGCATGTCCGTGGCCGCCGCGGGCACCCTGTGGCATACCGCCAGCCAGCGCCAGAAGGAACAGGAACTGCTGTTCGCAGGCGACCAGTATCGGCAGGCCATCGAAAGTTTCTGGAACATGCCGCTGCCGACCGGAACGCCCAGACGGCTGCCGAAAAATTTCGACGAGCTGATCCAGGATCCGCGCTTTCCCCAAACCGTGCGCCATCTGCGCCGCATCTACCCGGATCCCATGACCCGATCGGCGGAATGGGGGGTGGTGAAAGCCCAGGACGGCGGCATTGCCGGGGTGTACAGCCTGTCCGAAGGCGAACCGTTCAGGAAGGCGAATTTTCCATCTGCTTACCGGGCATTCGATGACCAGCCGGCTTACAGCGACTGGAAATTTGTTTTTTGCGCGCCTGGCTGATACTGAAAAACGGCAGGTCGACAGCGTCGCCCTGCCGCAAGCCACTGCGCAGACCCTCTCTAACGCAGCAGGGCAGCCGTAAACTGCCCGCGCAGGCTGCTCTTGCCCTGACCTGACCATTGCCGCTCATCCCTGGTCGATAAAAACAGCCATTCAGTGCAGGCCGAACGTTGGCGTCTGTGCCTATTGGTCACATTTCCGATGAGCGAATAACCCGCTTGAACACCACTTGCGTCGCCGGTTTCCTCTTGTAGTTCTGGGAATGCAGCCAGACCCGGTTCCGGGAAAAACCGGTGTCGTCACGAAACCGTAACAGTTAATCCCTAACGTAGCGCTCGCTGAACGAAGGAAGTCGTTCGTGCAGTTTTGCAATTGGATAAAAGTCCAAGCCCCTCGTTACTTCATTGGAGATTAAGCACATGGTTCAGAAAAAAATTGTCGCCACACTCGGCTTCCTGGCCTGCTCTTTGGTCAGCCAGGTCGCACTTGCCCAGGCCGTCAAGGTCGACCCGGCCCTGCCGTCCTACCAGAAGGCCAGCGGCGTGTCCGGCAACTTCACCAGCGTCGGTTCCGACACGCTGAACAACCTGATGACGCTGTGGGCCGAGACCTACAAGCGCAACTACCCCAACGTCAACATCCAGATCCAGGGTGCCGGTTCCTCG
>JAGXGM010000018.1 GCA_024636675.1 Hydrogenophilales bacterium | reverse complement strand
TGTGCGCGGGCAGGGAGGCGGTCTGCCACAGGTAGACCGCGACCGCCAGGCCGATCAGCGACTGCCAGAAATACTTCCAGCGCGAGGCCAGGCCGCGCGAGTTCTTCTCGACCACCTTGCGCCAGTCGTCGATCCAGCCGATGACGCCGAAACCCACCAGCGTGAGCAACGCGACCCAGACATAGTCGTTGGACAGGTCGGCCCACAGCAGCGTGGTGACGGTGACCGAAACCAGGATCAGCGCGCCGCCCATGGTCGGCGTGCCGGCCTTGATTAGGTGCGTCTGCGGACCGTCGCTGCGCACCGACTGGCCGATTTTCAGCGTGGTGAGCTTGCGGATCACGGCCGGCCCGACGATGAAGGATATCGTCAGCGCGGTGAGCGTGGCCAGCACAGCGCGCAGCGTCAGATAACTGAAGACATTGAATGCCCGGATGTCCTGGCCAAGATATTCGAACAGCCACAGCAGCATGTCAGTGTCCCTCGTGCCCGGGCTGTGGGGTCGCCGGGCACTCTGTAAAACTATTGACCACGCGGTCCATCTGCATGAAACGCGAGCCCTTCACCAGCACGAAGGTGCCAGGCGTGAGTTCGTTCTCGAGTTCGGCAAGCAGTTCCTGGATGCGCTCGAAAAACATCGCACCGGTGCCGAATGCGCCAACCGCCTCCCGGCTCAGTTCACCCAGGCCCAGCAGCCGGTCGACGCCCGCGTCGCGGGCGGCAAGACCGATCTGCGCGTGCATTGCCGCGGCGGCGGCACCCAGTTCGCCCATGTCGCCCAACACCAGCACTTTTCGGCCGGGTTGCTGTGCCAGCACCGCCAGTGCCGCGTGCACCGAATCCGGGTTGGCATTGTAGGTGTCGTCGATGAAGGTGCTGCCGTTCAGGGCTGGTTTTCTTTGCAGGCGGCCCTTAACCCCGCTGAAACCGGATAGCCCGGCGTCGATGCTCGGCAGGCTGATGCCAAGAGCGAAGGCAGCCGTGGCGGCGGCAAGAGCGTTCATCACATTGTGTTCGCCCGGCACCTGCAACGCGATGTCGAGGCGGGCATTGGGCAGGACGAGGGTCAGCGCCGAGCCGAAAGCAGCAGGGCGAAATTGCCCGCGCACCGCCGCCGGCTGCCTGATGCCGAAATCGATCACGCTGCGCCGTGCATTGGCGTCGCGCCACAAGAAGGCGTGCGCATCGTCGGCGTTGAACACGGCAATGCCGGCGTCCGACAGCCCATTGAAGATTTCACCTTTGGCGCGCGCAATGTTTTCTATCGAGCCGAGAAAGCCGATATGGGCGGTCATCGCATTGTTGACTAAGGCCACGTCCGGCCGCGCCAGCCGCGTCAGATAGTCGATTTCGCCGGCGTGGTTCATCCCCATTTCCAGCACCGCGAACTGATGGGTCTGGCGCAAGCGCAGCAGCATCAGCGGCAAGCCGATGTCGTTGTTAAGGTTGCCCTCGGTTGCGAGCACCGCATCGTCGGAACCCGCCTCCAGCCGCAGGATGACCGCCAGCATTTCCTTCACCGTGGTTTTGCCGTTGCTGCCGGTGATGGCGACGAATGGAATCGCGAAACGCCGGCGCCAGACGGCGGCCAGTCTGCCGAGCGCGAGACGGGTGTCGTCGACGCGGATGGCCGCTGTCACATCGGGCGCCTGTGCGGCGTCCAGCACCACGCCGGCCGCGCCCCGCTGCAGCGCCTGCGCTGCAAATTTGCCACCGTCGAATTTCTCGCCGCGCAGCGCGATGAAGAGATCGCCTGGCTGAATGCTCCGGCTGTCGGTGGAGACGCGCTGCACCTCGGCATCCACCCCATCGAACGGCACTCCGAGCATGGCGGCGGCTTCGGACAAACGCATCATGCTCATGTCCATGCCTCCAGGGCTTTCCTGGCAACAGCCACGTCGGAGAACAGCAGCCGCTCGCCGGCGACTTCCTGGTATTCCTCGTGGCCCTTGCCGGCGATCACCACCACGTCGCCGTGATGCGCGCCGCCGATGGCCTCGAAAATCGCGCGTGCGCGATCCGGCTCGACGCGCGGCTTGCCGCCCGTGCCGGCCAGGATGTCGTCGATGATGTGGCGCGGATCCTCGTTGCGCGGATTGTCGCTGGTGATCCAGACTTCGTCGGCGCCTGCAGTTGCGGCCTTCCCCATCAGCGGACGCTTGCCACGGTCGCGGTTGCCGCCGCAGCCGAAGACGCAGATCAGGCGCCCGCCGCTGACGATTTCGCGCAGGGTGGCGAGCACTTTTTCCAGCGCATCGGGGGTGTGGGCATAGTCCACCACCACCAGCGGATGGGCGTTGCCGCCGAGGGTCTGCATCCGTCCCGGCGGGGGCGTGATGTGCGCCAGCGCCTGGCAGGCGGCGTCCAGCTTCACGCCGGAAACCAGCAACGTGGCCAGCACCGCCAGCAGGTTGGCGGCGTTGAAGCGGCCCAACAGCGGCGCATCGACTTCGGCATTGCCCCAGTCGGTGCGCAGCGCGAGGTGCAGGCCAGCCTGCGACAGGCGCAGCTTTTCACCCACCACGGCGCCGCGATGGAAGCCGTAGCCGGCGACGCTCGCCAGCTGCGCCTCCGCTTCCAGCCGCTTGCCAAAGGCGTCGTCAACATTGACCACCAACCACTCCAGCCCCGGCCAGTTGAACAGACGCGTCTTGGCGGCGGCATAGCTGTCCATGTCGCCGTGGTAATCGAGATGGTCGCGCGACAAGTTGGTCAGCACCGCGACGCTGAATTGTGTTCCGTTGAGCCGTCCCTGCGCCAGCCCATGCGACGACACTTCCATCGCGCACGCGGTCGCGCCCTGCTGCCGGTAATGCGCGAGCCGCCGCTGCAGTTCGATGGCGTCGGGCGTGGTGTTGAGCGCCGGCGTGAGCGCGCCGGGAAAGCCGTTGCCGACGGTGCCGATGACAGCGGTTTTGCGACCCAGCTGCGAGAAGGCCTGCGCGACCCAGTGCGCCACCGAGGTCTTGCCGTTGGTGCCGGTAATGCCGACCATATGCAGCGCGCGCGAAGGCTCACCGTAGATATGGGCGGCGATTTCGCCGATGCGGTTTTTCAGCCCGACCACGCCGGCATTGGGAATGGCGAGCGCAGGATCCCACTGGTAGTGGTCGGCTTCCCACAACACGCCGTCGGCGCGCTGCGCCACCGCCTGTGCGATGAAATCGCGGCCGTCGCGCGCCTCCCCCGGGTAGGCGGCGAACACCTTACCCGGCATGGCTTTGCGGCTGTCGCTGACGAGATCGGTGACAGCAATGTCGAGCCGCTCCAGAATGTGCGTCACGGATTCGTGGATCGCCGGCGACGCGGCCGGATTGCTTGTGTTCTTTTGGGGATTCGCCATCACGCGCCTCCTCCCGCACGCGCCACCACCGGCGGCGCATTCTGCGTCACCCGCGTGGCGGTTTCCGGCGCATCCGGCGGCACCGCGAGCTGACGCAGGCTGGCGGCCATCACCTGCGCAAAAACCGGGCCGGCCGTGCTGCCGCCGTAGTACACCCCGCCGGACGGCTCGTCGATCACCACCCCGATGATGAGGCGTGGGTTGGACGCCGGTGCCATGCCGACGAAGGAGGACAGAAAGATATCGGGCGCGTAGCGGCCGTCGACCAGTTTGTGCGCGGTGCCGGTCTTGCCGGCCACGCGATAGCCCGGCACCTGGGTGCGCGTGCCGGTTCCGCCTTCCTGCGTCACCGCTTCCAGCATGGCGCGCACTTTGCGCGCCACCCCCGGAGAGAACACCCGCTCGCCGACGATTTCCTGCGGCTCGCGCTTGAGGAACGACAGCGGCATCACTTCGCCGTCGTTGGCAAACGCCATGTAGGCACGGGTCAACTGCAGCAGGCTGACCGACAGGCCGTAGCCATACGCCATGGTGGCGTGCTCGACCGGCTTCCAGGTGTCAGGCTCACGCAGACGCCCAGCAGTCTCGCCGGGAAAGCCCGACCCCGGCAGCTGACCGAAGCCGGAGCGGTGCAGCACTTCCCAGTATTGTTGCGGGGTCAGCGACATGGCCAGCTTCACCGCACCGACGTTGCTCGACTTCTGGATGATTTCGCTCACCGTCAACTGAGGATGCGGATGGGTGTCGCGCACCAGCTTGGCGCCGACGCGCCAGGTTTCCGGCGTGTCGATCACACTGTCCGGGCGGTACAGGCCGCGTTCCAGCACTGCCGCCGCGACGAAGGGCTTGATGGTGGAGCCCGGCTCGAAGGTGTCGATCACCGCGCGGTTGCGCATCGGCCCCGGCTTGTAGTTGCGGCGGTTATTGGGGTTGAAGATCGGCTGGTTGGCCAGCGCGAGAATCTCGCCGGTCTTGGCGTCGAGCACCACCACGCTGCCGCCCTTGGCCTTGAGCGCCACAATCGCCGCTGCCAATTCCCGGTGCGCCAGGTACTGGATGTTGAGATCGAGCGACAGCGCCAGATTGCCGCCCATCTGCGCGGTCCTGATCGGCGCCAGATCGCGGATGGTGTTGCCGCGACGGTCGCGCTGGATCCGGCGCTTGCCCTCGCGTCCGGCCAGCCAGTCCTGATAGGCGCGCTCGACGCCTTCCTGGCCGAGATCATCTACATTGGTGAAGCCGACCACGTGCGCAGCGACTTCGCCCGCCGGGTAGTAGCGGCGGAATTCACGGCGCAGATGCAGGCCCGGCACTCCCATCGCGGCGATCCTGACTGCCTGATCCGGCGTCACCGGGCGCCGCACGCTGAACTCGCCGCGCGTCTTGCGCGCCAGCGTTTTCTCCAGCGCCTGCGACGACACGCCGAGCACCCTGGCCAGTTGCGCACGCTCGTCGCCGGACAGCTTGAGCTCGTCCGGACGCGCCCACAGGGATTCGACCGGCGTGCTGATCGCCAGCAACTGGCCGTTGCGGTCCGATACCTGGCCGCGATGCGCGGGCAGAGTGAGGTTGCGGTTGGCCACCGCATCGCCCTTGCCCTGCAGGTAATCGGTATTGAGGCCTTGCAAATAGAACGCCCGTCCCGCCACCACCGCCAGCCCGGCAAGCAGCAGACTGCCCACCGTCGCCATGCGCCAGGGGGCAAGATTGAGCTTGAGCAGTTTTCTGGAATGGTAGTTCATGGCGCGTCTGCCAGCGTTTCGATGCGCACACGGTCATGTGCCGGCTCGACCAGGCCGAGCCGGGTGCGCGCGAGCCTGTCGACCCGCGCCAGGTTGGCCCAAGTGCTCTGCTCCAACTGCAGCTGACCCCATTGCTCGTCCAACACGTGCGCCTCTTTCTTCAGCCGTTCCAGCTCTACAAAATAGGTGCGCGAGCGATGCTGCGCCTGGATTACGGCCAGCGCACACACCACCAAGGCCAGCGCCATGACGACGTTGAAGCGACTCATGCTCCCTCGCCCATGCGTTCCGCCACCCGCAGCACGGCGCTGCGTGCCCGCGGGTTGGCCGCCACTTCGGCGCCGCTCGCACGCTGCACGCGACCCACCAGTTTCAGCCGCCCCGGCTTCAGCATGGCGGCGAGAATCGGCAGCCGGCGCGGCGCCTGCTCACCTTGGGCCTCATCGCGCATGAAGCGTTTGACGATACGATCTTCCAGCGAGTGAAAACTGATAACCGCGAGTCGCCCTCCGGGTTTCAGTTTGTCCACGCATTGCGGCAGCACGGCGCTCAGCTCTTCCAGTTCGCGGTTGATGTAGATCCGTATAGCCTGGAAGCTGCGGGTCGCCGGGTGTTGCCCCGGCTCGCGTTTTTTGACCGTTGCGGCGATGAGACTCGCCAGCTGCCCGGTGCTGCGGATGGCTGCTTCCTGGCGTGCCGCAACAATCGCGCGCGCAATCGATTTAGCAAACCGCTCTTCCCCGTAGGTGCGGATGACTTCACTGATCTCT